>JBEKVS010000043.1:0-24631 GCA_049513795.1 Occallatibacter sp. | reverse complement strand
CCCACTCTGATAACTGACCCAAGACAACTGATAGCTGACAGCTGAAAGCTGAAGGCTGAAAACTGAATAGGAGATTTACAAAAATGGCAAAGCAAATTCTGCACGGTGAAGATTCCCGTCAGGCGATTCTGCGCGGTGTCAACGTCCTCGCGGACGCCGTCAAGGCAACGCTTGGCCCCAAGGGCCGCAACGTCGTAATCGAGAAGAAGTTCGGCTCCCCCACCATCACCAAGGACGGCGTAACAGTCGCCAAGGAAATCGACCTCAAGGACCCGCTTGAGAATGTCGGCGCACAACTGGTTCGCGAAGTCGCCTCCAAGACCTCGGACGTGGCCGGCGACGGCACCACCACCGCAACCGTTCTCGCCCAGTCCATCTTCAAGGAAGGCGTCAAGACTGTTGCTGCTGGAGCCAACCCGACTGCCCTGAAGCGCGGCATCGACAAGGCCGTCACCGTCATCATCGGCACCCGCGACAAGGACGGCAAGTGGACCGAAGGCGGCGCGCTCGGCAAGCTCTCCAAGCCCGTCGACGAGGGTTCGGTTGCCCAGGTGGGTGCTATCTCCGCCAACGGCGATCAGGAGATTGGTGACATCATCGCCCATGCCGTCAAGGTTGTCGGCAAGGACGGGGTCATTACCATCGAAGAATCGAAGACCATGCACACCGGCCTTGAGACCGTGGACGGCATGCAGTTCGATCGCGGATACCTCAGCCCCTACTTCGTCACCGACGCCGAGCGCCTCGAAGTCGTCCTCGACGAGCCCTACATCCTGATCTACGAAAAGAAGATCAGCGCCATGAAGGATCTTCTTCCGTTGTTGGAGCAGGTTGCTCGCGGCGGCAAGCCCCTCCTGATCATCGCGGAAGATGTCGAAGGCGAAGCGCTGGCGACCCTGGTGGTCAACAAGCTGCGCGGAACTCTCAATGTGGCGGCCGTCAAGGCTCCCGGGTTTGGCGACCGCCGCAAGGCCATCCTCGGCGACATTGCCACCCTCACCGGCGGCAAGGCCATCACCGAAGATCTGGGCATCAAGCTGGAAGGCGTGAAGCTCGAAGACCTCGGCAAAGCCAAGCGCATCACCATCGACAAGGACAACACGACCATCGTGGACGGCGCAGGAAAATCCAGTGACATCGAGGGCCGTGTGAGAGAAATCCGTGCACAGATCGAGAAGACCACCTCGGACTACGACAAGGAGAAGCTCCAGGAGCGCCTTGCCAAGCTGGTCGGCGGCGTGGCCATCATCAAGGTTGGCGCAGCCACGGAGACCGAGTTGAAGGAGAAGAAGGCTCGCGTCGAAGACGCCCTGCATGCAACCCGTGCGGCCGTCGAGGAAGGCATCGTCCCCGGAGGCGGCGTAGCTCTCGTTCGCGCCATCCCCGCGGTCGACAAGCTGATTGCTACCCTGGAAGGTGATGAGAAGATCGGCGCCCAGATCGTTCGCCGCTCGCTCGAAGAGCCACTCCGTCAGATCGTCGCCAATGCCGGCGAAGAAGGCGCGGTCGTCGTAGCCAAGGTCCTGGAGTCGTCTGACCAGCACTACGGCTACAACGCGCTCACCGGCGTCTTCGAGGACCTGGTCAAGGCCGGCGTCATCGACCCCACCAAGGTAACCCGCACGGCGCTGCAGAACGCAGCTTCGATCGCCGGTCTGCTGCTCACCACCGAAGCATTGGTTGTCGAGATTCCGGAGCAGAAGGCAGCTCCGGCCGGCGGCGGCCACGGCGGCGGCATGGACGGCATGTACTAACACCCAGCGACGAAGACCCGTCGCGCGGGACCCTCTTAGGATTTGCCGTCCAGGCAGACGCGCGTTCGGCGCAAAAGCAAAGGCCTCCAGCTTCGGCTGGAGGCCTTTGCTCGCCAGATCTTTTTCTTGAAGTATCGCTCGCATCTTGCAGATTCAAGTGCGTGCGGCGGTTCTGAAAGCTGCCAGCTACGCGACTGAACGGACGCGCTCAGTGGTCGCCACTTCGCTCGCCAAAGGCTTCCGAAGCGACCGCAACCACCCGGCGGAAAGCCACGCGCCGGGAATCGAAAACTCGCTCCATCCGCAATCAAGGCAGACGCGAACATCGGGTGAGGGGGTCATGGGTGGATGACTCATGGTGCGCAGCGTATTCCGGTAAAGGCGCACTTCCGCCGGAATGACAGAGAGAGATTCAGATTGGCACTTCGGACAGACCATGGCTGTTACACCTCGTACACATATCTAGGAAGCAACACTAGTGGTGCAAATGGCGTGTACTGCTCACTCTAATCGGAATGTCCACATGTTTTCAACAGGTTTCTTTGCACCATTTGGGGGATAGGGTTTTCCAAAACAGAATCTTTTTTTGTTTTGTTTGACTGCATGCGATTAATAATTCATATTATCAACAGCAGATCTCAAGCTTTCGGCGAATCGATCGTTTGTAATCAATATGCGGAGATTTTGAGCCTGATCGAATCCCGCTCCCTTATCTTTTCCTATCGGACAGACCGATGCGGTTGGCGGCCGCCCCCGGCGATGCCGGTCCCGTCAAGCAGCCCCAACCGGCCGATGCGGTCTGCAAGAACTTTCGGGGCCCCGTTGGGGCCCCGATTGGCTGTCGTGTAAGAGCGACAATCTAAAAGTTGATGTGAATCCCCATCGTAATGGCCCGCGCGCCCCCGATCACCCCGGTTACGGAGCCGAAGGTGGCGCCGTTGTTGGGGCATCCCGCCGAAGAGGCATATCCATACGATGTGCAGGTTCCCTGGCCGGCAGTCAGGGTTGTGGGAACGGTGGTTGACTTGCCTGACCCGTTGACCACGGGCAGCACATAGATGTTGGACTGAGCGGATGCCTGGTCAGCGGGTAGGTTGCTGGTGGCAATCTGGCCATAGTTGAGATAGCCCAGCGCGCAGTTGTCGTACTGCTGCGTCTCTTCATACGCCGAGCAGCCGTCGCTTTGGGCAATCTGCGTCTGGTTCTGGGGTACGTCCAGACTGGTCGTGTTGAACACATTGAAGACGTTGAATGCATACAGCAAGCCAACCCGCTCAGTGATTTGAAAGTTCTTGCGGAAGGAGAGATCCAGCCGCTTTTGAAATGCCTGGCGGAAGAGATTGCGCTGGTCTGAAGGAGCAAAGTCCGTTTCGTAGATGTCCTGAGGATCGTTCCCCGTCGAAATCGGAATTCCCTTCTGGCCCGGTTGAAGGTAGTTGATGGAAATCTGGCTGGGATCAAGTGTTGGGATATAGCTGCCGCCCGCCCCGCGAGCGCTTCCGTTATTGCCCGTGAAGGCAGACTTGGGATTGGCAGGGTCCTTGATCGCCAGTACAGGATTCATCAGGTTGGGGTAATTTCCCACGTAGATACTGCCGGAAGCGCCATAAAACTCGTAGAGAGAATATGGCTGCCCGCTCTGTGCGACGGCTAGTCCGGTCAGGTTCCAGCCGTTGGTCGCATAGGCCAGCAGAGAGTGCGCCTTGGCAACGTCCGGAACCACTACCTGGAAGTTCGCGCTGAAGACATTGGTGCGATCGAAGTCCGAAGAGGCCCATGAGTCGCGCAGCTTATCGGGATTGTCGCCGGTGAAGAAGATGCCAATGTCGCTTTGCTCGTCGAGAGCGTGGCTCCATGTATAGCTTGCGCCAACCTGAAGGTTATGCGAGAGCCGCTTCTCCAGGTGCGTTTGCAAAGCATCGTATGCGGAGACGCCCACCGTCTTGAAAAGCGCCGCATTGTAGTTGTAGCCGACATACGGAACGCGGAAGTCTATGTTGCCGCCGCTGTAGGTGTTCCATGGCTCGCCGGCAATGGCCAGGTAGTCGTAGCCGCTGGCGTCGAACGCATTCGAATTGAGAACCTGCCAGCCATAGCTGGATGTCTCACCCCAGATGGGGTTTTGCGCGGTCGCAATTCCGGGCTCGTTGAACGGGACGGGGATAACGGAATGGCGTCCGCGATTGCCGACGTAGCCGATATCGATAGCCAGATCGCCGCGCGGCTGCCACTGCATGTCCAACGTGTAGTTGATGGTGTACGGCAGCACGTTGTTGTTGCCGTAAGCGCCGAAATCGATGGTCGGCGTGCAGTCGGTGTAGTCTTCCTGGTTGTCGACCGCTCCACAGTTGGGGCCGAACTGAGGGTGCGCCGTACCGGTCATGTTGTTGAGCTGAGTCTGCAGCGCGTTGGTAAAGAATGCCGGGTTGGCGCTTGGCTGGTTGTAGCTTGGCGTGCCCAGCGGATTGGCAAGAGAGCTCCCGGCGCCAACAACATTCGTGGCCAGCGGAGCGGACTGCGTGACTCCGAATACGCCGCCGCCGCCCGCCGCGCCATAGGGTTGAGACAGGTAGCTGAACAGTTCGCCGCGGTCGTAGTAAATGCCCGCGCCGCCGCGAAAGACTACGTTGCCATGATTTCTCTCCGGAGCCCAGGCGAAGCCGACACGCGGAGAGATGCCCCACTGCCGGCCGGTCAACGTCGAATCACTGCTGGCCAGGTTCGATGGGGACACCTGGCTCCTGTACCTGTTATTGGGCGCCACCACAAAGCCGGTATTGCCCACAGTAAATCCAGTGGTGCTGGTTCCGGTGACGCTATAGAGTGAGGGATCGAAGTTGAACATGTTGCCGTACTTTTCCGTCAGGCCGCCGTGGTAGTCATAGCGCACTCCGGCCGTAATGCTCAGGTTGGAAAGCAGCTGCCACTTGTCCTGAAGATAGCCTTCGATTTCGTTTGACCGGTAATACCGATCTGCATTGTTCTTCTTAGTCTCAGGATCGATGCTGTCAATCACGTTGGATTTGTACGATTTTCCCTGAAGAAAGCTCTCAAAGGTCTTGGTTTCCAGGTTGACGATGCCGTTGCGATTGTTTTCGATGTTCAACTGTGTGTAGCTGTAGCCGCCACCGGCAACAATCGTGTGCTTTCCCAGCGAAAGAATCAGGTTCGTCGAGGGATTCAGGCGATTCTGAAAGTAGCCCGTATTGATGGTCGTGCTTTCGGTGCTGTAGGGGCCGGTGCTCAGCGATGGGGCATCGGTGGAGAACTTGGTGGCAAACTCCAGCATGTCTATTCCAGGCATGATTCCAGCGGCAAACAACCCAGTTGAATCGGCTGAGCCGATGCCGAATGTCGGCCCCAGATTTGCATCCGGCAGGACTGTTTGATTGTCGTAGCTGTTAGAGAACATGCGCACATAACCCACGCGCTGCTCCCAGTTCAATCGCGGGCTCAGAGCGATCGTGTTATCCAGTGCGCCCACCTGCGAACCATTCTCCTGTGTAAGAGGAAACCCGCCCGTCTGCGCCAGGCCGTAGGGTTTGTTCACCGGATCGTTCTGGTAGTAGTACTTGAAAGACAGCCTGTCTTTCTTGCTCAAATCGTAGTCCACGGAGGCTGCTGCCTGGTCGGTCGTCAGTTGCGAGGTACCTTGCAAGGTGACGTTGGGGACGCCGTATGCATAGGGCGCACTGGACTGCGCCGACGGAATCATGTATTGGCCGTTAGGGAGCTTGGCGTTCATGATCGCCGATGCGATGGGGCTGATGCTGATGGTAGCTGGAGTTCCCTCATTCCAGCTGGTAAGCGCATTTTCCAGGCCAGTCGTGGAGCGATCGTCTGTGAGCCCGGATGGAACGTTGAACTGCGACAGACCCGTAGCCTGATCGGAGTTGTACCCATGCTGATAAGCCACAAACAGGAACAGCTTGTCCTTGATCAACGGTCCGCCATAGGTCGCACCCGAGGTCCAGCGGTGAAGAGCGGGGTTGGCGAGCGACTGGGGAAATGAGCCGATGCCTTGTGTGGCGAGCAGATACTCCTGTTTGAAAAAGAAGGGCGCAGCGTTCAAAGAATTATTGGCGAATGAGCCGAACATCTGGCCGTGCCACTTATTGGTCCCGGTTCCCGTGTTGGCGTCAATCTGGGCACCGCTGGTAGCTCCTTGCTGAGCATCGTACATTGACGTGTTGACCCGCAACTCCTGCATAAACTCCGGCGGTGGCGAGGGAAGACTGTTGCCGTTCGATTCGTACACCGAGGTTCCGGTTCCGTATTCGCCACCCACCGATTTGGTTTCACCAACGCCGAAGTTGTAACGCTGCGAAGGCGAGCCGCTGGAGCTTTTGCCGTTGAACAAATTGGTAGCATCCACGCCGTTCAGCTGGAAGGTGTTGGATGTGTCGCGCTGTCCGTTGGCCCAGATCGGTTGATTGCCAAGACCGGCATTTGAATCCAGGTTGGCGAGCAGCTCGGCGCTCACGCCTGGCGAGAGGATGGCCAGTTGCGTGAAGCTGCCCGTGGCCAGTGGCGTGAGTTCAATCTGGGAAGCATCCAGTGTGTAGCCGATGGTGGTGTCGGTGGCGTTGAGCATCGGGTTCGCCGTTACCTCGACGGACTCAGATGCCTTGCCGACCTTGAGCTTCACGTTCACCGTGACGGTATGCGCTTCCTGAACGCCGATGCCACTCAACTGCGTCGTATCGAAACCTTCGTGGCTCACTTCGACCACATAGGTTCCGATGGGAAGATTGAATATCTGGAAGAATCCGCTCGATTGCGTGGTCGTCTTCGCGCTTACGTTGATGGCCGCGTTGGTCGCCGTAACCGTGGCGCCGGCCACTGAAGCGCCGGCTGGGTCGAGGACGGTGCCGTTCACCGCTCCAAGTGTTTGTTGCCCCAGGCTGGGCAATGAAGAGATCAGCGCGGTCATCGATAACAGACCGGCTCGGATGACACTCCTCCGCAAAGACTGATTCATATGAGCCTCACAAAATGATTTGTTTTGAGCGTTTGAAGTTTTTGGGATGATGAATGATTTTTCCGTCCGAAGGGACCACCCGAATCGCGCAGTATTAACCTGATGTTAATGAGATCCTAGCGTGTCAAATATGAATAATTGGTTAAGATTTGCGATTTTCTTGCGACAACAACGTTTAAACTCATCAACTTGCAGCCCACATCGTGACACACAAACCGGCCATTTGCGACAAAATCGAAGCCAGATCCAGGGCTTCTCTCCTCAAGAAAAAGGCGCCATTGAAGCCGCTACCAAGGGGACGTGAGGTTTGCAATCCAGCTAGAAGCCCTGAATCCAAGCTCCGAGCAAGGCCGGGAAGACCCCCAGCAGTACCACGATTGCCGCGATCCCAACCAGCACCACCATCGTCACTGGGTGAACTTTGATCGGGCTCTCATCCCGGCCCGGCATGACATATGCCCGCTTGAGCACCTGCAGGTAGTAGTAGAGAGACACCGCGCTCATAGCGATGGCCAGGCAAACCAGCGCAAACGGAACGCGACCGGCGTGCTCTCCGAGCACGGCGGCAAACAGGTTGAACTTGGCCCAGAATCCCACCAGCGGTGGAATGCCGGCCAGGGAAAGAAAAAGCACCAGAAGTACCGCAGCGAGCAGAGGATTCCGCTTACGCAGCCCGAGAAACGCATCCAGCCTGTCGTTCCCTGCAGCATTCTCCACCACGGACACCGCGCCGAATGCGCCCACCGTAGTCAAGGCGTACGTGAGCACATAGAAGAGCACGCTCGCCATGGCTCGCAGGGCGGGAAAAAAGGAACCGGCGTTCAGGGCCATGGCGGTTCCCTGCCCGGTGAGTATCGGATGCGCGGCCAGCCCGAGCAGAATGTATCCCCCATGCGCGATGGCGGAGTAGGCCAGCAACCGGCGCACGCTCGTCTGCGCCAGCGCCGCCAGGTTTCCCAGCACCATCGACGCCGCCGCAGCAACCAGCAGGACGTTCCCCAGCGGAGGCCAAGCCTTGTAATAGGCGCGCAGAATCTGTTCGAGCGAATAGCCTGCGGTGACCATATCGCCGCCCGGCCGGAGCCACCAATTCATGGCGAGCGTGATGAGCAAAGCGAAACTCGCCACCTTGGACACCGAAGCGATGAACGCGGCAGCCGGAGCCGGCGCACCCTCATAAGCATCCGGCGCCCAAAGATGAAACGGAACAACGGCGACTTTGAATCCCAGTCCCGCTACCACCAGGATCCACGCCACATAAAGCAGCGGGCTCGCGCCCAACAGGGTAATCCGGTATTGAATCAACTGCAAGCTAGTGGTGCCGGTGAGTCCATAAAAATAGCTGAACCCGAAGAGCAGGAATGCCGCCGACATGCCGCCGAAAAGGTAATACTTCATGGCCGCTTCAGCGCTGTTGCCCGAACTCTTGGCGAAGGCGGTAAGAATGTAAAGTCCCAGGCTCAGCAACTCCAGACCGATAAAGATCACCAGCAGATCCTGCGCCGCCGCGATCAGCAATCCGCCTGCCGCGGCCATCAGAACCACGGCAACATATTCGCCCACATGCCTGGTGAATTTGGCGTTGAACAGCAGTAGCAACGTGAGCGCCGTGAGCACCAGGATGCCAACCTGCGCCACAGAAACGAAGCCGCCGGCAGCCAGCAACGCACCTTCGTCATTTTTGCCATAGCTTAACCACTGATTGCCCGAAAACCGCACCGCGAAAATTGCCGCGCCGCATCCCACCACCCCAAGACTGACCGCAACTGCCAGGCGCGCTTTGAGCACAGCCTTGCGCAGCAACCCCAGGTCCACTACCAGCACCAGCAGCGCCGCAATCTCCAGCAAGGTCTCGGGCAGCGTTACGCGAAAAAGGAGCCAGTAATTCATCCGAATTCCTCAACTTCAAACATGGTACGTGTCGCTTCCCAGCGGGCCTTCAAATCGGCATCTCGCAAGTCACCCCGAAGCCCCTAACTCGAAGCGCCTAAATAGACAGGCTCAGAACCCGGTTAAGCCTTTGCACAAACGCGGCCGGATTTTCCAGCGGCGCTCCTTCCATCAGGAGCGCCTGGTCGAGCAGCAGCCAAGCTGCATCCTCGGCAACCGCGTCTGCCGGATGGTTGAGCAGTTTCTTCACAATCTCATGATCCGGGTTGATCTCAAGCGTCGGCTTGACGGCAGGAAAATCCTTCTGTCCCATGGCGCGCATCATCTGCTGCATCTGCATCGAGGGCTCTTCTTCATCCGAGACTATGCACGATGGGCTGTCAGCCAGACGGACCGAGACGCGCACATCCTTCACGCGATCGCCCAGCGTGGCCTTCAGCTTTTCGAGCAGCGGCTTGAGAGTCTCGGTCTTGTCCGGCTCAGCTTCATCTTTCAGGTCGTCGCCGGTCGAAGCCTTGTTGACCGCCTTGAGTTCGATTTCCCCGTATTTGTCGATGCCCGCAAAAACAATCTCATCGACGTCGTCATCAAGAATCAAAACCTCGATGTCCTTCTTCTTGTAAATCTCGAGCAGCGGCGAGGTGCGCAAGAGAGACTCCACTCCACCCGTGATGTAGTAAATCCCCTTTTGCCCATCCTTCATGCGCGCCTTTACTTCAGCCAGGCTGGTCAGGCCTTCGACCTTGGTCGATTTGAATCGGATCAGTTCCAGCAGCGTCTCGCGGTTGGCGTAGTCACCATACAAGCCTTCTTTCAGCGGCCGATTGTATTGCCCGATGAACTTCAAATATTCTTCCGGCTTGTTCTCCACAATGAGCTTCAACTCGGAGAGAATCTTCTTCACGCTCGCCGTGCGAATGCTGGCCACCACGCGATTTTGCTGCAGAATCTCGCGACTCACATTCAGCGGCAGGTCTTCGCTGTCGATGATGCCGCGGACGAAGCGAAGGTATTGCGGTAACAGGTCCTTCGAATCGTCCATGATGAAGACGCGCTTCACATAGAGCTTCACGCCGACTTTGTACTCCGCCTGGTAAAGATCGAGCGGCGCCTTGGCGGGCACGTAGAAGAGCGTCGTGTATTCCAGGCTGCCCTCGGCCTTGGTATGGAACCAGAACAGCGGATCCTCCCAATCGCCTGAAATGGATTTGTATAGCTCCTTGTAGTCCTCTTCGCTCAGTTCGCTCTTGGGCCGTCGCCACATGGCGCTCGCCGCATTTACCTGCTCGGTAACGCGCTTCTTGAGCGACTTCTTTTCCTTTTCGTCCCACTCGCTCTTGTCGTAGGTAAGAAAGATCGGGAAGGCAATATGGTTGGAATATTTCTTGACGATCTCCTGCAGACGCCAGCCATTGGCGTACTGCTTCCCTTCCTCGTTGAAATGGAGCAACACGGTTGTTCCAGCAACGAGTCGCTCAGCAGGCTCAATCTCAAATCCGCTGCTGCCATCGCTGATCCAGCGCCATGCCAGTTCTTCACCCGCCTTGCGCGACACTACTTCAATACGGTCGGCCACCATGAAGGCACTGTAGAATCCCACGCCAAACTGCCCGATCAGGTTGGAATCCTTCTTAGCGTCTCCGGAAAGCTGGGCAAGAAAGTTCTTCGTCCCCGATCGCGCGATGGTGCCCAGGTGCGAGACCAGATCTTCCTCGTTCATGCCGATCCCCGTGTCGGCGATGGTGAGTGTCTTCATTTCTTCATCGAGTTCCAGGTCGATACGCGGATCAAAGGGCAGCGACTTGAACGCATCGTCGACAAGCGTCATGTGGCGCAGTTTGTCCAACGCATCGGAGGAGTTCGAGACAAGCTCGCGAAGGAATATCTCCGGATGAGAATAGAGCGAATGAATGATGAGTTGCAGCAACTGATTGACTTCGGTTTGGAATTCACGCTTCGCCATAGCTCTTATTCACCACTAAAAAAGATTTCGAAACTACATCGCGTCGGTCTTAGCCCGCGAACGTTCATTGCCCGATGCCTGTCAGAAGCGATTTCACAGCCGGCTCGATGGCATCGAGGAGAATTTTCGGGTAAAGGCCCACCACCAGGCTCACTCCCGCCAACAGGACGACGCCAGTAACTTCCGGCCACGTAATGGCGGCGAAGGGGTGTGCGTGCTCGTGCTCGATACCATGGGCCGTTTGCGGAGCATCGCTGAAAAACGCTTTTTGCAGCGCCCGCCACGTATACGCGACACCCACAACGATGCCCACTCCAGCGGCCAGCGTCCACCACGGCCGAGCGGTCCACGCGCCCACAAGCACTTGCAGTTCAGCGACAAATCCGGAAAAGCCCGGAAGCCCCATCGACGCCATGCCCGCAATTACAAATGCCGCAGCGGCAAATGGCATGCGCTTGGATAAGTGCATCCTTTCAAGCTCCGCGAGCTGTCGCGTATGTGTTCGCTCGTAGACGATGCGGCCGACAATCGCAAACAGCAGTCCCGCGATCACGCCATGCGAAAACATCTGCAATACAGCGCCGGTGACGCCAATCTGGTTGAGCGTGACCAGACCGAGCAGCACAAACCCCATGTGGCTCACGCTGGAGTAGCCGATGACAAACTTGAAGTCGGTCTGCGCCAATGCCACCAGCGCGCCATATACGATGCCGATAACAGCCAAAACCGCGAAGATATCGCGCCACGATCCGAAGCCGATGATCGAAAATCCCCACGGATCGAGGCCATGAGGAAAGAGGCCAATGGCCACACGCAGGCACCCATAAGCCCCGAGTTTCATCACCACGCCAGCCAGCAGCATGGACGCGGCGGTAGGCGCGGCCACGTGACCGGTCGGCGCCCAGGTGTGAAACGGCCACAGGCCGGCCAGAATCCCGAAACCCACAAATGTCAGCGGGAACGCCCACATCTGCAGGCTGACTGGAAGATTCGCATGTGCCAGCGCAACAATTCCTGTGGAATGGCTTCCCGATGCGGCATAAGCGCCAAGCAACCCAATCAGCACCATCGCCGAGCCCACAAAGGAGTAAAGCGCCAGCTTCATGGCCGCGTACTCCCGGCGCGTCGATCCCCAAATTGCAATCAGAAAATACTTGGGAACGATGGCGATTTCGTAAAACACAAAAAGCAGGAACAAATCGAAGCTGAGAAAAACTCCGTACACGCCTCCGATCAGTGCCAGGAAAAAGGCAAAGAACTCATTGGTACGCAACTCAATGTTCCAGCTAAACAAAACCCCCGCGACCGCCGCGAGGCCGGTAAGCAAGACGAGCACGCGGCTAATGCCATCGGCCGCCAGAAGGTAGTGAATCCCCATCGAAGGAATCCACGCTACATCGACCAGCACCACACGCCCGCGGCCCAAGCCAAAGACGAATCCACTCACCGCCAGCACCAGGCCGGCAATGGCAACCGCCAGCGCAATGCAGCGCGCGTAAGTGGCTTTGCCCTTCGGCAGCAGAGCCTCAACGAGTGCCCCGGCAAAGGAGAGATAGATTGTCCAGGCCAGCATCAAAATCTCCAGTGCGCAAGCATGTATTGAACCGTGGGGTTCACGCTGTCCACAACCAGTTGCGGCAAAATGCCAATCAGCAGCATCAGCCCAATCAGCGGCGCCAAGGCCAGGCGTTCGCCGGTATGCAAATCCGCGAATCCAGTGCAGTGTTCCGGCACCTGCCCGGTGAACACTTTCTGGACGACGGTAAGGATCACCGCAGCCGTTACCAGCAAGCCAAGAATCGAAACCGCGGAAGCCACCCACGCAAGCGAAAACACGCCGCGGAAGATGAGAAACTCGCCCACAAATCCATTCAGTCCGGGAAGGCCGAGCGAGCTGAATAGAGCAATCCCCATCAGCCCCGCGAGCACCGGCGCCGGTTTGCGCAGGCCGCCAAAGTCATCGATGCCGCGATGGCCGCCTGTCCGCTGTTGCAGGATGGCAATAAACCAGAAAAGCGCCGCCGCAGTCACGCCGTGGTTGAACATCTGCAGAATCACGCCATTGAGCGCCGCAGCCTGGCTAGCCCACTGGCCCGCATCCAACGGCGACGCTGGAACCGCCAGCGCAAAGATGCCCAGCAAACAATAGCCCAGGTGATTTACCGACGAGTACGCGAAGACGCGCTTCAGATCCTTCTGCGCCGCCGCGGCCCAGGCACCCATCACCACCGTCGCCACGGCCAGCACCAGCAGGGGCGTACGTATCTGCGCAATCTGGTGGCCGAAAAGCGGAATCGCAATACGCAGCAATCCATACACACCCATCTTCGACATAGCGCCTGTCAGCAGCATGGTCACGGGCGACGGCGCTTCGGCATAGGCCGCGGGCAGCCATGTGTGGAACGGAATCATCGGCACTTTCACCGCAAAGCCAGCCAGCACGCCGACAGCGAGCCACATCATCACAGGCCCAAGATGCATTGTCACCATCTGCTCCAACTGACCCGTTGAAGCCAGCTGCGTCAAGTGCGTGAAGTCCATGCTGCCGGTGGATAGAAATACGGCGAGAAACGACACCAGCAAGGCCACGCTGCCCGCCATGGTGTACACGAAAAATTGCGTAGCGGCAGGCCCACGACGCGCGCCGCCCCAAAGCTTGATCAGGAAGAACGCGGGAATTAGGCTCAGCTCCCAAAACAAAAACCAGTGGAAGAAATTCAACGCGGTGAATGACCCGAAAAGTCCCGACTCAAGCGTGAGCACCAGGCCGAAGTAGAGCCCCGGCTGATGATGCACCCGGTGCGCCGCGTCGACGGACATCAACGTCACAATCGCGGACAACACCAGCATCAACGCGCCCAGACCATCTACTCCCAGGTGATATTCAATTCCTAAGGACGGCGCCCAGTTCGCCTGCTCAACAAGGCCGATGGAGCCATCGGCCGGCAGGTTCATCCAGATGAAGAGGGCCAGCGCGAGGCTTGCGCCGGTGGTGAGAATAGCCACGCCGCGCGCATGTCTGCCCGAGATGAGCGCGACGCCAGCGCCGACAAGCGGGATCAGAATCAGCAGCGTCAATAAGGGAATTCCGCTCATGCCCGTGCGCTCCAGAACAGCAGCGCTGCAAGCACCACCACGGCCAAGGCCAGCAGCCGCAAATAGGTCTGCACACGACCCGATTGCACACGCGACAACAGTCCACCGCTGGTCGATAACTCTTCACAGCCCTTGTCAAAGCTGCCGTCGACGACGTTGGCGTCCAGAAAACGATTCAACTGCGCCCACAATCCGAACGCCCATGCGACCGCGGCCACCATGCCGCCCCACAAACGCCGGTCTAGCCATTCGGCAACCCGCGCCCACCAGGCATAAAACGCAATCACCGTGGCCGCATAGAGCTCGTCGATATAGAGCCGGTTGCGCAGCCACGCCCATGGCATAGGCGCGGCCGCTTCCAGCACGTCGGGCTCATCGGGCGCAGGCGAGTTAGAGCCGTAAAGCCACCACCCCAGGCCAAGGCCAATGAAGACAACGATGGACGATGTTCCCATCAACGCGATCAGACCTGGCTCGCTGAAACCGCTCCATCCAAGAGCCGCGGCCCGTCCGTCGATGAAAGCGCGAAACCATGGCCACGCCGGCGTGCCGATCGCTCCCAGCGCAATCGCAAAAAACGCCAGAATCGCCAGTGGCGCAGTCATCGAGCTTGGGCTCTCGTGCGCGTGCTTCTCGCCGCGATTCCTGCCGAAGAAGACGTAACTCACTTGCCGCGTCATATAGAAAGCGGTCAGCAGCGCGCCAAACACAAGCATGTAAAACGGCACTTTGCTCACGCTGAAGTGCTGCGCGGCCTCCAGAATGCCGTCCTTGCTCCAGAATCCGGAGAACAACAACGGAAATCCGCACAGCGCCAGCATGCCGATCATGTAAGTCAGAAAAGTGATCGGCATATCGGACTTGAGCCCACCCATCTTGCGAATGTCCTGCTCTTCATGGCAGCCGTGAATCACCGAGCCGGCGCCCATGAACAACAGCGCCTTGAAGAAGGCATGAGTTATAAGGTGGAACATGCCCACCGCTACGCCGCCCATGCCCAGGCCGGCCATCATGTAGCCAAGCTGCGAAACCGTCGAGTAGGCGAGGATGCGCTTGATGTCGTTTTGCGCAACGGCAATCAATGCCGCAAACACCGCCGTGAAGGCTCCCACCCAGGTGACCACGGTGAGCGCCGTTCTGGTGCTTCCGGCAAGCGCTCCCGCATGCATCAGCGGATAGACGCGGGCGATCAAGTAAACTCCTGCCGCCACCATGGTCGCCGCGTGAATAAGGGCCGAAACAGGCGTGGGGCCCTCCATCGCATCAGGCAGCCAGACATGCAACGGGAACTGTCCGCTCTTGCCCGCCGCGCCGGCAAAGATCAAGAGGCCGATCGCTCCCGCAGCGGAGAGCCCAAACGCCGACCGCTCCGTCAGCAATCCCAGCAGCGTACGAATCTCTATCGAACCTGCGCCATGGTTATAGAACAACAGTGTCCCGGTCTCGCTGAAGAGCCAGACAATTCCAAGCAAAAAGAACACATCTCCAACGCGCGTGGTGAGGAAGGCCTTCTTTGCCGCAGCCGCCGCCGAGGGCTTTAAATACCAGAAGCCAATTAATAAGTACGAGGTAAGTCCGACTAACTCCCAGCACATGAAGAGTAAGAGCAGACTATTCGCAATCACCACACCCAGCATAGCTCCAGCAAACAAGCTGAGAAAGCAGAAGAAGCGGGTGTAATTCTCGTCGTGGGCCATGTAGCCGGTGGAATAGATGAAGATAAGCAGCCCGACAAACGTGACCATCACCAGCATCACGGCGGACAGCGGGTCGAGCACCCAGCCCAGATCCACATTGGTCGTACCAAACTGAAACCAGGTGAAGTTAGAGGTCTCGCGCACCGCCATCCCATGCACCCATCCGGAGAGCACATGCGCAAACGCAATCAACGCCAGCAGCAGCGAAACTCCAAGCGAGCCGATGGCCAGCGCAGATGCAATCTTGCGCCGCGGCTGTTTGAGCAAAGCGATTACACCCGAGGCTAAGATTGGCAATGCAGGGATCAGCCACAATATGTTCGTGATCTGGGAGGCGCCCACTTGCGGGGTGAATGAAATTGCTTCTTGCATCAACCTTTCACCCCTTCATCCTGTTCATCGCGTCCAGATCTGTAGTGTGCGCATGGCGATGGATGGAGATGACCAGCCCCAGTCCCACTGCGGCCTCGGCCGCCGCCACGGCGATCGAAAAGATAGCGAACATCATTCCCGTCAGCGCCTCGGGATGCGGCCCGTAACGCCAGAAGGCGATCAGGTTCAGATTCGCCGCATTCAGCATCAGCTCAATCCCGATCAGCACCAGGATGGCGTTGCGCCGCGTAAGCGCGCCGGCAAGGCCAATGGCAAACAGCAGAGCGGCAACGAGCAAATATCCGGTCAGCGGATTCAAAGAGAGATTCATCGCGGCCTCGCCTTCTCGTGCATGGCCACAATTACCGCGCCAATCAGAGCCGCAGTCAGAAGCAGCGCCACAATCTCCAGCGGCAGCACGTAGCGTCCCATGAGCGCATTGCCAATATCCATGACCGTAACTTGCGGCCTGGCTGTTTCATGTGGCAAGGCCCACGCGCTGTTCAGAACCGCCCAGCCGATCACCGCGAAAATCCCCGCCGCCATGACCAGGCCAATCAGCGGGTTTCTGCTGTATACACCGTCCTTCGGCGTCTCCGAACCGCGCGTCAAGAGAATGGCAAACACCACCAGAATAGCCACAGCGCCGATGTAGATGAGTATCTGCGCGAAGCCGGCAAACTGCGCGTCGAGTTCAAGGAACAGCAACGCGAGGCCAGCAAAGGCCACCGTCAGCGCCAATGCGCAGTGGACAGTATTCTTTAACAGGACGGCTGCCAATGCGCCGGCGACCGACAGACCGGCAAGGATGTAAAAGACGAAACTCACCTGTTGCTCCCGTCCCACTTACTCCGCATAGCGGTAACTCCTCGGCCCGAAGCGCTCCTGGCGCATTCCCGACCTGCCCATCAGCGCATACGCCACCAGCAGAATTGCCGAACACACCACCCAGCGCAGCCATCCATCGCCCATAAATCGCCAAATCCCTGCCACAACAAGATTCAAGAGCGTCAGCGGCAGCACAAACTTCCAGGCAAAGTTCATCAGCTGGTCCTGGCGCAGGCGCGGCAGCGTTCCACGCACCCAGATAAATACGCACATCGACAGCATTACCTTGGCAAAAAACCAGAGCCAAGACGGCACAAACCCCAAAACTTGCAGCGGCGCCGAATAGCCGCCCAAAAACAGCGTCGCGCCCAGGCCCGAAATGCCCATCATGCCTACATACTCACCGAGAAAGAACAGAGCAAACTTGAATCCGGAATATTCGGTGAAGTAACCGGCGACTAACTCCGATTCACCTTCGGGCAGATCGAATGGAGATCGGTTCGTTTCCGCGGTTGCCGCAATGGCGAAGAGGATGAACGACGCAAATCCCCACGGCGTAAAAATATACCAGTGCGGCATGCCATAGGTGTATTGGTTCTGCGCATCGACAATCTTGCCCAGCGATAGCGAACCGGTAATCATGACCACGGCCACGCTCGACATCAGCAGTGGCACCTCGTAGCTGATCATCTGCGCCACGGCGCGCATCGCGCCCAGCAGCGAGTATTTGTTGCGGCTCGACCAACCGGCCATGAACACGCTCAACTCCGAAGAAGCTCCAACGGCAAAGAAAAACAAGAGACCAGCATCCATATTGACCAGCGTCATGTTGCGCCCGATGGGCAGCACGGCATAGCCCATGAACACCACCACGACGAGAAACACGGGGGCAAGAAAATGCACCGCGGCGTCAGCGCTGAACGGGACAATATCTTCCTTGGTAAGGGACTTGAGTCCATCGGCCACGGGCTGAAAGATGCCGTACGGGCCTACGCGGTTGGGACCATAGCGATTCTGCATGCGGCCTAGTCCCTTGCGTTCCAGCAGAACCGTGATTGCAAACAGCGCCGGAAAGGTCACAATGATGCCGATCACGCACAGCAGAACCATGGCTGCCGACTGCAGCCATGCAGGCAGAAAGCCGACCAACCAGTGCGCGAGGATGACGAAGATTTGATCTGCTTTCTCGATCATCCCTTCTTTTCCTCCGCGTCTTTGGCTTCGACCGCCGGCGTCGCGCCAGCAGCCGCAAGCGCCGCAGGTTTGAGCGCAACAGCCGACGCAGCCGCTTTGGCTGCAGCCGCCGCGGCCGCGGCCTTGGCTTTTGCATCCGCTTTGGCCTTCTCCTCCGCCAGCCGCGCATCTACTTCGGCCGCTTCGGTGGGATGAATCTTGTGGTAATACTCATTCGACTTAGCCAGCTTCTCGCGATCGTAGAGCAACTCGCCAAAGCGATCTGTCGTGCTCAGCTCAAACTCGTTGTCCATCTTGATGGCTTCAAACGGGCAGACTTCCACACATATCTGGCAACTCATGCAAACGGAAATATCGATGTCGAAGCGTGTGGGATAAATCTGCGGCTTGCCCAAGGCGTCCGGCTTCTTGTCGGTGCTCTTCACAATATAAATGCACTTCGGCGGGCATTCCTTCTCGCAGATCTGGCAGGCCACGCAGCGCAGTCCGGCCTCCCAATCCGTCCCGTCGTAGACAAGGAAGGGAAAGTCGCGCGTTGCCTCGATTACCGGCGCGTGTTCTTCCGGATATTGAACGGTCGTCAGCCTGTCCGCGGACACAAAACTGCCCGCGAAGTTTCGTGCTGTTTCGCCCAAACCCTTCAGTATGCCTTCGCCTAACAATGAATCCTCCGAAAAACAGCTGCTAGCTATCAGCTTCTAGCTTTCAGCTTTTCTCTCCCGCTCCCGGCATGTTGCTTCATACCGCCGACGCCGTCGTTATTCGCACGGAACGGCTAAAAGCTAGAAGCTAATAGCTAGAAGCTGCATTACCTATCCACTTCTCCCAGCACAATATCCACGCTTCCGAAAATCAACACCACGTCGGCTACGTTGCTGCCCAGGCACATGTCTTCGAGCACCGTGAGATTGATCAGGCTCGGCGGCCGGATCCGATAACGATACGGGTTGGGGCTGCCGTCGCTGATGAGATAGAATCCCAGCTCGCCCTTCGGCGCTTCGATGCGCCCATATGCCTCGCCGGGCTTGGGCCGAAAGCCGCGCAGCTTGGCCTTGGGATCCATCACCGGGCCGCCGGGAATGTCCTTCAATGCCTGCTCCAGAATGCCGAAGGACTCGCGCATCTCTAGTAGCCGAATCATGAAGCGGTCGAATATGTCCCCATGATCGCCCAGCGGCACGCGGAACTTGAAACGGTCATAGATGCCGTATTTGTCCACCTTGCGAATGTCGTAGTTGACGCCAGACGCGCGCAGCATCGGCCCGCTCACGCCGGCATTCACGGCTAACTCCGGCCGCAGAATGCCCACTCCCTGGGTTCGCGCCATTAGAATCTCATTGCTTGTGAGCAGCCGTTCGTACTCGTCCGCAAACTTGGGCAAATCGGCAACAACTTTGCGCACCGCGTCAAGCCAGGCTGGCGTCGCATCCACGCGGCAGCCGCCGAAGCGCATGTAGTTGACCATCATGCGCGCCCCGGTCAGCGCCTCGAACAGATCGAGAATCTTCTCCCGCTGCTTGAAGGCATACATGAGCGGCGTGCCGCTCGCGCCCATCTCCTGGATAAGAAATCCAACCGCCGAAGCATGATTGACGATGCGCGTGAGTTCGCCCAGGATGACACGCAGATACTCGGCGCGCTCTGGAACTTCCTGGCCCACCAGCTTCTCCACAGCAAGCGCATACGCCCAGTTGTTGGTCAGCGGACACATGTAGTCCAGCCGGTCGGTGAACGGCATGGAAGCCAGATAGCTCGACCCTTCCGCAATCTTTTCGTGATTGCGATGCAGGTATCCGAAGACCGGCTTGAGCCTGATCACCCGCTCTCCATCGAGCGCCACATCCATGCGGAAAACGCCATGCGTGGAGGGGTGATGCGGCCCCATAGCTATTTCCAGCAACTCCCCTTCGCCGTCGGGCTCAATGTGCGGCGGGCGATTCCAGCCGGGAGGCTTTTCCTTTTCCTGAACGAATCCGGAGGTGCTCATACGCTTGCGCCCTCCAGCTTTGCCTTCTCTCGTTCCTGGTGCTCCTGGGCGCGCTTCAGCACTTCGTCGTGCGCCGTAGGCTCGTATTCAAAATCATCCGGCTCCACGTAATCGCGCCGCATCGGGTGATCTTTGAACTCGTCCCACATCAGCAGACGGCGAAGATCTGGATGCCCGGTGAACACAATGCCGAACAAGTCGAATATCTCCCGCTCTTGGAACTCGGCCGAGCGCCACACTGGCGTTAGCGAAGGCAAATGTACCCTGTCGGTTCGATTCACCGTCTTCATCCGGATCACCACCGGCCCGTGTCCCCTGGCCACCGAAAAGAGGTGGTATACCGCTTCTAAACACCCCGGCACAACGCGCTTTTGCGTCTCCTCCACCATCTCCTCAAGCTGCTGCTCAACGCCCTCAACAGTCTTGGTCACCGTGCGCTGCACCTTCGCTTTTTCTGAGACTTCCTTGTCCGGCCAGTCTACCCCCGTAGCATTGGACAGGAAATCTAGCGCCAGATCGGCATCATCCCGCAGAAATGTCGCCACCTCGACCGCGTGCTCAGGATAGAGACGCAGCGAGTGCTGACCGCTGACGCTCGGGTTGGGCACAATCTCCACCATCGCGCCGGGCACGGCCGCGCCGATTGCCGCCTTGATCTCCTCTACCGTCTTCAATCTCTTCCCTCAGGCTCCTCAGCTTTTCTCGTCCAGCCATCACCGGTCCGTGATCCAAATCACGGGCTAGCAATCACCCACCCAGATTTAACGGATGGTGATCGGCACGGGCCAGACACCCGGATTCGACGTCGGCTCGAGATCGTGCTCGCCCTGCACCGGAACCGGAAACTCGCCCTGTGCCGCCGCATCAAGGTGCCGGGGACGATTCTCTCCCGTCAGCGATTGCCCATCGATCTTCTTTTGCAGCGTCATGAAGGCATGCAACAGAGCCTCCGGCCGCGGCGGGCAGCCAGGGATGTGCACGTCCACGGGAATGTACCGATCAATCCCCTTCAGCACGTTGTAGCCTTGCTTGAACGGGCCGCCGCTGATGGCGCATGCGCCCATGGCGATCACGTACTTCGGCTCCGCCATCTGGTTATAAAGCCGTACCACTTGCGGCGCCATCTTCTTGGTCACCGTCCCGGAGATGATCATCAGGTCGGCCTGGCGTGGAGATGGGCGGAAGACCTCGGCCCCAAATCGAGCCAAATCGTAGCGCGCCATCGTTGTCGCAATCATCTCGATTGCGCAACAAGCGAGGCCAAACTGCATCGGCCAGATGGAGCTGCGCCGTCCCCAGTTGTAGAGCTCCTCGATGGTAGTGACGAAGATCCCTTGTTTGCCCAGCTCGATCTTCAGTCCATCTTCGACAGCCATTCGTCGCTCCGCTCCCCGAAAGCCTTTAGCTTCTAGCTTTCAGCTTCTAGCCCCCTAGATTTGCGATCCACTCGCCGCGCAATAGGCTAAACGCTAATGGCTAAAAGCTGCGTTTCCTTACGCCCACGTCAGCACACCCTTGGCCCAGGCCCACGCCAAGCCCTCGATCAGCATCAACACAAACACCAGCATAGAGACGCAAGCAGCCACTCCCAGCCCCGTAAATGCCACCGCAAACGGCAAGAGAAAGACGGCTTCCACGTCGAAGATCAGGAACATGATGGCGTAGAGGTAATAGGCAGACCGGAACTGAACCCAGGCGTCCCCACGCGACTCCAACCCGCACTCGTAGATGGCGTTCTTCAGAGCGTTCGGCTTGGCCGGGGAAAACGCCTTCGCCCAAAGCCATGCCAGCGCCAGCGGCGTCAGCCCAAACCCAAGCGCCACAACGAACAACACGGCCAGAGAACAATAAGGATTTGAAACCATCGGCGGAAATGAATCCTTCAAGACAACCGTACCAGTTTGAGCCCCCGTTTGGCTAAGAAGATGTGACCCAGCACACACTCTTCGGACCCGCTTTTTCCCCACTCATACCACTCTGTGAACCGTCTGATGCAGTTCCCCCAATTTCCTGCGCGCGGGAACATCCGCTTCATCGTTCCCGTATCGACACCCGAAGGCCAAATCATCCAAACGGGGAACCTCATGAAGACGAACACAGGGTTGAATTTCCCATTGACGCTGCTCCTCATGGCCGCGCTCGACGTTGCAGCGGCTGGCGCTCAGCAGATCTCGCCAGCGGATAGCGCCCCGTCTCAATCTGAGCTCGATAAAACCACCGCCGCCCCCGACTCCACCTTCTTCGACGCGTATAACAAGTGCGACCTGGCAAAGTTCAAGTCCTACCTCGCCGACAATCCGGAGTTCTACCACGATCAACAGGGAGAAATCCTGGGCAAAGACAGCGTGGCAGACCTCCTGAAAAGCTACGTCTGCGGCAAAGAGAGGCGCGACCTTGTTCCAGGAACGCTGCAAGCCTACTCCATGGCAGGTTATGGGGCGCTAGTGATGGGCGTTCACCGCTTTTATCCGCAAGGCCCCGAGGCCTCAGGGCCGGTTATTGAAGAAAAGTTCATTGAACTGTGGCAGCACAAAGACGGCGCCTGGAAGATCTCGCGCGTCATCAACTACGACCACCGCGCAGTCTCCAACTGAGTGGAGGCAATGCTCCACCTTTTGATGGAAGACAGCCCATCCCTCACCCCTGTTACCGTTTCTATGTTCCCGCCGACCCGCATAACTGGACCCCGTCCGCAGGAACATACCCATTCCCCGGGGAGATCGCAGGAGCATGTTCAAGATCAGATTCAAGACCCGGCAACGCATCCCGCTGACCACGTTCGCCGGTCTCGCTGTCCTGTGTCTCCTCATTGCCCGGCCCACAAGCCATGCCGTTTGGGCCGCCACCGATTCCGCGTCTGACTCCGCATCTCCCAAGGCAGATGCCACAAACCCTTCCTCTTCAACAACGACAGCTTCCTATGGCACGCCCACCGGCATCACCGGTCCCACCACAGCCTTCCACGATTCCATCGCCAGCCACTACAACTACTCCTTCGGCAAAGACACGCCTTTCCTGCCCTCGAATGCGACCGATTCCAACGGCCAATTCATCAGTCCCAAAGCTTTCCCTACCGCGCAATACTGCGGCCACTGCCACCAGGAGGCCTACCACCAATGGCGTGAGTCGGTGCACTCGAACAGCTTCCGCGCCCCCTGGTACCTGAAGAATGTGAATGCGCTCATCGACGAAAAGGGCGTGCAATTCTCTCGCCACTGCGAGGGTTGCCACAACCCCGTCGCGTTGCTGTCGGGCGATCTTTCTCAGGGCATGCCCAAGAAGCGTCCGTTTGAGC
Organism: Occallatibacter sp.; assembly: GCA_049513795.1. Classification (GTDB taxonomy): domain Bacteria; phylum Acidobacteriota; class Terriglobia; order Terriglobales; family Acidobacteriaceae; genus Telmatobacter. The sequence continues at coordinate 1,574 of JBEKVS010000043.1, read as the reverse complement.
AAGAAGGCGTCACCTGCTCCACCTGCCACTCCATCGTCTCCACGGACACCACCGGCACCGGCAGCTACGTCATGGGAGTGCCCGCCGTGCTGGTGGATGAAGCCGGTGCACCCATTACCGGCCCCGTCTCCGACGCCGAGATCCTGGCTCATCTCGATCGCCACTCGAAGGCCGTCATGCGGCCGCTCTATAAGACCGCAGAGTTTTGCGCCGCCTGCCACAAGGCCGCCATTCCGCGCACACTAGACGACTACAAGTGGCTCAGAGCTATCTCTCTCTACGACGAGTGGCAAGCGGCCAGCTTTACCAAACAATCTCCGTTGCCTTTTTATCGCAAGGACACCGTCTCCACCTGCCAGACCTGCCACATGGTCCGCGAGGGGCTGCCTGCGGGCGCAGTGGATCCCGGCGCCAAGGGCGGCAAGCTCGTCTCGCACCGCTGGCCCGCCGGCAATACGCTCGTTCCGCAGTACTACAAATTCGATGAGCAGGCGCAGAAAGTCGCCGACTTCCTCAAAAATGGGCCCGACGGCAAGGGAGTGTTGAATGTAGATATCTTCGCCCTGGAGAAAGAAAGCGCCGAAGCTACGCCTAATGACACAGTTTTGGTCGCCCCCCTCGGTCTGACCGCCTACTCCATCGCGCCGGGAGAAACGCTGGTCGCCGACGTCGTAATTCAGAACAAGGGCATCGGACATTCCTTTATCCCAGAGCAGCGCGATTTCTACGAAGCCTGGGTCGACTTCACCGTCAAAGACGCCGCCGGCAAAACCCTCACCGAGAGCGGCTTCATCGAGCCCGACGGCTACCTGGACCCCAGCGCTCACTCCTTCACCAACCGCCTGGTCAACGTCAAAGGTGAGCTCAACGACCTGCACCAGATCTGGCACAACCGGGTGCTGGCCTACAATAACGCTTTCCAGTCCGGCCGCTCGCAGCTGGTCCGCTACCGCTTCCGCCTGCCCAAGGACATCGCCGGCCAAGTCACGCTCACCGCGACAGTGCGCTATCGCCGCTTCAACCAGCACTTCATCGACTACGCGATCACACAGACCGGGCAGAAAGAACCCAAGCCCTACCCGATGCCGATCATCGACGTGGCTTCGGAAACCAAGATCATCAAGATTGGCGACAACCAGCCGCAGCCGCCCGATCCGACCGAAAACAAAGAATGGATGCGATGGAACAACTACGGCATCGGCCTGCTTGACGCGCAGCAGTATGAAGCCTCGGTCCACGCCTTCGAGCGCGTCGCCGCTTTGCGCCCCGACTATGCGGACGCTTTCACCAACATGGCGGTGGTTGAAATCTCATGGGAAAAGTACGACGATGCCAAGGGTAACCTGGCCAAGGCTCTCTCACTGCTGCCTGGAGACCCGCGCGCCCTCTACTACCGCGCCCTGGTCGAGCGCAACGCCGGGCAGATCAAAGAGGCTATCGCCGACTTTGAGGCCGTACTCGCAAAGTATCCTCGCGCCAAGGACGCGCTGCGTGAGTTAGGCTTCAGCTACTATCAGGAGCACGATTACCCACAGGCCCGCGACACGTATCAGCGTCTCCAGGTCGTCGACCCT
>JBEKVS010000042.1:0-24962 GCA_049513795.1 Occallatibacter sp. | reverse complement strand
CTGCCGAAAAATTGCCTTGCAGAACGGCTGGATTCGGGACCTCTTCCGTCAGCCGGACGCCGTTATTCATGCGCCAGCCTTCATAGTTGGCCATCCAGAATGACTTGTTGCGCCCGTCGTAGACCTTGGGAATATAGACCGGCCCGTCGGCGACGAATCCGAACTGGTTGAGTTTGAGAACCGGGTTTGAATTGGGTGTAGCGGTGATAATGTTGTTGGACGTTTCGAATGGCGTGGCGTCAAACGCGTTGTTGCGGTTGGACTCAAAAGCGGTGCCGTGAATCTTGTTGGTGCCGCCCTTGCTGACGACGTTAACCTGGCTGGCGGAGAAGCCGTACTCGGCTGGATAGATGCCGCTCTCGACCTTGACTTCCTGGATTGCGTCCTGGGAGAGAATGACGGCCGGTGTTTCCATGGCCTGGTCGGTGTTGACCAGCCCGTCCAGCGTGAAGTTGTTGCCCTCAGGCCGGCCGCCATTGATGCTGATGGCGTTGCCTTCGCCCTGGCGCATGGTGCCCTGCTCGCCGCCGATGGTGACTGCGCCGGCGCCGAGGAACAGCAGCTGAACAAAGTTACGGCCGTCCAGCGGGAGTTCCTCCACCTGCTGCGTGCTGACCAGTTGGGAGAGTGCGGCGCTATCGGTATCAAGCTCGACGGCTTGCGCGGTGACTTCAACCGTGTCGGTAACAGCGCCCGGTTTCAGAGCCAGATCGATACGAACCTTCTGGTCGGCCACCAATGTGAAAGCGGTCGTGACGGACTTTTGAAAGCCTTTTTCTTCCGCGGAAACCTTGTACGTTCCGGGTTGGAGAGATGGCGCATAGAAGTCGCCCGCCGAGCTGGTGGAGACGTGATCTGCGACGTTGGTTGCTGTATTGGTGATCGTGACCTTGACATTGGGGATGATGGCCCCTGAGCTGTCAGTCACCGTCCCCAGAATTGTTCCGGTTGCGCTCCCTTGTGCGAATAACCTTCCGGTCATTAGCAGCAGGACGATCAGACAAAGAGCCAGACGAGTTGTTCGCATCTCTTGAAAACCTCCTGAAAATCGTGCTTTTTCATTGCTGCTTTGGGTGGCCTGAACAAACGGACAATTTCGCCGCGTGCTATCGCAGATTGGTAGGAAAGGGCCTGATCCAAGTGCACGGCGAGATTAGTCATGTGCGCGTGCCGTTGTCAAGTAGAATTTTATTTCTCATTTGAAAGTTTGCGGTTCAGTCCGATGGCGTCCGCGGCAGGCGGATTCCTGCCGGCAAAATCGCCCGGATGGGCCGGTGTGCAGCGGTCGAAGGCTGCCAATAAGATAGTTAGAAATGTGTTCTCGCACCGATGCCCGCATGCTTCTTTGGCCTTGACGCCTGTCCCGACCTTTGCTGTGCCAGGATCCCTTGCTGACCGTTCGCATGGTGACCGAAAAGGGGGCGCCACGGCGCAGCCAACGCCACCGTAGTGGGCTATCGAGCGCACCAAAGCAATTAACTCTTGCGCCCAAGACCGGCAGAGTTCTATGGGCAGGTTCAAGTCACTGCCAACAATCAACTTGTCTGCAACATTCCGCTCCCCGGAACGGCTTGGTTTTACCCGTCGCGCCGTCTAGCGCCGAATCTTGAGGCGGCGCCGACTCTCTGCACGGGGTGATGGGGATGTTAGCATGCAGTTACCTGCTCGGCCCAAATTGAGTTTCAGATCGAGTTTGGGGACCGAGTTCGGGATCGCGCATGACCCTGAAACTACTGGACAGAACGCAAGACCTCAAGAGCCGAATCGATTCCCGTGACGTACGCATCGGAATTGTCGGCATGGGCTACGTGGGCCTGCCCCTGGCGCTGCTGTTCAGCGGGGAGCGCTTCGCCATCACCGGGTTCGATATCGACCAGCGCAAAGTGGATACGCTGAATGGAGGCGAATCGTACATTGTGCGTATCCCGGGCGCGGAGATTCGAGACGCGCGGAAGACCGGCTTTGCCGCCAGCGCCGACTACGCCCAGATTGCGCTGATGGATGTGGTGATCATCTGCGTGCCGACTCCGCTGAATGAGTATCACGAGCCGGATCTGAGCTACGTGACCGGGACGGTGAAGAGTATTGCGCCGCATCTGCAGGCCGGCCAGCTGATCATCCTGGAAAGCACCACCTATCCGGGCACCACGGAAGAAGTCGTGGTCCCGCTTCTGGAACAAGGGAATCCGGCAGGGCTGCGCGCGGCGCGCGACGCAATGAGCGAGGGTTTTTACGTTGCCTTTTCTCCCGAGCGGGAAGATCCCGGCAACGATTCGGTGCCCCGGCGGGACATCCCCAAAGTGGTGGGCGGATGCGGGCCGGTGGCGCTGGAACTGGCATGCGCGGTGTATGCGAGCATCTTCAATCGGACCGTTTCCGTTTCGTCACCGGCGGCCGCGGAGATGACCAAGCTGCTGGAAAACATATACAGGTGCGTGAACATTGCGCTGGTGAACGAGTTGAAGCAGCTTTGCATGCGCATGGATATTGACATCTTTGAAGTGATCGATGCGGCAAAGACGAAGCCGTTTGGCTTTCAGGCTTTCTATCCGGGGCCGGGACTAGGCGGGCATTGCATCCCGATCGATCCGTTTTATCTTTCCTGGAAGGCCAAGCAATTCGACTTTCACACCAGGTTCATCGAACTGGCGGGGCAGGTGAATCTGGCCATGCCTTACTTTGTAGTCGAGAACTTGATTGAGGCCATGAGCCAACGCGGCAAGGCTTTGCACGGTGCGCGCGTGCTGGTGCTGGGCTTAGCTTACAAGCGCGACATCGACGATCTGCGCGAGTCGCCTTCGCTCACCATTATTGAACTGCTGCAAAAGCGCGGCGCGCAGGTGGAATACAACGATCCATTTTTTCCTACCGTCGGACAGGGGCGCAAGTACGCGCTGAATATGGCGAGTACGCCGCTCGAGAACATTCCTGAATTTGACTGCGTTGTGATTGTGACGGACCACTCGAAGTACGACTATGCGTGGATTGTGAAGAACGCCAAGCTGGTGGTGGACACGCGCAATGCGACCAGGGGGATCGAGGCGGATAATGTTGTGCGCTGCTAAGGCAATCTTTTTCTATTCTCTATTTTGATATTTGCTGTCGAGGCTTCCCACCCTTTGCGCAAAGAGCGCGCAGAGGATGGGGCACCCGGCTTCGGTTAGAGCTATTTAAAATTCATCGCTATCTTCTTCAGGATCGTCGGGGCCGCTGCGCTGCACGGCCGCTGTGGCAGAGAACGGCTTCATCTCGTACTCCGCGGGCGGAATGCCGCCGGCCAGATAGCGCACGAAATAGTCCCAGCGGCGGCGCGTCATGTAGGGTGTGGCGGCGGCGTAGCCGTGGGCCACGTTGGGGATGATCAGCAGATCGAAATCCTTGTTGGCTTTGATGAGCGCATCGACCACGAGCATGGTGTTGTTGGGCGGAACGTTGTCGTCCATGGAGCCATGCGCGAGAAGCAGATGCCCTTTGAGATTCTTCGCGAAGTTCTGGTTGGCCTGGGAATCGTAGTTGCTGGTTCCGTCGGCGTTTTTCACTTCGACGCCGGCCCACTTCTCGGCCCAGTCGTCTTCGTAGTCGCGTTCATCGTGATTGCCGCTCTCGGCGATTCCTACCTTGAAAAAGTCAGGGTAGTGAAACATGGCGGCGCCAGTTGCGTTGCCGCCGCCGGAGTGGCCGTACATGCCGACGCGGTCAAGATCGATGAATGGATATTGTGCGGCGAGATCTTTCATGCCGCTGACCTGGTCGGGGATGGTGTTGTCGCCGAGATTGGCGTAGTAGGCCTCGTGAAAAGTCTTTGAGCGCCACGGAGTGCCCATGCCGTCGATGCAGACAACGATGAAGCCCAACTCGGCGAGAGCCTGCATGTCGCGGTGCGCGGGCATGAATTCGCGGCTGCCACAGGAGCCGGTCTGCGGGCCGGGATAAACGAGGTTGACGATGGGATATTTTTTCGAATCGTCGAACTTCGATGGCTTGAACATGAAGCCGTAGACATCGGTCTCGCCGTCGCGCGCTTTGACTTTGATCGGGGTGGGTGGAATCCAGCCGTAGGCGAGCAGTCTGGATATATCCTGCTTGTCGACCTCCATTACGGTTTTGCCTTCGCTGTTGCGAACGACTGTGACCTGTGGCTGCGTGGGGGTTGAATATGCATCGACGACGTAGCGGCTGTCGGGTGAGATCTTGATGCTGTGGTCGGCGTTCTCGGGAGTGAGCAGGCGCAGGTCGCTGCCGTCGAAGTTCACGCTGTAGAAGTGCTGGAAGTAAGGATCGCGGCCGGCTTCCTTGCCCACACCGACGAAATAAATGGTGCGCGATTTCTCGTCGACGTAGAGCACCTGCGTTACATTGCCGGGGCCGTGCGTGATCTGATTCTTGAGTTTGCCGGTGGTGAGGTCGTAGAGATACAAGTTGCCCCAATCATCCCGCTCGCTGAACCAGAGAATCTCATTCGACTTGGGCAAGTAGTGCCAGTTGATTTTGCCATTGCCGCTCTCGTAAAACTTAGGCGCGGTTTCACTCATCACTTCGCGAACGTCGCCGGTCGCGGTGTTGGCGACGCGGAACCACTCCTGTTTGTGGTCGCGGGATGTTGACACGAAGGCCAGGTGCGCCGTATCGGGGCTCCACTCGACATCGTCCCAGGTGTTGCCGCCGCAGGCCACGTCGTCGCACAGTGTGGAGCGATGCTGATCGGGAGGCATCTTTAAGCGGACCATTTTCTTTGTGGGCACGTCAATGACGACACGCTCGATCATGGTGACATTGGCGTCGCCAACCATGGGGTACTTCCAGGTTTGCAATTTCGGGTGGGTGTTCGAGACGGGAACGAGGTAGGCGTCACCGGTCTTGCGCTGATCCTGCTGAAAAGTGGCGATCTTCTTCGAGTCGGGCGACCAGAGCAGGATGGCGGCGTCGGAATGTTTCCATCCGGCGTTGTCGGTGGCATAGCCATAGTCCTTCACGCCGTCGGTAGTGAGCTGCGTGTCGGCGCCGGTTTCCATATTGCGCACCCAGAGATTCCAATCGCGGATAAATGCGCCGAGCTTCTTGTCGGGCGATACATGCAGTGGAGGTTGTTTGTCTGGATGGTCCGATGCCTTTGTAGATCGCGCCGCAATGTCGAGACGCTTGCAGACTTGGGGGGTTGAGCTCAGCTCGCATCGATAAGCGACCCCGGCGTAGGAGAGAGTGAGCGTCTTGTCGCTGTCGGAGAAGACAAGATCGGACGCAGCCAGATGCTTTGCATCATCTTTGATGACTCCGTTCGACGCGGCGCTCAATGCGGCAGCAAGCTTGGCTTGATCGAATGCGGCGGCGCGCGTGGCCTTGGCCGGATCGACGAGCATGTATGTCACGCCGTCAGTATCGGCGGCGCGATACCAGAAGCGGCCGTCATCCATCCATTGCGCCTTGACGACGCCTTTGAAGGCCAGGGGATTGACGTTGTAGCCCATGAAGCGCTCGGCGGCGGCGTAGTCGGCGGCGGTGTACTGCCTGGGCTGCTGGCTCGTGGCGATGACGGCGCAGGCGGCGAGCATCAGCGCCGCGGCTCTGGAGGATGGCTGCATATATCTATGCATGCTGAGGGGTCCTTTTGTCGGCTGAAATTAGCCGCGAAGAAAGAGTTGAAATACGTGAAGCTTTTGGCGGTTCTGAAAGTCGAATAGCAATTTTATACCGGCAGAGGCGGCCCGCTCGATGTTTGCGAATATGCCTGTCCGAAGCAAAGCGACGCGGCCCAGAGGGTCGCGTCGCTTTGCTTCGGACTATTTTTCGGGGTTGGTTTTGCGGCTGAAGCCGTGGCCGATCAAATCAAAGACGCACTCGAACCGGTTTAGAACAAATTCCAGAGCGACTGGTTGTAGACCTCGTGGTGGTACTGCACTTCAGAGCCCTTCACAAACGTTCCCAACTCGCGCGGGGAACGGTTGGCCGCAGCCTGCTTCAGGTCGGCGAAGCGGCCTTGCACGTCGGCGCCGAGAATCTCCGCGATCCAGGAGGAGCTCTTGAAGTCTTCGATGGCGGTTTGGATGTTGTCGGGTAAATAGCGCTGTGCCTGGCGCAGGTTGTCGATCTCCGCCTTGGTGCCATCGATGCCGGTCTTAAAGATGGCATACAAGGTGAGGTATGGATTCGCGTCCGGCGCCACGGAGCGCACTTCAACGCGCATGGAGCGCGAGTTGCCGATGGGGACGCGCACCATGGAGCCACGGTCGGTGGCGGAAGCCTTGATCTGGTTGGGCGCCTCAAAGTGCGGGTCCAGACGCCGGTACGAATTCACACTGGGGTTCATGATCAGGCAGATGTCGAGGGCGTGGGAGAGAATGTGGTCGATGAACTCCCAGCCGAAACCGGACAGCTTCTCCTGGCCTTTGGGGTCCCAGAAAAGATTGGTCTTGCCTTCGGAGATGGAGACGTTGGTGTGCATGCCGCTGCCGTTGACGCCGACCACAGGCTTGGGCAGAAAGCTCGCCGTGTAGCCGAGGTTGTGGGCGATCTGCCGGGTGAGCAGCTTGTAAAGCTGAATCTGGTCGGCGGCGGCGACGACTTCGCCGTAGCCGTAGTTGATCTCGAACTGACTGGGCGCGACTTCCGGGTGGTCTTTCTCATTCTGGAAGCCCATGGCGCGTTGCACTTCGGCCGAGGTGTCAATGAACTGGCGCAGCGGATCGAGGGGCAGCACGTGGTAATAGCCGCCGGTGTTGATGAATTCGAACTTGCCTGTCTCGTGATATTTTTTCTCGGCGTCGCGGCCGGCGAAGAGAAAACCCTCAATCTCGTTGGCGGCGTTGAGCGTGTACTTCTTTTCCGCATAGAGCTTGTCGGAGTAGCCTTTAAGCACGCCGCGCAGATCGCCGGAATAAGGTGTGCCGTCCTTGTCGATGACAGTGCCGAAGACCAGCACTTTGCCGTTGCCGAAGACGTCGGCCGGAACCCAGTAGAAGGCGCTCCAGTCGATGCCGAGGCGCAGATCGCTTTCCTTCTGCGCGGTGAATCCGCGAATCGAGGAGCCGTCGAAGGTGAGGTTTTCGTAGGCGCCGAGGAGGAACTTCTTGTCGTAGTCCAGCAGGTGCAGGCGGCCTTCCAAATCGCTGAAGAGGACGGTCACGGCCTTGATCCGCTTCTCGTCGGTCAAATACTTGATGCGCTTCTCGCGGATCTCGTCGGCGGCCACGCGGTTGCTGCGGTCGGCCTTGGCTTCGAGGTTTCTCTCCTCCAGCTCTTCATAGCTGAGGGCCAGAAAATTGCGGTATTCAGTGGACATGGATCTCCTTTACATGGAAAGACTTATGGGTTTCAGCGGATTGCTTTCGCCAGCGCCGAAGGCGAGACGGCCACAAATCAAAAACAGGCGCGGAATGTAAGAAAGCAGGATTTGCTCTCCCCATTTCCGCGCCCGTTGATGGATCGAATCATCACTTGAACAGCTTAGGCTACACTAGCAGGCCCATCCGTTCAAGCGTTTGCAGTCCCCGCGCTGCTCTTATTCCTGCCCGTTTCCGGGCCTGTGGCCGCGCTGATTCGCCGTCTTTCCGGGGGTTGAAGCCCCCGGCCCCCTCCGGCTGATTGGGTGCTTCGTTCGATCCTTTAATCGGTCCTTTGTTCGATCAGCGGTTCGATCAATCTTTCGATCAATGTTTCGATCAATGTTTCGACCCAGGGCCGCAGTCTTAAGCCAGAACGAGCTCCGGTTTGGGCACGCTGTTAATCGTGTGCAGAATACGCGAGACGATCTGGTACGGATCGCCTTCAGAGTTGGGACGGCGATCTTCCAGGTAGCCCTTGTACCCGTTCTTGACGAAGTTGACCGGCATGCGGATGGAGGCACCGCGATCGGAAAGTCCGTAGCTGAATTTGTCGATGGCTTGCGTCTCGTGATGGCCGGTCAGGCGCAGATGGTTATCCGGGCCGTAGACGGCGATGTGCTCGGCGACATTGTCCTTGAAGGCCTGCATGAGGGCTTCAAAGTACTCTTTGCCGCCCACTTCGCGCAGATACTTGGTGGAGAAGTTGCAGTGCATGCCGGAGCCGTTCCAGTCGCCCTTGATGGGCTTGCAATGCAGTACGACATCCACTTCGTACTTTTCGCAGAGGCGCATCATCAGGTAGCGCGCTGTCCAGACATCGTCGGCGGCTTTCGCAGAGCCTTTGGCGAAGATCTGGAACTCCCATTGGCCTTTGGCGACTTCGGCATTGATGCCTTCATGGTTGATGCCGGCGGCGAGGCAAAGCTCGAGATGCTCTTCGACGATCTGGCGGGCCATGCTACCCATGTACTTGTACCCGACGCCGCAATAGTAGGGGCCCTGCGGCTGAGCGGGGAATCCGCCTTCGGGAAAGCCGAGCGGACGCCCGTCCTTGTAGAGGAAGTACTCCTGCTCCAGGCCAACCCAAAGGTCGGGATCGTTCTCGATAGTGGCGCGATAGTTGGTGGAGTGCGGCGTGCCGTCGGGGTGCATGACTTCGCTCAAAACGATATACGCATCCTTGCGGCTGGCATCGGGATAGAGAGCTACCGGCTTGAGCACGCAGTCCGACTTGCTGCCCTCGGCCTGCATGGTGGAACTGCCGTCAAAGCCCCATAGGGGCAAGTCGGCGAGGGTAGGCGGCGTCTCAAACGATTTAAGCTGAGTCTTGCCGCGCAGTTCGGGAATCGGTTTCTTGCCGTCGAGCCAGATGTATTCGAGTTTGTACTTGGTCATGGGTCTTCCTTTGCCGAAAAAGATGCGGGACTTTGAACAGAATGGTAGGGCCTCGGGTATAAGGAATCCGTCAGGATTTCACACAGTGAGATGAGGCTTTCTTGCTTGTCTATCGGTGGCGGGAAAGGAGGAACATCAGCAACAGGATCACGACGGGGATCATGGCCAAACCGCCGTAATAGAGGATCTTGCGCGTGGCCTGAGATTTGCGCTTCTGCCAGTTGCGGAGCTCCGGACGGTCCTCTACACCTACCTGGTCCATATGCTCGAGATCACGCTTGAACTCGTGTGCATGGGCGTAGCGATTTTTAGGGTCTCGCTCCAGGGCGCGATAGAGTATTTCCTGCAACTGCGGGGTGATCGTCGGGTCGGCGACGGTGGGCGGCGGGGGGTGGTTGAGCAGCCGCTCGTTCATGGCAGCCATGGGGTTGGGGCCGGTGAAGGGCAGCTTGCCGGTGAGCATCTCGTAGAGGATGACGCCCATGGAATAAATGTCGGAGCGGGCGTCGCCGCGCTTGCCTTTCACCTGCTCTGGGGAGATGTAGTTCGGCGTGCCGATAGCGGCGGTGAAATTGGCGTAGGTGAGGCGCTTGGCGGCGGCGTCGCCGGCGATGCCAAAGTCGATGAGCTTGATGTTGTCAGCGTCGTCGACCATGATGTTTTCCGGCTTCAGGTCGCGATGCACGACGCCGTTGGCGTGAATATATTCGAGAGCATCGAGCACGCCGATGGCGATGTGGATGGCGCGTTCATGGGGCATGCGGCCTTCGTCGAGAATTTCGCGCAGCAGGCGGCCGTCGCACCACTCCATCACCATGTAAATGCGGGAGCGTTTTTCGCCGCCAAAGACGCGCATCACCTGGGGATGATCGAGTTTCTCGCCGATGTCCGCCTCACGCTTGAAGCGGTCGAAGAGAATAGGATCGGCTTCGAGGTCGGGGTGGGGAATCTTGAGGGCCACGACGCGGTTGTCGCGCGTGTCGATGGCGCGGTAGATGGAGGCCATGCCGCTGCGGGCGACGGGCGCTTCGATGCGGTAGAAATCAAGCTCCGCACCGGCTTCCAAACTGTCGTGAAAGCCCATGGGCCGCACACTCCATTCAGGGGACTTCTCTTACTTTATCGGCAACGCGGTGGGGATTTGGTAAGGATTTCGCAAGGAATGATGCAGTTGTTCCTCGCTGGTATTTCGCGTCGCCCCTCCAGGGCGAGCCGTTTCAGGTGCGTCGTCACCCAGGGCTGCGTTCGCTGCGGTGAACTTCGCCCTGGGCTATTTTCGTAGCTCCCTCCGAGAGCGCGGAGCCGCCGGGTTGAGCTCGTCCGCTGTGGTGGACCTTGCCCGGGGCCATTTTCGCGGCTCTCCCCGGGGAACTGGGCGAGCCGGATCGGGAAGGGTAAGTGCATCGGTAAGGAGTCCCGTAAGATCAACGGAAATTCGCGCACGGGCGATCACGTTGGCAACCTGTAGGGACGGCCGCGGTACATCGCTACCTGCTCGACTGAGCGCACGCGGATGACCTGGGCGGTGGTGTTGTCGCCGCCATCGACCTCGACCGCGCGAGTCACCAATTCTTGAGCGATTTCTTCGATGTCCTTATTTTGCGAGACGATCGAGGCAATGGCGCGGTCGCTCATCTCATCGTGCACACCGTCGCTCGAGAGCACCAGAATGTCGCCGGCTTGGAGAGTGAGAGCGGTGGTGTCAGGGGAGACAAACATCTGTGGGCCGAGGGAACGAATGAGGACGTGGCGCGACTCCGATTCGGCGATCTCGCTGTCGGAGATGAGGCCCATCTTTCTTTGCTCGTTGACCCAGGTGTGGTCTTGCGTCACCTGTTTGGCCTGGCCGTTGCGGACCAGGTAGCATCTTGAGTCGCCCACGTGGGAGACGATGGCCTGATCGTGGCGCAGAGCACAGGCCACGAGGGTGGTGGCCATTCTTTTTCCACGATACTCGGGGGCCAGGGTGCAATCGTGCACGGCGGCGTTGGCGTATTGAATGAGCCGCGGCAGCAATCCGGGGAGCAGGGTGCCGGCTTGCGCCTTGCCAAACTCGTCTATGACCGTAGAGATGGCAGTAGCCGATGCTACTTCACCCAAGTCCATGCCGCCCACCCCATCGGCCACCGCGAAAAGATAGCCGTGCGATCGGGCTTGCTGACGAGAAGAGGGAACGAAGGCGCCCATCGCGTCCTCGTTGTTGGTGCGAACCTTGCCGAAATCGGTTGCCTGGCCGAACTGAACATCCAACATGGTGCGGGGCCGCCTGAGCCATTTTCCCGGTTTGATGCGAAGAGTGGCTTATTGAGATTTTGCAACATGGAAAGCAAAAGACCGCAACATGGAAAGGTAAACGCCGCAACATGGGAAGCAAAACACCACTGGGTGGTTCTCCCGAGTTCATTCCTCTACAGCAGGAAGGAACTCGGGAGGCCACCCAGCCTATTCCGTGCGTTTGAAGGATTTACTTAGCGGTGATCAGAACGGATTTACCCTTTGCTGCCGAGGATCGCATGAAGTAAATGGCCCCGTAAAGACCCCAGGCGCCGGAGATGCCGAGAGCGCAGAGTGGTTCCATTTTTGTGCCGAGGCCAGCGAAAGGACCAATCAGGTAAAAAGCCATGCAGACCAGATTGGCGATGAGCCCGAAGCCAGGGATCAGCAAGTGTCTGACGAAGCTGTAGTCGGGGCGCTTGTTGAAGGCAACTATGCACAGGAAACAACTGAGCGCGTAGAGGATAAACGTACCGAAGTTCGAGGTGAGGGTAATGGTCAGCAGCGTATTGGGCAGGGCGGCCATTTTGTCGTGAGAGAAGTAACCGAAGCTGGAGAAGATGCCATGCGGCAGCGCGGCAATGGTGGCGTCGCTCGGCGCGCCGGCGTCTCCAAGAAAGAGTGAGATCGCGATCACGCCGATGACGGCGGAGATCACAGCGAGCGTCCAGATGGCCTTGCGGGGAGAGAGAGACTCGGCATGAAGGATGCCGAAGTGCTCGGGAGCCTCGTCGTCTTTGCCCATGGCGTAGGTGACGCGGGCGCCGGTGTTCATGCAGGCCAGCGTGGTGCCGATGAGCGCCAGGAAGACGGTGATCGCTTCGGCGAGCATAAAGTACTTGCCGTGCCCCTGGCCAAGCAGCGCGTCGCCGACAATGATCATCATGTCGCCGATGGGCGCGGCCGATCCCGAAGCGCTGGTCATCGGGTATCCCGAATTGAGGAAGTAATTGGCGGCGAAGTACTCAAACAAATAACAAAATAATCCTTGTATTAACAGGGATGCGATCACGGCTATGGGAATGTGCTTGGTTGGATTTCTAGCCTCGCCTCCCATCGAAGTGACAGATTCGAAGCCGACCAGGATGAGAATGGCTACCGTGGCCTGAATGAACACGTAGCTGATCTTGTGCGGGGAAACAACGGAGCCGGCCGAGGGGTGGGTCAGGAAGACACCGGTCGAGTCTGTCTCGGGATACGTGATCTGAAAGGGAACCGGCTTCCCGGCGGCGTCCAGGAGGGGCAGAGGGTTGCCGCTGGCATCGCGAACGGTGGAGCCGTCTTTGGCGGTTTGAAACTGGTAGGTATAGGTGGAGAGGGATTGTGAATCGTATTGAAATCCGGGCGAGCCAGAGGGATGGTTGGCGCGATAGCCGAGAGCCAGCACGCTGAACAGAACCAAAGCCGAAATCTGCACGACGTTGATGGCCAGGTTGACGGCTGTGGAAGCGCCTGCGCCCTTGGCTGCAATCCAGGCGACGAAGAAGGAGAAGATCACCGCCACAAGAGCCATGAAGACAGGTCCGGGTGTCGAGCCGCTCATGAATGTTGGAAACAGGAAGCCGACAATATAGCCCACAAAGATGCCGGTGGTGGCCACCATGACGCCGGGATAGACCCAGTAATAGAGGTGCGAGCCCCAGCCGACGATGAACTTGGCCACGCGCGCGTACTTGAACGCCTTGTCTTTGGAGAGCAGGGCCTGTTCGGCGTAGTAGTAGCTGGAACCGGTGCCGGGATAGAGTTTGGAGATCTCCGCGTAGGCGACAGCGGTGGCCAGGCAAAGCAGGAGGGCGGCGATAATGCCCCACCACATGGCCGGAGCAGTGGAAGGCTGGCCCGCAACCCCAGTGTTGGCCTGAATGGCGAAGGTGAGCCAGAGAAAGGCGCCTGGAGCGATTAGGGCCATTGCGTTACTGGTCAGGCCGGTGAGTCCCAGGGTGGCCTGCATCTGTGGTGCTTTTTGATCTGCCATGAGCATTCTCCTGAAGAGTGATGTGCGTGGTCGGCTCCCGGCGACGGGCAACCGGAGCTTGTTGGACATGCCCGGTTGGTTCCATTCGGGCGGATGCGGGCTCTGTGGGTAGTCGAAGCTTAAAGTTGACGCGATAAAGATGAAATGAGGAATCTGAAATGAGAAGCGAATGCCGTTGAAAGCAAAGAAGCGATGCCGCGCTTCCAATAGGTAACGCGGCTCCAACCGGCCTCGCTTTGGCGGATTGCCGGTTGGGGGCGCGAATTGACCTAACGTTTCGGTCCAAAGAAAGCGATGAACGCGACGGTGAGTGTGGATTGCTGGTCGACCATCGAACTTGCATCCTTGTGAAAGACAGATGCGCTGGAGAAGTCGCCGCGATATTCAACGCGGGCCAGCAATCCCTCTACCCACTTGTACTCGTAAGTTGCGGTGAACTCTTCGACGTGTTGCTTGGTTCCGGTCTGAAAGCCGTCAGGATCGTTGAAGTATTCTCCGCGGGCCGAGATCGCCGATTTGGCCGTGGCCTGCTCGTGAAAGGCGAAGGCCACGCCGTCCCAGGAGTTCAACTTGTTGTCCCCTTGAGCGGCCAGGGCATCGCGGTTGGTTCCGTAGTCGAAGTTGATATAGGCGTTGAACTTTCCCGGCGGGGTGATCAGGAGCGTTGTATCGATGAGGTTGCGGATCCCATAGGCGGTGTTGCTGTTCTCCGGCCCCACCAGATAGTTGAGCGACCATACATACTTCGGCTTGGTCAACACACTTGTAAATGCGCCCGAGACGCCGCCGTTGTTCTTGGAGATGTTGTTCCAGCCATTGAAGAGTTGAAAGCCGATGGTCTCGGTCTTGGAGACGGGAAGCGAAGTGCGCGCGCCGAAGTGCCAGTAAGGAATGGCGTTTACGAAAAGCAGGGAGCGAGAGTAGTTCCAGTTGTCCTTGGCTTCGATCACTTCAGCGCCGGCGGAGGTGACGAACTTGCCGAAGTCCAACTCGAAGCCTTTGGCCTTGGGCGGCTTGAGGCTGAGGAAGGCCTGCTCGACGTAGTTGAGCTGATCGGCGGAGCTCGAGTTTGTGGGGGCGGCGTTGATGATGTCGTTGGTGCGCCCAAAGATCAGGTCGAGATGCGCGCCAACCGGATCGGGATCGTGATTCAGGGTGAACTTGGCCGCGCTGAGGTTGAACTGGTCGGTCTTGTCGTTGAAGTTGTAGAGATCGTTGACTTGGCCGTTGTTTGCCGCCGTTGGCCGGTTGAAGTCGGCGCTGTAATATCCGTCGATGAATCCGCTGATGTCCATGGGGCCTACGCTCCACGTCGGTGCGGCCGGGGCGGCTGCCGGGGCCGCTGCGGGCGTGTCGGCGGCTGCGGGGGTGGTTGCCGCAGGGGTTGCGGTTGCCGGCGCGGCTGGTGCGGCCGGCGTCGCAGCCGGTGTCTGGGCTGCGCTCACCATGGCCATGGCCATGGCTGCTCCGGCTATCGATCGCACAATACGAATTGCTTTGTCGTTCAGGGACATGTATCCTCCGAAAAATTTGCCAAGAAGGTCTGTACAGATTGGGGCGGAAACATTGCAGAATCGGGCGGTTAGGGCGTACGCTGCCGTCGGCTTCGAAGCACACGAAGCCGTGCCAGCGAATGCGCTGAAAGCTTCCAGGAGACTCCCCCTGGAGCCACTTAATCGATTGAGGACTGAAGTTAGTAACGCAAACATCTCATAAAGAACATGTGAGGATTACAAAATGAATTTCTTATGCAATTTCGAATCGCTTTCTTGAACGAATGGCTATGAGAAATGTGAATCTGAGGCCGCGTGTTGAGAAGAAGAGGCGTGAAGTGAAAGCCGCACAGGCAAAACTGCGATTGCCCCGCCTGTTAAACTTCTGTTACGCGACCCCGAATTTACACGGCAACGCACGCCAGGCGGGTGGCGCGCCGTCCGCGCAGACTTCCTCGCAGATGGGTGCGTAGCAATTGGCGGCCTGCTCCGGGTCGTTCGCACAAATTGTCTGGATTGAGAGGTGGTGGCTGGTTGGCAGGAACCTACATCTCTGTGCACTCGGGTCTAGCGGCAAAGCGCGTGCGCGGTTCCGGTTCACGCGTGCTGCTGTTTGTGCTGGAGTGTGCTCTGGGCATGCTGGCAGTGGTGCTGGTGGCGGCGCTGACACAGTGGTCGCGCTGGCTGCTGCCGGTGGCGGTGCTTCTCTACCTGCTCATCGTGGTCCCTACGGCGTTGCTCAGCGGCTTCTGGCAGGCGGTGATCGTTTCTCTTTCGGCGGTCGCGGTCCAGGCCTACTTCACTACGCGCGCGGCGCAGTTCAGGCTGGCGGCAGACCCGGTGAACACGGTAACGCTGGTGGTTTTTGTGCTGGTGGCGCTGACGGTGAGCCGGCTCTCGGCGCGCATCACCAACCATGCGCGCGAAGTGGAATCGCAGAGTGGGCAGATGCACGATCTCTACGAGTTCACGCGGCGCACGCTGCAGATGAATCTGCATGTAGAACCGGGGCCGCAACTGGCTGAACTGGTGCACGAAATCTTTGCGCTCGAGGCTGTGGCGGTCTTCGATGCCGATTTGCACGCTGTCTATCAGGCGGGCATCTGGAACGTCGATCCGCAGGAGATGGCGCAGAACGTCTACTACTTCGAGACCATCGACGACGATGCGGAGACGGGATTGGGGCGCCGCGTGGTCCGGCTGGGTACGGTGCCTGTCGGCAGCCTGCTGGTGCGCGGCGATACGACTCCGCTAGTGAATAACGCCATTGCGTCGCTGATCGCCATCACCTTCGACCGCTATCGAGCCTTCGCCAACGAGAGCCGCATCGAGACCGAGCGCCGCACCGAGCAACTGCGCGCGACGGTGCTCGACAGCCTGGCGCATGCCTACAAGACGCCGCTGACGGCGATTCGCGCGGCATCGACGGGCCTGGGCGAGATGGGTCACCTGTCGACAGGGCAAGCAGAACTTGTGGCCTTGATCGATGAGCAGACGGGGCTGCTCGGCGAGTTGACAACGCGCCTGCTAACCACGGCGCGTCTCGATGCCGGCGAGGTCGCGCTGCATGCTTCGCCGGTTGGTGTCGCTTCGCTGATTGAGGAAGTGGTGGCCAGTTTGGCTGACCGGCTGGCAAGCATGAAGGTGCTGATCGACCTGAAGGACGAAAACATGGTGGTGGCCTGCGATCGCCAATTGATGGTGATGCTGCTGACGCAGTACATTGACAATGCATGCAAATATTCAATCTTCGGGACCAATATTACGATCCGCGTTGTCCATTCGCAGGCGGAGGCGATCTTCTCCGTCCATAGCTACGGTCCGGTGATTCCGATGGCCGACCGCGAGCGAATATTCAATCGCTACTATCGATCTTCAACGCAATCGAATCGAACGCCTGGAACTGGGATCGGTCTTTCCGTGGCCAAGCGGGTCGCTGTGATTCATGGCGGCTACGTCTGGGTGACCAGCGACGAAATTGAAGGCACCACGTTTTTTGCGGCCATTCCAGCCCCGATGCAAAAGAGGTTAGCACGATGAACCAGCCCGCTGTACGCATTCTCGTTGTCGATGATGAATCCGCTATCCGCAGAGCATTGCGGCCGCCGCTGTTGGAGCTTGGCTTTCAGGTTTCGGAGGCGGCGCGCGGCGAAGAAGCTCTGCAACTGATGCGCTCGACGGTGTTCGACGCGGTGCTGCTGGATGTGAACATGCCTGGCATTGGCGGCGTGGAGACGCTGCGCAGGATTCGCGCCGCGGCTCCGCGGCTGCCGGTGCTGATGCTCACGGTGCGCGACAAGGAAGAAGAGAAGGTGGAGGCTCTCGACCTGGGCGCGGACGATTACGTCACCAAGCCTTTCAGCACGCGCGAGCTGATTGCACGCGTGCGGGCGGCGATTCGGCGCGTCAAGTCGCCGGTGCGCGCTGAAGATTCACCCATCGAGATCGGGGAGATCCGGCTCGATCCTGTGAAGCGCAATGTGACCAAGCGCAGCCAGCAGGTGCATCTGACGCGCAAAGAATTCGATATTCTGCATTGCCTGATGATTCGCGCCGGTCGTGTGGTGACATATGCGCGGCTGCTCAGCGCTGTGTGGGGCGCCGACTGCCGCGAAGAGGTTGAATATCTGCGCACGTTCGTCCGCCAGTTGCGCAAGAAGATTGAAGACGATCCGTCGAACCCCGTGTATCTGCTCACGGATGTGTACGTGGGTTATCGCTTCGCGGACGCGCAGATGTTCCTGGAAGAGGCAGCTGTGGGGGCGGCGGAAGTCGATCATCCCGATCCGCCGCCGGGCAGCACCTCATAGAGCTGTTGCGTATCTCTACGGTTTGATTTCGAGTCGATGGCAGAGTTGCCCAGCCGTCCACCCATCAAATCGCGCGTTCGCTATGGGTTCTTGATCACCACGCTGATGGCTTGAGGCTGCTCGATTTTGTAGGGAGAGCCGGGGGCCTGACTCACGCTGGTCGATGTGACTGTATAGACATACATCATGTTGGACTCCAGGGCAAGAACATAGAGGTGATCGTTGCTGTCCCAGGCCATCGCTGAAATGTACTTCCCGGGAAGCAGGGTAACAAAGTCCTTGGCTGGTTCGGCGCCGTTATAGTGAAGAACCTGCAATCCCACGCCGGCGACCGCCAGGAACTTTCCCGTTGGCGACATCTTCATATCGGTGAGTGAATCGACGATGGAGGCTTTGGGCATGTTCTCGAAGTTGCTGGTCGTGCTCAGGTTTCCCGAGGCGTCGGCGGTGTAGGTTGCGATCTGCGGCGGACCATCCTCATTGCCGGTCTTGCTGTTGAACGCCTGGACATAGGCTGCAACATGGTTGAACGGATCGGTAGCCACCAGGAAGGGCAGGTAGGTATCGTCTTCCTTCTTGGGCATCGGCCCGCGAGTATCGGCGAATTCCAGCTTGCCGTTGCTGTGCCGCTCGAAGCCCAAGATCGTCGCCGGCGGGTCGAAAGAGGCTGGAACATAGGCGAACTTGTCGTTGGCGCTGAACGGAAGCTGGAAATTAAAAACCCCCTCGAAGGCCGTGCTTCCGAAGCCGGTATTCCCCAGATAGTTCAGCTTGCCGCTGGGCTTTTCGATCTCGTACGACACAAGCGCGTCGTCAACACAATGGGTTCCTGTGCTGTCTTCGTTGAGGCCGTATAAGGTGGCGCCGGTGTGGTCGAGGATGAGGTTGGAGATCGACCCGAGACAGTCGCCACGCCGTGTAGCCGTGGCCTCAAGAAACGTAAGGGCGCCATCGGATGCGACGGAGAACGAGTCGATATAGATGGGGTTTGTCTCTGCTCCGAAAAGGAAGTCGCCGGTTGCGGCCAGGCTGTCTTCGCTGTAGGGGTAGGGTGAGCCTGGCAAAGGTGTCAGCTTGCCGTTGGCGGCCGCGGCGTAACCCACGATTTCGTTGATGGCTGAGAAATTGCTGGCCACATAAACGAACGCCGCGGGCGAGGTAGCGGTGGGAGCCTCGTTGGTGGGAGAAGGTGAATCCTGAGCGGATGCCGTTGCAAACGTTAAGATTGCCAAAGATAACGCAGCAGGGAGGGGAAGATGACGCATGGACGGACCTCCATTCTTGAGTTCAAGAATGGTATGCCAGTTTCTGTGACCTCGCAAATGAAAATTGATTCCACATGACGCTAATCCGCTAGCGCGAACGGCTTGAAATTTCAAGATCCGGTGGAAGTGGCGTTCTACTCGTCGTAGTGCAGGAGGCTGAAGACGTCGTACTCCTTGAAGCGATCGCGGCCTTTGAGGAAGTCGAGCTCGATGGCGAAGGCCAGGCCGGCAATCTCTCCGCCCAACTGGTTGACGAGCTTGACAGTGGCTTCCATTGTGCCTCCGGTGGCGAGCAGATCGTCTACCAGCACCACGCGCTGGCCGGGCTGGATGGCGTCGAGGTGAATCTCCAGCGTGTCCGAACCGTATTCGAGATCATAGGTGACACGAGCTACGGGCGCGGGCAGTTTGCGCGGCTTGCGCACGGGCACGAAGCCGGCGTTGAGGCGATAGGCGAGCGCCGGGCCAAAGATGAATCCGCGGGCTTCGATGCCCAGGACGAGGTCGATTTTGTGCTCGATGTAGTGCGCCGCCAGCATGTCGATGAGCTTGGCGAAGCCGGTCTTGTCTTTGAGAACGGTGGTGATGTCGTAAAAGAGAATCCCCGGCTTGGGAAAATCGGGCACCGTGCGCACCAGCGCCTTCAGGGATTCCACATCAAATGTCTTGACTTCTTCAGTCATGCGTCGGTTCACTCCTCGGAAGTATTGCTTGATCTGCGGGAAGAGAACAGGCGGGATGGCGGTTCGACTTCCTTGATGATTATAGAAGAGCAGGGACTAAGGGACTAGGGACTAGGGACAAAGGACAAAGGACAAAGGACAAAGGACGAGGGACAAGGGACTAGGGACTAGGGACTAGGGACTAGGGACATAGGGACTGATCGCGTCGATGGGTTCGTGGGACTTGCCTGGCAGATTGGGTTTCGTGACGGCCCACCCTAGCCGCAACAACAAGTACGCGGCGAGGATGGGGCACCCGGCGGTTATTTCCGGTTCTTAAGTCCCTCGTCTCTAGTCCCTCGTCCCTCGTCCCTTAGTCCCTCGTTTTCACCAGGCGCCTTCAATGCGGAACGAGGTCAAGCCGGTGGCTTCTTTTTCGTCGAGGGGATGCTCGATGAGGCGGTCGACGCGGCTGCCGCGCGGGCCGCGGCGCAGGCTGGCGCGCAACTCGGCCAGATCGGCCTCGCCACCGTGCGCCACCACTTCTACATCGCCGTCTTCGGTGTTGCGCACCCAGCCGCGCAGGTCAAGCTCGCTGGCTTCGCGGTGCACGAACCAGCGAAACCCGACGCCCTGTACGCGGCCTTGAATGAGGAAGTGGAGAACCATGCGCAGACAATGGCCAGTTTGGCAGATTGAGGCTGGGCGCGCAACAGGGGGCGCAACTCGAGGAAATGGGCTACTTTGGCCTAAGTAGCCCACTACCCAAATCGAGCCCAAGTGCCCAATGGCGGCGCAGCGCGCTACACTGGACAACACCGCTACACTGGCAAATACATGGTCTTCGTCCTCGACAACTACGATTCCTTTACTTACAACCTGGTGCAGTACCTGGGTGAACTGGGCGCCAAGGTCGAGGTGTATCGCAACGACGAGCTGACGGTTGAGCAGGTGGAGGCGCTGAAGCCGGAGCGCATTTTGTTGTCGCCGGGACCATGCACGCCGGGCGAGGCGGGGATTCTGGTCCCGCTGATCCGGCACATGGCGGGGAAGGCCCCCATTCTTGGCGTTTGCCTGGGGCACCAGGCGATTGGCGAAGCCTTTGGCGGCTCGGTGGTGCGGGCAGAGCACCTGATGCATGGCAAGACGAGCCAGGTGGGCCACGATGGCAAGGGCATTTTTGCCGGGCTGCCCACGCCGTTGACATGCACGCGCTACCACTCCCTTATCGTGGAGCAGGATTCGCTGCCTGAAGAACTTGAAGTCACGGCTCGCACGCCGGAGAACGGCGGAGGCTCGGTGATCATGGGTTTGCGCCATCGCAAACTGCCCATCGAAGGCGTACAGTTTCATCCTGAGAGCGTTTTGACCCAAGGCGGACACCAGATGATCCGCAACTTCATGAATTTGTAGGCTTATGCAAGAGCCCTTCCCCGATCAGATGCGTCGCACGAATTCGAAGGGCCGTTTGAATCCCGGCGCAATTCTCGCCCTGGGCGCGTTTCTAGCGGTACCGTCGGCGCAGACATCCAAGGCAGCGGCAGCGATCCAAGCCGGCCCGTCAGCCCAGATTCAGATTCCGCCACAGTCGGTTCCAGCAGCCCAGTCTCAAGCACCGCAGACGGCGACTCAGACTCCTGCTCCACCGGCGCAAACTTCGGCACCGCAAAAGGATGATACGGCGCCACTGGATGCGTCGAGTCTTCAATCTGCCGAAGTTTCGGATTCGGCCTTGCTGGCAGAACATCCGCTGGCGATTGTGCCCCTGGACAGCAAAATTCCCGGCGGCGCGGTCGATGTCAGCGGAGAGTTGCAGGTCTTCAACGGGCGGGCATTCATCACTGGCAACGGCAGCATCACTTCGGGCAACAAGACTCTTGCGGTTACCGTACCTTACCGAGGCACGCTGCGCGTTTGCGCGTCCACCAAGGTGAATCTGACGGTTGACTCGAGCGTTCCTGCCGGAGAGATTCCCGGCCTTATGATCTCCATGGATCACGGCGCAGTGGAGGCGAGTTTTGCGACCGGCCGCAACTCCGACTTTCTGCTCACACCGGACTTTCGCATTCTTATTGGCGGTCCTGGCGCGGCGGAGGTGAAGGTGCGCCTGGGCGCGCTGGGCGACACCTGCGTGGACAACGCCGGCGCCAATGCGCCTTACGTGCTGGTGACCAGCGTTTTTGACGGCGGGGACTATCATGTGCAGTCCGGCCAGCGGGTGATGTTCCAGCACGGCAGCGTGCACGAAGTGGTGGACCAGGAGAAAGAGCCGTGCGGCTGTCCGCCTGAAACCAAGGGCGCCAATGAATTCCCCCTCGCGCAAAGCATGGGGTTGGCGCCGATGCTGCATCCTCCGCCGCCCGCAGAAGGGCAGGTTGGGCACGCGGCGCAGAGCAGCGAAGCGCTGGTCTATAACGGGACTGCACCACGGGTGACCCAACCTGCCGCCGCTCCAGTTGCCGCGCCAGCGCCGCCCAAGGCTCCGGCGGAGGCTGTTCCGCCTGTTCCTGCTCCGGAGAATCCGCCCCCTGCTCCTGCACCACGGAAAAAGCGGGGCTTCTTCAAACGCCTCGGCGGCTTCTTCCGCAAGGTGTTTGGCGCGGACTGACATCGGCTGAATTGAACTGGATTTCTCGCGTCAAAGCGTTTCTACATGAGCTGTGTAGCGATCCCACCCTAGCCGCAAGAACAAAGACGCGGTGCCCAGAGGGCGCCCAGGTGGGGCACCCATACTTCATACCCATAGGGAGATGCACTCGATGCGGCCAGTGGCGGGTCAAAGTTCTCGTGCGCGCTCAATGGCACGGATCACGGCCTGGGCCTTGTTGATCGACTCCTGATATTCGAGTTCAGGGACAGAATCGGCCACAATGCCGGCGCCGGCCTGCACGTAGCCCTTGCCGCCAATGGCGAGCATGGAGCGGATGGCGATACAGGAGTCGAGATTGCCGGAGAAGTCGGCGTAGAGCACCGCGCCGCCGTAGGTGCCGCGGCGGGCGGGTTCGAGCTCTTCGATGATTTCCATGGCCCGCACCTTGGGCGCGCCGGAGAGCGTGCCGGCAGGGAAGCAGGCGCGCAGGGCATCGACGGCGGTGAGTTCGGGCTTGAGGCGGCCTTCGATGGTGCTGACGATGTGCATGACGTGCGAGTAACGCTCGACAAACATGAGGCGGTCGACCTTGACGGAGCCGAACTCGCTGACGCGGCCCACGTCGTTGCGGCCCAGATCGACCAGCATCACATGTTCGGCCCGCTCCTTTTCGTCCAGCAGCATCTCCTCGGCAAGAGCCTGATCTTCTTTTTCGGTGGCCCCGCGCGGGCGGGTACCGGCGATGGGACGGTATTCGACCTTGCCCTGGTGTACGCGGACGAGCAACTCGGGAGACGAGCCGGCCAACTCCAGGATTTGGAGCGAGGAGCCCTTTGACTTCTTTGCGGCCTCGTGCGGCCTTTTTGGTTCCCCGCCGAGGGGCCCGTCTGGCGCAAAGCGGAGGAAGTACATATACGGGCTGGGATTCACGGTGCGCAGCGCGCGATAGACCTGGAAGCTGTCGGCTTCGGGTTCTACATCGAAGCGCTGCGACAGGACGGCCTGAAAGACGTCGCCCGCAGCAATGTACTCTCGGGTGCGCGCGACGGCAGCCAGATATGCCCTTTTTGTGGTGCGATGCTTCACCTTGAGGCGGATCTGCCTGGGCCGCCCTTTGGCCACAGGCAGCCTGGGCAACGGGCCGGCAAGCCGCTTCTCGAGCTTGGCCAGGCGCTTGACGGCCTGGTCGTATGCGGCGGTTGGTTTGCCTTTGGTTACATCGGCGGTGACGACGAGCCAGATCTCCTTGCGCACATGGTCGAAGGCCAGGACCTCATCGAAGAACAGCAGACAGGCGTCGGGTACGCCTAACTCGTCGGCGGCCAGCGTGGGAAGGCGCTCGATCTGGCGCACCGCGTCATAGCTGAAGAAGCCGACTGCCCCGGCGGTGAAAGGTGGCAAGCCCTTCAGGCGGGCTGGTTTGTGGCCGCTGAGCGCCTCGCGCAATATGGCGAAGATGTCGCCCTCCATGTGGGTGGTGCGCTTGCCCTCGGTTACCGTGATCGACCGACCACGAGCCACGATGCGCTTGAAGGGCTGAATGCCGATGAAGGTGTATCGGCCCACCTGTTCGCCGCCTTCGACGGACTCGAGCAGAAAGCACTCGCGCTCCGGCCACGCAGCGCGCAGAAAGGCCGAAACGGGCGTCTCCAGATCCGCGGTGAGCGTGCGGCAGACGGGAATGAGAGTGTGCTCTTTGGCCAGAGCGAGGAATTCTTTTGGGCTGGGCAGGACGGGTTGGAGACCGGCTTTCATTCCAACCAGTCTAATTGCGTGGAACGGCGAAGCTCGAATGGCTCCGCGAGATCGCGTCGGGAACGGCTTGGGTGGGACGGGCCCCGCTGAAGCCTGCAATTCGGCTACGCTGGAAGGCAATCGACGCTGTCGATGGCGGATGAAACGGAGGCGGCCTGGTGATGCGCCCCGAATGAGAACGAGATTTTTGCTTTCACCAGGGGTTCCCAAAGTGATTCCCAATGCCCCAAAAGTGCGGTTGTGAAGGCTTGACGAGTCTGTTTAGGCGGGCCTAGACTCACTGGGGTTTGGGCATGTCGGGCTTTACCGGCAAACCGAACTCGGCTGGGGAGGCAACAAAGGCCACAAGCTGGCCTAAGAAGAGCTTCGCGAGAGCGGAGGAAATCCTGTCGTTTGTTTCACTTGCATGTGGGTTGCCCCCAACTTCACGGCGCGGCGGCAGGGCAATCGAAATGGAGATGTGTATGGCAATTGCAGTACCGACAATGACGTTAGACCAGGAGATCAATCCCTGGGAGGCACAAAGCGCACGGTTTGAGTTTGCGGCTCGCAAGTTAAATCTGGAGGAAAATCTGTGGCGGGTGCTGAGCACCCCTTCGCGCGAGATCATCGTGCATTTTCCCGTATCGATGGACAACGGCAAGATTGAGATGTTTACCGGGTTCCGGGTGCAGCACTCGATCGCCCGGGGTCCGGGCAAAGGTGGCATCCGCTACGCGCCGGATGTGACCCTGGATGAGGTCAGGGCTCTCGCGAGCTGGATGACCTGGAAGTGCGCGGTGGTCAACATCCCTTTTGGCGGCGCCAAGGGCGGAGTGATCTGCGACCCCAAGCATATGAGCCAAGGCGAGCTGGAGCGCATGACGCGGCGCTACACGTCGGAGATCATCGACTTCATCGGGCCGGAGAAAGATGTTCCCGCGCCTGACGTGAACACCAACGAGCAAACCATGGCATGGATCATGGACACCTACTCCATGCATGTGGGGCACACGGTGACCAGCGTGGTGACGGGCAAGCCGCTCAATATCGGCGGCTCGCGCGGACGCACGGAAGCTACGGGACGCGGGGTGATGGTGGTGTGCGGCGAAAGCCTGCGCTACCTGAACATGCCGGTCGACGGCTGCCGCGTGATTATTCAGGGCTTCGGCAATGTGGGCTCGAATGCGGCGCGGCTGATGAAGGAGCAAGGCTACAAGATCGTCGGCATCGCAGAGGCGGATGGCGGCCTGTGCAATCCCAACGGCATCGACATTCACCAGTTGGTTGAGTACAAGTATCGCAACGGCACGACTCTCGGATTTCGCGGCGCAGAGGCCATGCCGAGCGAAGAACTGATTGTTTCGGACTGCGAGATTCTGATACCCGCGGCGACGGAGAATGTGATCACCAGCCGTAACGCTGACAAGATCAAGGCGCGCATT
>JBEKVS010000041.1:0-25232 GCA_049513795.1 Occallatibacter sp. | reverse complement strand
TCTCACCCGGCCCTCCGGACCGGCTCCGCGCGTCCCGAGCCCTTCGGGGCTTTGCCCGCGCCGCAAATTTCCGCCGCTGCCTTGGCCGGCACGGCTCGCACCACCATAAGAGCTTCCGCCCGGTGTTCCAGGCTTGCTGCTGGGCCGGGCCCCGCCTGCTCGCGGTTTCCCGCTGCTCGTCGTGAAAGGCCGTGCAAGCCCGCCCTCGCCTCGGAAAGGACGCACCGAACTGGACCGTCCCACGCCCGACCGCCCCGAAGCCGACCGCGCCGAGCCCGAGCGGCCAGAGGATGCGCCGAACGCGGCTCGATCCGATGCTGGACGTCCTGATCCGGTTCGAGCCGATCCTGTTCCTGTCCGTCCGGACCCACTCCGGCCCGATCCTGTCCGATCGGATCTCGTCCTATCCGTGTCGCGGATTGGTTCAATGCGCAGCTGCGAGGGTTTCCTCGGCCCCAAATCCTCCATCGGCGCAGGCGCAGGGCGGCGTGCAGCTTCCGGCCCCGACGCGGGCGGCCGCTTATAAGGCGGCCATTCCTGCGACGGGGGCTTCTTCCACGCTGGTTTGGCCGGGAAGGAGCGCCCTGCCGAAGGCTTGCCGGCAAAGGGTTTGCCTCCGCTGGGTTTGCCTGCGAAGGTTTTACCCGCCGGCTTCACGGCATAGGGGCGTCCCGCAGTCGGTTTGCCGCGATAGCCGCCGCTCGACGAAGGCCTCGCTTCCTCGGCTGGCCTGGCGGGAAAGCGCACCGGCGGCCGTTCACCTGGAGTTCCGGCCCGTTCATCCTTCCTCCAAACCTGTCGACCGGGAGGGATGTCCGCAGGACGATCAAATCCAGTCCTCTCCGCTCCTGAACCGAACTTTGTCGCGCCTCTCCCCGGCTTCACCGGCCAGGTTCGGGGCTGGGTTTGGCCGCGCCCAGATCTCGCCGGCTCAGATCCAGCCCGATTCGGCTTGTCCGCAGTAAAAGCCCGTTTGGGCTTGTAGTCTTTTGGTCCCGCCGCGGGCCGGTCACCGCGTGGCCTGAAGGCCGGCTTCACCTGCGACAGCGAATCCACGATATTGCGACGGCGAATCTCCTTTGCCTTGGGCGTCTTCCACTTCCCATCCGCAGCCTTGCGCAGCAGATCGAGCTCCTGCGCATCCAGCTCGCGCAGATGGCCCGGCTCCTGGTCCAGAATCAGCGGCCCATAACCCACGCGGCGAATCTTCTCCACAAAATGCCCGATCTCCTCGAACATCTTGCGCAACTCGCGGTTTCTGCCCTCGATCAAAACCACTTCATACCACGGATTGTCACCCTGCCGCACCTGGCGAATCCGCGCCGGTGACGTTCGCACCTTGTCCGAACCTGGCTTGCCCTTCTCAATGGCCACGCCGGCGCGCAGAATGTCCAGCTCGCCCTCTGTCGGAATCCCGGCCACCTTCACCAGGTAAGTCTTCTCCACCCCGGCCGAGGCCTTCGTCAGCCGGTTGGCCAACTCGCCGTCGTTGGTCACCAGCAGCAATCCCTCGCTCATGTAATCAAGGCGTCCGACGGGGTAAAGCCGCTCCCGCATCTTGTCGAAGAACTGCATCACGGTCGGCCGGCCCTCAGGATCCTTGACCGTGGTCACAAATCCCCGCGGCTTGTTCAGAACGAAGTAGCGATGCCGCTCGGCCCCCTGAAGCAGCTTGCCGTCCACGCGGATGTGGTCGCGCCCGGCGTCTGCCTTGGTGCCCGGTTCGGTGACAACTTTGCCGTTGACCTGCACGCGGCCCTGCTCAATCATCTCCTCGGCCTTGCGGCGGCTGGCCACGCCGGCAGCGGCAAGAATCTTCTGCAGTCGCTCCAGCTTGGCCGGTGGCCGGGGCTTTGATTCGAATTCCGGCTCGGTGTCTTGAAGCTCCGCTTCCTTATCGCTCGCCGCTTCGTCTTGAGCTATCTCAGCCAGGGCTTCGCGCTCCGGGGCTTCGGACTCCGGGGTTTCGGGCTCGCCTTCAGCCGTCAGTTCCGCATCGATTTCTGCTTCAGGCAGCGCGTTGTCCTCGGCAGCCGCAATCTCAGCTTCCGCCGCAGCTGCAGTCGACACGCGCCCTTCGCCGTCAATCACGTCCCCGATAGGGTCTTCAATCACCGTTTCAGGCGCGCTCGGTAAATCCGCCGCTGTCGGTTTGGGCTTCTGTTTCTTAGCCATGGGGGACAGTCTCAGTTTCTGCCTGCTCCTGCGCCGATTCAGGCGCAGCAGGCGCGGCGTCCGCGGATCTTGACTCCGCTTGCGCCGCCGTTGTGTCGGTAATGGGCTCGCCGGCATTGGGCTCGTGAATCTCAGCGGCTTTCTTAACGTCAGCCGTGCCGTCAGCCCCGTAGGCCTGCTCATCCGGTTCGTCATCGACTTCCGGGGTCTCGCTGGCCTCTGAAGCTGAACTCGCTTCCGTCCCCGGCTCCATCTCGTCGAACTCCAGCTGGGCCATCTTCTCGAACTCCTCCATCGAAGGCAGCTCGGTCACATCTTTGAGGCCGAAGCGCAGCAGGAACTCCTTGGTCGTCTTGTAGAGAATGGGCCGCCCAATCACCTGTTTGCGGCCCGCCGTAGCGATGAGCTTGCGCGCCAGCAGGGAACCGAAGACGCCCGATGAGTCCACGCCGCGAATCTCGTTCACCTCGGGCGCCGTCACCGGCTGCTTGTAGGCAATCACTGCCAGCGTTTCCAGTGCGGGCAATGAGAGCTTGAGCGCCGGCTTCAGGCTCTTCACAAACATGCGTGCCGCGTCGTGACACTCCGGCTTGGTAGCCATGCGGAATCCGCCGGCGATCTCCTTGATCTCGATGCCGCGGTCGTCGCTGGCATAGTCGGCAACCAGCTCAGCGAGAATTTCGCTGAGAATGGCGCGCACCTCGCGGTCGCGCGCTCGCGCCAGCCGCTTGGCCTCCGCTTCGGGGTCAGCCGCGGTTTCGGTCGCTGGCTCCGCGCCGGCCGGATTCGCAGCGTCCCGGTCGGCGTTCAGGCTGGCGTCCAAGTTGGAGTCCGGGCCGGTGTCTGCCAGAAGCTCCCGCTGTGACTCCGGCTCAGATCCCGGTTCAGACCCCGGCTCGCCTGCAGATCCGGTTTGGCTCGCGGCAACAGGAGCCGCTTCTGTTGTCGCTCCTTCACTTGCTCCTGGGGCGGCTTCGAGCGCGCCAGATTCGACCGGCTCAGTCGCCAGTTCAGACGGAGATTCGAGTTGCGAGTCCTCGATCTCCGCATTCAGCAGTGGCGACGCTTCACCCTCCGCGGCGGAAGTCTCGGTCCCAGCAGTGGACTCCCGCGCCGCCTTCCACTCCATGGCGTCGTCGGCAAACAATGCGGCGAGCTGGGTCAGTGTGACCGGCTCCTCCGCGGCGTAAATGGCAGCTTCCAGCTTGGCTTTAAGGCTCATTCGGCAATAGGCACCTCCAGTATCGTACCGGAAGCGGAGCCCTCCCGCGGCTCAATCCGGCACACCTGCCTTGTGCAAGTCGCGGAAAAAGATCATCCGCCGAGGTCCAATGCCCTTGAAGGCTCACTTAACCTGCTCTAACGAACAGCCAAGACCCTAGGCCATTCTGAATACAACGCCGAGGTTGGTGCTTCCGCCCTGGTTCGTGGTTCCATAAAGGCGAATCGGATTCAATGCATCGCCGATGAGAGAGATGGGATACGCGCCATCCTTTGGATCCAGGAAGGTATGGAGCACGGTCAGATGATGTGGCGCCACCAGCGCAACTTGAATTACCGTCCCCGCCGCATTCCCTGTGGGGCCCCCGCCTAACTGGCCAGTGGCGTATAGGCAGCCTCTCAATTTGTCGAGCACCACTCCGCCGACCGGTGAGTTGCCGTCCGTGAGAATCCCTCCTCCGTTGAAGGAGTGAAGCGTGGTCAGCACGCCGTTGGGCGACAAGCTGTAGACCGCTCCCACCCCCGCCGCTCCACCGCTATTGGTCATGCCATAGAGTGTGCCGGTGGCAGGGTCCACCACGACGCCGCCACCAGGGAAACTTCCTCCACCGGGGCCGCCAGGAAAAGACGCCAATGAGGTAAAGTTGCCGCTGGGAGAAATGCTAAATACGGTTCCTACACCATTTGCACCGCCCCCATTGGTTGTGCCGAAAAGATTCCCCGCTGCGTCGAAGATCAGGTCGGCATTTGGGCCGGCGCCGTCAGGTCCCGCGAAAACATGCAGGTTGCTAAACACCCCGTTGGCGGGATTGAAGCTGAATACAGTGCCTAAGGTCATGTTGGTTGCCTGGGCCCCGTTGGTCACACCGTAGAGAATCCCCCCAGGGCCGAGCACGGCGCCCAAAGGCCAGCTTCCATTGGTCAAGCCATCGAATTGCACGAGGACGTGGTACGCTGCTCCTCCCAGCCCGCCACCCGGCAAAGTCAGCGCAAACAGGACTCCTAAGCCGAATTTGCCGTTCTGGGTGCAGCAGCCATAGAGGATTCCTGCATGGAGATCGACAGCCAGATCGCAGTAGGGAGCGGACCCGAAATTGCCTCCGGGGATGCTGAAGAATTGCGCTATGCCATTCGGCTTCAGAAGATAAACGGTGCCGCAATTAGCGTGACCGCCCCCCGCGGTAGTGCCGAATACCTCGCCTGGCGCACCCATGACAACTCCCGCCAGAGGAGCGGCCCCGCTTTTGGGCTGCCCTTGGAATGCCAACAATTCTGTGTAGTTCATGGCGCCTCCTTCACGGAATGCCGGAACCGGCAGGGGCTCAAGCTTCGCTTCGATGTTGCCATCGTAGGAGAAGCATTGGCTATTGGCAATCTGCAATTGCCGGTGAATTTCCGGAACTTGGAGCAACCGCATCTTGCTGAACAGCCACGGTCACGAGAGTCGAACAAAGAGGCTCGAGCAGTATCGGAATCACGGAAGACCGAAGGCACGTGCCCGCCAAGTTTGCTTCCGTAAGAACTGGGTCGCACTCCAATCACAGCCGGTCACTGCTTCGCCTGCAAGATGTCGTTGTAAGAATGCCGCGCCCATCCCAGATAGTGAGGATCTGCGCGATTCGCATCATCGAGCTTCCCCAGCATCTGCGCCATCAGATCGCCATAATCCGCAGTGCGCAGTGCGATGGCCATCTTCGCCGAGTCATCGTTTTTCAGCCCGTCGTAGGCCATGGCAAGATATTTTTGGCTGGATGTCGCAACTTGTTCGGCCTTCTGCTCGGCGCTCTTTCCATCCGTAGGATTGCTCAACTCATACATCATCAGTGTGAATCGCGGCAGCGAGGAAAAAAGCGCCTGTCGCTGGCTGAGATCGCCTTTGAGCAGCTTGCTCTGGATGTCCGCATTCACGCTCATTCCCGCCGGTCCCGCAATCGCTGCAACCGATCGATAGGCCTCCACCAGGCCGGCGAGGAATTGAAGATTGCCCGCACCCTTATTCTCGGGCCGTTGCCACGGCTCAATATCCAGGTGAATGCCGTCGAATCGATCCTTAGAGTGTCTCCGATTGAATTCGACGATTCCGCTGACATGGCTCAGCAATGTGTCTCTGTGTTTCCCCGCTTCATCCGCATCCGTGCTCGAAAACAATGCTTCGACGCGAATCTTTGCGCCGTGTAGCAGGGCAATCAGATTGACCAGATGCTCCTGCTCGGACGCAAAGCTGCTCGCCGAGACCGACACATAGACTTCATTCACGCCTGCGGTTTTGCAGAAATCCCTTAGCGCCTCTGCACCGTGGGGCGCTCCGAGGACGGTCGGACTCTTCCATACCCAAACGCCATGCACCGGGTCGGGTGCACTTGCGGCAAACGCAGGAATACAGAACGCGCTTGCGCCAACAAGCAGTCCGAGAAGTGTCGGGAGAAAATGAACGCAAATGCGCGATCTTTTCATCGTCAGGCTCCTCAATCACCAGGAATCGGGCTGGCTTCACCCGTTCAGGCGATATGAGCCAAGGTGAACTCAGCCCGCCAGGACGCATGGCACATCCATTTGAGCGCCAAACTACCCTGCCATTTGGACAGGGTAGTTTGTTTTCATCGTTCTATAAATGGGATTTCGCACGTGTCTTGAGCGAACCAGCCACTACATTATCGCCAGACGCCCAATCAGCCCACCGCGCTTTTGCAGATAATTCCGCTCTCCCGGCGCACAATGGGTGTGAAGGGTGGGTGCCCCACCCTCGCCGCGTCTTTGTTTTTGCGGCTAGGGTGGGATTGATCGCTATACAGCAAAAGGAGAACCAACCGCTTCGGGAGATTCAGCTGCTGAACTGCCGGAAGGCCCAGAACAGCGTCCCGGAAAGCAGCGCCGCCGCGGGCAGCGTGAAGACCCAGGCCGCCGCGATGTTGCGAATCGTGGACATCTGCAACCCGCTGCGATTGGCGGCCATTGTTCCCGCAATGCCCGAACTCAGCACGTGCGTCGTACTGACCGGCAGTCCAAAGTTGTCGGCGGCGAATATCGTAGCCATGGCGACAAGTTCGGCGGTCGCCCCCTGCGCGTAGGTCAGGTGCTCCTTGCCGATCTTCTCGCCCACCGTGACCACAATTCGTTTCCAGCCCACCATGGTGCCCATACCCAGCGCCAACGCCACGGCAACTTTAACCCAGGTCGGAATGAACTTGGTGGCTTTGTCGACTTCTTTCTTGTAGCTCGAGAGGGAAGCAGTCTCCGCCGGAGTAAACGCCGGATTCTTGCTCTTCTCCATCAGCCGGATGGCCTCGCTGGCCACGTACATGTCGTTGCGCACGTTTGTCTGCTGGCCCGGCGGGACAGACTTGAACTCCTTGTAAAGAGCCACTTCGTGGTTCAGATCCTCAACCAGTTCGCGCAGCGCCAGCACGGTGTCCGGCTGCAGCTGCTTGGTGCGGATGTAGTCCGTCACTTCGGCTCGTGCGTCGGCGCCGAGAATGCCGGTCTTGTCAATGTGCTGATCCAGCACATGCCCAGCCTGCTCTGACGCGGCGATGAACTTCTGGATATCGGCGCCCGTGACGGCGTGGTTGAGCGCATAGGCCGTCGGAACTGTCCCGATGAGGATGAGCATGATCAGTCCCATGCCCTTTTGCCCGTCGTTCGAGCCGTGGAAGAAGCTGACGCCGGTGCATGTCAAAACCAGCAGCGCCCGAATCGGCCACGGTGGAGGCGTGGTGCCCTTGGGTGCTTCGTAAAGCTCCGGATACTTGATGGTCGCCTTCGCCAGCAGGAACAACAGCGCCGCGCAGCCGAAACCAACGATCGGAGAAATCAGCAGTACCTTGAATACTTTGGTCGCCTGTTCCCAGTCCACGCCCGAAGTCCCGGAGTGGACATTCATCAACTGGTTGGCCAATCCCACGCCAATAATGGAGCCCACCATGGTGTGCGAACTCGACGCCGGCAGTCCGAACCACCAGGTGCTCAGGTTCCAGATGATCGCGGCGATCAGCAGCGCGAAGACCATGGCGAAGCCAGCCCCGGCACTGACTTGCAGAATCAACTCAACAGGAAGCAGGGTAATGACCGTGAACGCCACCGTGCCGCTCGAGGTGAGCACGCCGGCCAGGTTGCACATTCCCGACCAGACGACGGCAATGTTCGGCTCCAGCGAATGGGTGTAGATGACCGTGGCCACGGCGTTGGCCGTATCGTGGAAGCCGTTGACGAACTCGAACCCCAGCGCAATCGCAAGCGCCAGAATCAGCAGCAGATAGGGCCAGATGCTGCCCAGAGTCACGTTGCTGAAGTCCTTGGAAATGTTCACGCCAATGAAGCCCACACCGACGACCAGGGCGATCAGAACGGCCCCCGTACTGACCATGGCGTGGGACTTCTTCATTTTCTTGTTCAGCAGGTCGGCGGCGGGTGGGCGGCCAGGGACGGTTGTCGCAACATCGGACATGCAACGGCTCCAGAAGTGAAATAGAAGTCTACTCGGCGACGCGTGGGGAGGCAAATGCCGGGCTCATCCATGGATATAGGAACCAGATGAAAGGGCGATGAATTTGATGGGATGATTTGTTTTGAAAGGATTTGGATGGGGACGGCGCTGCACGGGAAGCGGGATGGGAAGAGGGCCCAGGCTGCGACTTCACATGGCCGCTGAGAAACTCGTTCAGGACGGTAGGCCGGGATTTTAATCCCGATTGCCCATGGCATCGACGGTGGCCTTACAGCCTGCCGTCAAACCGCGGAACGGAGCGCCGTTCTTGCCCAGACAACGCTGTCGGCATAGCATTGCAAAAATTTCTCCCGGTTCACGGAACTGGATTGCATCATCGCGTCAACCATCTCCCAATCCCCGCGTTCATAGCATTCGAGCCAACCGAGCAGCGCCCGCTCGGGATTGGGTGCACCCTGCAAAGCTTCGCAAATCTCCGCGCGCAACGGCAATGAGGGGGTGAGCTCTTCCATCGGCAGGCGCAGCATCGCAGGCACCAGGCTGAACATTCCCAGCAGGTATTGTTCCGACGAATCGAGTCCGCATAATTTCGACGCCTGTTCGCAGAAACGGGCGCGGATCAGGGCCATCTGAAGGATTTCCGGTGGCGCTTCGTTGCTGAATTCGGTCAGCACCGCGAGAGAAACCATGCGGCGGAAGGCGTTTTCGCCAATAATCAAGATCGCCGACTCGATCGAGCGCACTTCCTGCTGAACCGCGTAGAGGGGCGAGTTGGCCATGCGCAGCAGCCGATAGGTCAACGAGGGATCGCGCAGGACCAACTGACTCACCTGCCGGATATCGATGGGATCGTGATGCAGTTGGCGGACGATGTCGAAGTGCAGCAGGCGGTTGGCAGGCAGCTTCTGCTTCTTGAGCAAGACCGGGTGGCAGAAGTAGCTGCCCTGGAAGAGCTTAAATCCCTCGGCACAAGCCTTTTGGTAGTCGTCTTGCGTTTCCACGTTCTTCGCCACCATGGCGGGCGACGCGCCTTGAAGACTTTGCAGGTATTGGCGTTCGGCAGAGGCAAATCGGTTGAAATCCACACGGATGTATTCGGCGATATTTGCCAGCGGCCGCCATTCGGGGCTCCATGTGAAGTCCTCCAGCGCCAGGCGGAAGCCACGCGCCTTCAACTTGCGGCAGGAGTCGACCAGCTTGGGGCTGAATTCCAGAGTTGCAGGGATCGCCAACGCCGTTTTCTCCGGCGCGAGAACGAGCACAAGGTCTTCGTTGAGCGTCTCCAGGCTGCAACGCACGAAGGCCGGCAAGCCGTTGGTGAGCCACTCCAGCCCGAAGATCACCGCATTATCGAGCATCGTTCGTGCCGCCACATCGGCCGTGGTCCGCGACAGCCTGGCGGAGGTCGCCGGGACGCCTGGATTCACGTCGGAGCCCGGCTTCACGGATAGATCCGGGCTGAGAACGGCTTCGGCTGTACTGCGGAACAGCAGTTCGTAGCCGTGCACATGCCCATTGAGGTCGAGAATCGGCTGCCGAGCCACATAGCGCTGCTCGCCTGCCCAGGCCGGCAGTGAGGATGGATGTTCAGTTGCGTTTGGAGCGGATGTCGCCATGCGGACCTCCAGCGAGGTCTATCGGCAGAATGCCGCATCGGTTCCAGTGCACTTTAGTCACTGAATCGCATGGGACTGGGAATATATCTCGAATCGGGAGGTAGCGAGAATATGTGTGCGCCCAGCGACAGATCTAAAGAACAGAGGTGTTCTTTGCAAACCAATCAGCCAACTCGGCCTCGGTGATTTCGCCCGCCGCCAGTTTCCAAAACGCACGGACTCTATCCTCCTTTGTCGCGGTCAGACGAAGCCCGTTCAAGCGCAGAAATGTAACCGAAACAATGAATGCAGTCCGCTTGTTTCCGTCGACAAACGGATGGTTGGCAACAATCCCCTTGGCGTACGTCGCCGCCAGTTGGGCAAGCGTTGGGGCTTGGTTTGCATAGGCGAGAAGATTCTTCGGGCGAGCAAGAGCCGACTCCAGCAACCCCAGATCACGCACACCTTCCGGTCCGCCATGCATTAGCAGCGACTCCTCGTGCATGGCGAGGACCACATCCTGTCTAACCCAGACTGGTTCGCTCATTCCGCGAGCTGCTGAAGCACGTCCCGATTCTCCAGCATCACCTCGCGCGCCGCTTCCATTTGCGTCGCGAAATCCGGGTCGAACGGAATCAGCCGAATGCCCTGCGGACCCTCGGCCACATAGAGCGTGTCGCCCTTTTGCACATTCAGCCGCGCCAGGGTTTCCTTGGGCAAAATGATTCCCGCCGAGTTGCCGATGGCAATGATCTTGGTGCTGGTGGGCATAACAAGGCTCCTCAACCCAGATTATAACATAAGTTATAACGGCAGACTAGCGCCAGTCGTCGCGTGCGTCGGCAAGCCCTTCGTTCATGACGGCGTCGAAACTGGCGTGCTTCTTGATGAAGATATCGCTGAAGGCGCGGTCCTGGCGCAGCAGGATGGCTTGCAAACGAACCAGTTCAAGCAGGGCGAGAAAGGTGGCGATCAGCGCGCGCTGCGAGTGGGTGTGGCTGAGCAGGCGGCTTAGCGAAACGGGCTTGTCTTCGAGGTTGAGGCGCCGGCCGATGAAGCGGATCATCTGGCCGACTGTGACGGCGTCCTCTTCCATATTCAGCACCGGCCGGTTGCGCGCCCGGTCGAGGATGTCGCGGAAGATGCGCACTAGATCGACCGTGTCGGCCGCGATCTCCGGATCTGCCTCTGCATCGTCCTTGAACTCGCGTATGCCGGGGTTGGTCCAGGTGGCTGCCTCGAGCATCTGCTTCTGCTGCAGCATCTGCGCTGCGTTCTTGAAGCGCTCGTGCTCCAGCAGCCTTTCGACGAGCTCGCGGCGTGGATCTTCGGCTGCTTCCTCGGGGCCTGCGGCAGCGCGCGGCAGCAGCATTTTGCTCTTGATGTGGATGAGCAGGGAAGCCGTGTAGATAAATTCGCCCGCCACATCGACGTCGGTGGCCTTCAACTGGTTCACATAGGCCAGGAACTGCGCCGTGATCTTGGCGATGGGAATGTCGTAAATGTCGATGTCCTGCTTGCGGATCAGGTCCAGCAGCAGGTCCAGCGGGCCATCGTAGAGCTGTCCGACGCTGACAGAAAACGGCGACTCTTCCGCGCTCTCGTCCAGCTTCTTTTGCCGCGCGGCCGCTCTGGCCGCAGCCTTGTCGTCAGCCGTTGCCTGCGTTGCAATGGATTCAACTCGCAGTGGTGAAGCCGATGCTGCAGGGTCTTGAACCATCTCCGGATTGGAACTTTGCTCAGTCAACGCTTCTCGTTCTGCCTCTAGCTTGTGTGTGAAATCATTGCGACTAGCCGAACGGTCCGGGTGCCCCACCCTCGCGACGTATTTGTTTTTGTCGCTAGGGTGGGCTGGCAGGATATTGGTCGTGCCCGGTCTAGTTTTCTCCCGTTGCCTTGGGAATCAACTGCATTGCGGTCCGAACCTCAACCATGGTCTGTTCGGCGCGGATGCGTGCCCGGTTTGTCCCGTCTTCGAGAATCTCCTCCGCCTGGCGCTCGGTGAAGTTGGCCCGCCGCTCCTGAATCGGCGCCAGCACCTCGACCAGCGCGTCGGCCGCCCAGCCCTTGCATTCGATGCACCCGATCCCCGCTGACCGGCAGCCTTCGTAAACCTTGCTCAATGTCTCCGGCGTCGAGAACACCTTATGTAGGTCGCCGACCGGGCATTTGTCCGGATCGCCCGGATCAGTGCGGCGAACCCGTGCCGGATCGGTGACCATGGTCTTCAGCTTCTGCCGCACAACCGGCTCGGAATCGGTCAGCAGAATTGTGTTGCCGTAGCTCTTGGACATCTTGCGACCGTCGGTTCCCGGCAGCTTGGGAGAGCGGGTGAGAAGCACCTGCGGCTCGGGCAGCACCTCGCGACCATCCAGCTTGTAGAAGTTGTTAAAGCGCCGCGCCACCTCGCGCGTCAGCTCCACATGCGCGGCTTGATCGTGGCCCACAGGAACAAACTGCGGCTGATAGATAAGAATGTCCGCAGCCTGCATCAGCGGATAGCCAAGGAACCCGATACTCGACAGATCCTTGTTGGAGAGGTTTTCCTGCTGCTCCTTATACGAGGGCACCCGCTCCAGCCACCCGATAGGCGTAATCATGCCCAGCAGCAGCGTAAGCTCGGCGTGCTGCAACACTCGGCTCTGAAGAAACAGCACGCTCTTTTCCGGGTCGAGTCCGGCGGCCAGGAAATCCAGCAGCACGTCTTTCGTGTTGGCGACAATCTGCGAGGTATCCGCGTAGTCCGTGGTCAGGCCGTGCCAGTCGGCGATGAAGAAATAGCACTCGAACTGGTCCTGCAGCTTGACCCAGTTGGCCAGCGCGCCCACATAGTTGCCCAGGTGTGGCTTGCCGGTGGGCCGCATGCCGCTCAAAACCCGCGGCCGTGAAGATGAAGTTTCGTTCTCAGGCATTGTTTCTTGTCGATTCCAACCTTGCGCAAAAAAAATGAGGCGTCGAAAAATGGAGCGTTGAGAATGGGGCTTGGTGAGGCCGGGCTTCCAGGATGAAAAAGCTCAACACTGGCTCGTCCTATTGTAGCGGGATCCGCGGCCCGGCCAGGCCGACAAGTCCAAGGCTCGGCTACACCATGCGCAGCGCCAGGTAGACGATCATCAGTGCCGGCCCGAGCAGCAGCCTCATCACATAACCGCCCACGAAGATCATGATCAGGTAGCTGACCCAGATGGGAATGCGGTCATAGGCCTGCATAGCGTTATAAGGCAGGATGTTGCGCACCAGCCGGCTGCCGTCCAGTGGCGGAATCGGAAAGAGGTTGAAGACAAAAAGCATCAGGTTGATCAGGATGGCGAGACTACAGATAAGCGCCAGCGGCTGCGCCA
The DNA here is from genome assembly GCA_049513795.1 of Occallatibacter sp. Lineage (GTDB taxonomy): Bacteria > Acidobacteriota > Terriglobia > Terriglobales > Acidobacteriaceae > Telmatobacter. The sequence continues at coordinate 12,456 of JBEKVS010000041.1, read as the reverse complement.
TCGCGGCGCCGCCCGGAGAAAGCGCGCCGATAAACGATGCGACCACCGCGCGGTGCGCGTCGGGCCCGGCAAGAGACATGATCGTCAAGATCAGGAACGAGGCGAACACGATCAAAAGATTCGAAACCGGTCCCGCCAGCGTGGTCAGGTTATCGTCGCGGCGGATCTTCTGAAAGTTGCGCGTGATTACCGGCGTCGGTTTGGCCCAGCCCACCAGCATCCCGCTGAAGAAGCCCAGCCCGATAAATGGCCCGAAGATCACCAGTCCAGGAAAGAGCAGCGTTCCCACCGGGTCCACGTGATACACCGGGTTGAGCGTCACGCGCCCCTGCAACCGCGCCGTCTGGTCGCCCAGATACGACGCCGTCCAGGCGTGTGCGCACTCATGCACGCAGAGCGAGAAGATGAGAATCACAAACTCGAATATGGCTTTGATGAAGTCGGACTGTTGCAAACCACTCTCCCCGAGGCCTGATTCAGTGCTGGAAAGCTCAGGTTAGCACGCGAACTCGCTTTCTCAGGCCCGGTCTTGCTTCTCAGAATCGGTCTTCTGGAAAACTGCCGACAGCTTCGCCCGGAGAGACTGTTTGGCCGCCAAGAACAATGGCGTGGCTGGCAATCCGCGCTCCATCGCCGATCACCGTCGGCACTCGGGTCACTCTTTCGTAGTCGTCCGGCGCGTGGGAGTGGGAGAAAATGCGCGCGAATGAGCCGATGACCACGCGGTTGCCGATGGTAATGCCGCCGCGATCGTTCAGCAGCGCGCCCTGCCGGATGGAGACGCCGTCTCCTATCTTCAGGTTGTAGCCGTAGAAGAGGTCAACACCGTGATAAATCTTCACGCTGCTGCCCACGCTTGCAAAGATGTGACGGCCGAGCATGCAGCGGAAACGAAGTCCGAGCCACAGATTCAGTCCGATCGGCGATCGGTCGAACATCTGCCAGAACCACAACAGAGGCTTGCGCTGGGCATAGAGCTCGCGGTCAATGTCTGAAGAGTATTCGGCATCGAGGGTCACGTTGGCCGGGTCGAGCGAGAGGCCGAGAATATTTCCTGGCAGCTCGCTGGTCAGCGTAAGGTTCAGCTTGCCCCCGTGCGGCCGGCCCAGATAAAGCTGATAAAGCTGGTCGCGGACAATCTCCGCGCGGCGCTCTGCGGAGCTGTGCCGGGTGAACTCGTCATCAAGAAACTGGAGCCAGCGGCGGTAAAGCTCTTCCGCCTCGGGCGCGGGGCGCGGAGCGCTGCTTAAGGGAGCCTTGCTTGCGGTTGCCATACGAATTGGACGATACACTAATGGGCAGGGATTCATCGAGAGGGAAGGCGCATGCGGGCCGAGGCCAATCAACATCGCTGTAGCCTAGACCCCTCCACCCAATGGCCGATGCGTGTCTCGAACCCTCTGCGTAGGATTGGCGGGCAATGAGTGAAAGAATTGGGAGTGATGAAGTCGGGACTGACGGAACCCGGAGTGACGGAGTCAGGTCCAGCGCTGGCGAGGGCGGCGGGCGGCAGATGGGCGTATGGGCCGCGACCGCCGTGGTCACCGGCGAGGCCATTTCGCTGGGCATCTTCCTGACGCCGGCAGGAATGGCCAGGTCGCTCGGCTCCCCCGCGTTGCTGGGCGCGGTATGGTGCGGCATGGCGCTGCTTACCCTGGCCGGCGCGCTCTGTTTTACGGAGCTGGCTGTACGATCTCCGCAGGCGGGCGGCGAATACGTTTATTTGCGCCAGGGCTTTGGCCGACGCGTGGCCTTCCTCTATGGTTGGATGGCCGCAGTGGTGATGTATCCCGGCGTAGCCGCGGCATTGTGTGTAGGCCTGGTGCCCTACGTGCAGTCGCTTGTTGCTCTTCCTGCATGGCTCGCCAGTTCACTGCCGGCACTGATTCTGCTGGTGCTGGGCGCGCTCAACTTCGCCGGCACACGGCTTTCCAGCGGCTTCATGACCACCTTGAACTGGCTCAAGGTTCCGGTGTTAGTGGGCTTGGTGGGCTGGGCGCTGGTCTCCGGACATGCGAGCTTCGCCAACATGTCCCCGCTGACGCTACGCCGTGCCGGCTCCGACCCGCTCGTGGGCGCAATTGCCGGCGCCGCCATCAGTGCGTTTTTCTGCTTCGGGGGGTGGTGGGAAGCAGGGAAGATAGCCGGCGATGTGCGCAACCCGCGCCGCAATTTGCCTATTGCCTTCACCGTCGGCGTACTGATCGTAACGGCTGTCTATCTCCTGGTCAGCTTCGCATTTGTCGCGGTTGTCCCCATGGAACAGATCCAGAACAACACCGCCTTTGTGGCGCAGTTCGGCCAGGCCTTATTCGGAGCCCAGGGCGGCCGCGTGCTCTCCGCCTGCGTGCTGCTGTGTGTGCTGGGCGGCCTCATGGTGCTGAGCATGGCGGTGCCCCGCGTAACCTATGCGCTGGCCCGCGAGGAAGGCGCTGGCGCGGCTTCAGGTCCGCTGGCATTCTTTGCCCGGCTCCATCCGCGATTCGGTTCCCCGGCCAACGCCGTGCTTCTGCAGACCGGCGCGGCCCTCGCCGTCCTGGCCCTGGGCGCATTCGACCGCATCCTGGCCTTCATTATCTTTTCCGCGGTCGTCTTTTTGGCGCTCACCGCGGCCACGCTTTTCCGCAGCCCTGAGCCAGTCAAGCGCTGGTGGTTTCCGCTGGCGCCCGTCGTCTTCCTCGTCGGCAGCGGACTGCTCGCCGTCATGTTGCTGATGCATAGCTTGTGGCCCTCGCTGTTGGGAGCGGCCGTGGTTCTGGCCGGCTTGCCCGTTCGCTGGCTCCTGCTGCGCACCAGTCACGCGTCCCCGGTAATCTCCGCCACAACCGAGTTATCCTGACACTCTTAGAACAGATTCAGATTCCCAAATCCCTATCGAGCTTCACACGCAAAGAATTTGCAAAGGAGAAGAAATGCCTCATATCCCACTTCCTTCCGATCTTCCCGGCATCCGCGGCGCCATGGCCTTCCGACCAGAGACAGCGCGGCCGCTGAATGCGCTCGTTGAAGTGCTGCTCACCGGCCCCAGCACGCTGACTCGTGGCGAGCGCGAACTGATTGCAACCTACGTATCCAGCCGCAACTGCACGCACTATTGCCACAGCATCCACGGAGCCATCGCCGCAGCCCATCTCAACGGCAACGAGGCGCTCGTGAAGCAGGTTAAAACCGACTTCACGCAGGCCGACATCAGTCCCAAGCTCAAGGCGCTGCTCACGATTGCGGGAAAAGTCCAGCAGGACGGCAAGCTGGTGACCGCGGCGGATGTAGACGCAGCACGCAAGCTGGGAGCGACCGATCTGGAGATCCACGACACAGTGCTGATCGCCGCCGCTTTCTGCATGTACAACCGTTACGTCGATGGACTCGGCACCGAACAGCCCGACGACGACGCCCTTTACCGCGAACGCGGCCGGCGTGTGGCCCGCGATGGCTATGTAACCGTCAGCGAAGAGTATCTTGCTAGCCACGCCGAAGCCACCCATGCTCATGCTTAAGGTAGCTGGGAAGTTGGGTGCCCCACCCTCGCGACGCACTTGTTTCTGTCGCTAGGGTGGGATAGCACAGACCTCGCGCTGTCTGCCGAGTCGCATTCTGCGCAAAGAAATGAAGGAGAAGAAATGCCGCACATCGATCTGCCCCAAGGCTTTCCCGGCATCAGTGCCGGATTCACCTATCGTCCCGAGACGGCCAAGCCCATGCGCCAACTGGCCCACATCCTGCTGCATGAGCCGAGTTCGCTCTCGCCCGGCGAGCGCGAACTGATCGCCACGTTCGTCTCGTCGCGCAACAATTGCCAGTTCTGCCAGCTGAGTCACGGCGCCGCAGCCGCCAGTCACCTTGGCGATGAAGTTGTGGTGAAGCAAGTGAAGGCCGATTTTCAAACCGCGCCCATCAGCGACAAGCTCAAAGCCCTGCTTGTCATTGCCGGAAAGGTTCAGCAGGATGGAAAGCTGGTGACTTCAGCCGATGTCGAAGCTGCGCGCAAGCAGGGCGCGACCGATTTGGAGATTCACGATACCGTGCTCATTGCCGCGGCCTTCTGTATGTACAACCGCTATGTCGATGGCTTGGGCACATGGCAGCCCAGCGATCCGGCGCTCTACGCGCAGATGGGACGCCACCTCGCCGATGAAGGCTATTGCGAGCCTTCAATCAAGCATGCGGTGCGCCCGCCAGCGGATCAGCCGCTCACCGCCGCCTGAGCCAGCAAGTGCAGTCAAAATGAAAAGGGGACTGACCGAAGCCCGTCCCCTTTTCTCTACTTGATTCAACGAAGGCAGGTCTAGCGCTTGCCCGCAATTGTCTTGGGACCGCTTCCTCCGCCCAGCTTCTTGGCGGCTCGCTTAGCGGCGATGGCATGCATTTCCTGGCCCATCTTCGACTTGTTGATGGCCAGCTGAATGCCGAGGTTGATCACGTTGCCGGTGCCCCAGTAGAGCGCCAGGCCCGACGCGAAGTGCCACATGGAAAAGCCGAAGATCACCGGCATCATGATGGCCATCATGCGCCGCTGGTTGGGGTCCATGCCCGGCGACGGCGTGATGAACTGCACCAGGAACATGCTGCCAATAATGAGAATGGGCAGAATGTGCAGCGGGTCGGCGACCGAGAGATCGGTGAGCCAGTACCAGTGTGCCTGGCGAAGTTCAATTACGTTAGCAAGCACGCGATAGTAGGCGAAAAACAGCGGCATCTGGATGAGCAAGGGCAGGCAGCCGCCGTACATGTTGACGTTCTCCTGCTTGTAGAGCGCCATCATCTCGGTGTTCATCTCGGCGCGCTTGGGGTCGCTCACTTTGAGATGGGCATACTTTCGTTTGAGGGCATCAACCTTGGGTTGGATGCGCATCATCTTCAGCGACGACTTCATCATCATCAGCCGTGTGGGCAGCATCAGCAGATTGACGACCACCGTGACGATGATGATGTCCCAGCCCCAGTTGGGAACGCCGTGCTCGTTGAGGAAGCGCAGTACCCAATAGAGAGGTGTGGCCAGAATCGTCATCCAGCCGAATTGGATCAGCGGCTGCAGCGACGGTCCCGTCGGCTTGCCATCTGCGCCCGTGGCGTGGATAGAAGCCAGCACGTCCATCGCCTTCGGTCCGGCAAACAGGCGCAGCCGAGTGTTGCCGCTGGTGTCGCCAACGGCCAGGCCCAGCACATCGGCGGGCTTCTTCTGACTGTTGGGGTCGCTCAGGTCTGTGGGCAGGTTGATGCTGTTGTGCAGTGTGACTACCGAAGTGTGGGCGGGATCGTCGGGCAGAAATGCGGAGGTGAAGTAGAGGTCGGTGATGGCCGCATACGAGTAAGGCTGGTCGAGCGTGGCGTTGCCGCTGACTTTCGCCGCCGCCACGTAATCCTGCTTGCCGTCAAGCGACCAGGCGAAGTACGACTGCGTCCGAATCTGGCTTCGCGTAATCGACGAGGGAAGAAACTCTTCCATGTCGCCAAGACCCGCCGGCCATTCAAGCAGTGAACGCACCGGAACGCCGTTGCGCAGCACCTGGGCCTCGATGTCGATCACATAGCTCGAATTGAAACGGAAGGTTTTGACCACATCCAGGCCGTTGGCCGCGTAGTGGAATGTGACCGTCGCGGGAGCCACCACGACTCCGGTGGCGGAGGGTTGCGCTCCCTCGAACGTGACCTGGTAGAGCGCCTGGTTCAGCTGTGACGTGAGCGCCGGCTCATAGGTAAATAAGGAGAGCGGAAAGCCAAACTGCGCCGCGGCCTGGGGCTGCACCATATCCAGCGGCTTCCCGGCCGTGTCTTTGTACTTCTTCAGGATCCAGTTTTTGACCTGTGCGCCGCGGTTCGTAAACACGATCTTGTAGAGCTCGTTCTCCACCGTGGTCTGCGTTTCCATCGCCGCGGCCACTGATGGCGCGCCGGCGGAAGCCTGCGCCGCTGGGCCTCCAGCCGGGCCGCCGCCCGCCTGGCTTTGATTCGTTCCTTGCTGGGTTGACGCCGGAGATTGCGCCTGTGATTGGGTTTGTGCAGGCGTGGAGTTTTCCGCCGGCTTGGGTTTGAAGAAATATTGGTAGCCGAGAAGAACCACCAGCAAAAGCACGGCGAAGCCAATAGTGGTGCGCATGTCGCCGCCTCCTCCACCACTGCCGCCGCCGGGACCCTGCGTTTGAAGATTGGGATTGCGAATTTCTGCCAAAGAAGACTTCCTTGTCGTCTAGAGCCTGTTAAGGCGCTCGGGGCAAGCGACCGTCAGGCCACTGCTTGTTCTATCGTAACGGTTCGTGGGGTGAAATAGCGTGCTGCCGGGCCCGGCAAAGGCTTGGAGGTACCTCGTCGAGTCCTCCGCGCGCGAAGGGATGGCAGCGAAGCAGCCTCCACAAGGCCATTCCCGTTCCGCGGATTGGTCCGAATCGCACAATCGCCACCGCCGCGTATTCTGAACAGGTGGGCAAGTAGCGGCAGCCGCCGGGGCCCAATACATGCACGGCGGGCGAAAGCCAGCGTTTGTAGAAGGCGAGCGTGGCGAGTAGAAAGCGTGTCATACGGCCTTGCGACCATCAGGTCCAGACCCCTGGTGCAGCCTGCGAGCTGCCTCTGTTCTGGCCTGCTGAAGGATACGCACGATCTCCGCCTCAAGTTTCGAAAATTCGAGGGTGAGAACAACGCGCCGCGGGTGCAGTATCAGATCGAATCCCTGGGGAAGCATGTCCACGTGACGCCGAAGCGCCTCGCGCATGCGCCGCTTGATGCGATTTCGATCATGCGCTTTGCCCAGCACTTTTCCCGCCGTCAGCCCCACGCGTGGGCCCTCCGGTAATGCCGCCCCGGCAAACGGAGCAGTCTGCGCGGCAAGAAACCAACTCATCGATGCCGACTGGCGCTTGCGGCTGCCCGCGTAGGCGCGCTGATAGTCGGCGTGCTTGCGCAGACGCGCTCCGGTCAATGATTGAAGCCGGCTCGTCGAGTTGGATTGCGTTTGCGGCGCGTCCCCAAAGTCGGGTGATTGCAGAGGGAAGCGCTGGTCAAAGCGGGGAGGGCCGGTCATGTAAGTGACCCAGTGCCGAGCGGCGAGGTGCGCGAATGCGGGGAGGCGCAGCTGGTGTTGGAGAAGATCGGCTCCGCCTGCTCGGGCGCCAGCATCAACGCCAGGCACCGATTAGTCGCGGAAGCCAGCGCTCACGGCCACCCGCTTGCGGCCAATGGCGCGGCGGCGGCTCAACACGGCTGCGCCGCTTTTGGTCTTCATTCGCGCGCGAAATCCGTGCGTCTTAACGCGCTTGCGGCGGTTCGGTTGAAATGTGCGCTTGGGCATGAAAATGCGCTCCTCTAGTACATGCTAATGCATGGAAATTCTGAGCCTTGACGGCAAGGTCTTAGTATACCTCAGGTTGAGATTTGAATCCAGCCCGGCCCGTTCCAGGGCCCGTTTCATGCAGTTTGTTTGCCCAAGCATCGATCTGAGGCACACCCTGCATCGAACCAAGACAAATGCGAGTCTGGTGGTTCAAAATCGCTGCAAGAATGCGTGACTCTGGTAATCTAGTTTACGAGTCGCACCATTGATCGGAGCGAGGACTCGTTGAGTTTCACCAGCCGTGGTGCAACTCTCAGAAGGTGTCCAAAAGTTGTGTGAATGAGTCATTGCAACGATCTCCAAATGTGCTACTATCGGGACCGTTCAAGAAAAGTTTTCGAGCGTCCCTCGTAACTGTTTCATCCACGCCCCAAGCTCAAAAGTTCCGGGGCAGACCATCGGCAACCAAGCATTTGGCCGGGAGCAGATGGGCGCAAAGCCATGGCTTTGCGTCGACAGATAACCATTGTCCGAATTTCATGGATGAACGTTTACGGCATTCAATAGGCGACGCAGGCAAGGATCCAACTCAATGGCATTTGCAACATCTACTACTCCGACCGTGCTCAATCCGTGGATACAAATTCTCTCCGCCCTCGAAAAGAAGGTCATCCGGCAATCGTTCGAGACCTGGCTTAAACCAACACGCTACAGTCACGCTGCCGGCCGCATCCTCTATGTGCGCGTGCCTTCGCCCGAGTTCCAGCACATCGGCGACAAGTATGGCGATCTGATTCAGGAAGCCATCGACCTGCAGTCGCTGGACTTCGACGAGGTCAGCTTCGTCACCGCCGAGGAGGACCCCTCCATTCCTCCGCAGCGCCGCGATGGCGGCTTCCCGCCGCTGCCCGCGCATGCCCCCACCGCCCCGCCACCTCCGCCTGCGCGCGCTCCGCAGCAAGAGCGGTTCGACTGGTCGACAGCAGCGCAGCTCAACCAGCGCTATACCTTTGAAGGCTTTGTCATCGGCAACGGAAACCAGTTTGCCCGCGCCGCGGCCCTGGCTGTCGCCGAGCGGCCCTCGCGCGCTTATAACCCGCTCTTCCTGTATGGCGGCGTCGGTATGGGCAAGACCCACCTGATGCATGCCATAGGCCACGAAGTGAAACGCCGCCAGCCCATGGCCAGCATCTCCTATATCTCGGCGGAGAAATTCACCAACGAGATGATCACTTCCATCCGCAACGATCGCATGACCAGCTTCCGTGACCGCTTCCGCACCGTGGATGTGCTGCTCATCGACGACATTCAATTCATCGCCCAGAAGGAGCGCACGCAGGAAGAATTCTTCCATACGTTCAACGCTCTGCACGAGAGCATGAAGCAGATCGTCATCGCTTCCGATCGTCCACCCAAGGAGCTTACGGAAATCGAAGACCGTCTTCGCTCGCGCTTCGAGTGGGGATTGATCGCCGACATTCAGCCGCCCGATCTTGAGACCAAGGTCGCCATCCTGCAGAAGAAGGCGGAGAGCGAGCAGGTTCAGCTTCCCACCGACGTTGCCCTCTTCGTAGCCTCGAATGTGCGCACCAACGTGCGCGAGCTTGAGGGCGCCTTGGTTCGCTTGATCGCCTGGTGCCAGCTCAACCGCATGGAGATCACGCTGGCCTCGACGCAGCAATGCCTCAAGCAGTTCATCGACATGCAGGTGCGCAAGATCACCATTGAGGCCATTCAGCGCGCCGTCTCCGAGCAGTTCGGCATGCGCGTCTCCGATCTGAAGCAGAAGAACAACTCCCGCAACGTCGTCGTGCCGCGCCAGATCGCCATGTACCTGGCCAAGCAGATGACCGAAGCCAGCCTGCCGGAAATTGGCCGCCAGTTTGGCAATAAGCACCACACCACGGTGATGCATTCGATCGCCAAAATCGACGAGCAGCGCCGCGAAGACAAAGACCTGCACCGCACGTTGAACAAGCTGCAAGAACAACTGAACGGCTAAGGGATAGAAGCTGGGTGCCCCAGGTCTCGCATCTGAGACCTGGGAATCGACGACACGGATATCCCTGCCCTACCGTTGGCTTGCTTCGCCCAAGCGCACGCGCCGGTTAAATTCCTCTGATTGACCCCGCGGTACACTCAATGGCTTCCATGAAGCGTGGCCGAGGTGCTTGGCCAGCAGCACAATCTGCCCGCAATGGTAAGAGTAGTGAGCCACCTGCCGGTTGATGGCCTGCATCACCGAGTGTGGCTCGCCGCGAATGGTCACCGTCCGGCTCAGGTCATCGTCGCTAAGCGGGCCTAATGCGTCAAACACGCAGGCCCAGCTGGCTTCCCACCACTCCATCAAGGCCGCGCGCTCCGCCGGCGGATCGACAAACTCCGAGTCCCGCCGCCGGTCCGGCTTCTCTCCATCGCTGATCAGGAACTCGGTAAAGCGCGATCGCATGTTCCCGGTCATGTGTTTCACGATGATGGCAATCGAGTTCGATTCGTCATCGACTGCTGTCGTCAGTTGCTCGTCTGTCACCTGCGCCATGGCGCGCTCGGCCAGCAGCTTGTAATAGCGGAATACCGCGCGTGAATCTTCGAGATAGGAAGTGGTGAACACTAGCGCCATGACGTAATTCTCTCACCGCGGCGGAATTCGCACCCCTGGAATCCAAGCGCACCCAAGCGCAGGGCAGATCTGACTCATCCCAAAATCCGCTGCGGGTGCGGGGCGTGAAGCATTACTCTTGAAGACACCAGCATTCGCACTTCCCTTCGGAGGATCATGCCTTCCAGCCATCTGCTTTCCCGTCGCGGCTTTTTTGGCGCATCTGCAGCGCTCTCCCTCGGAGCAACTCTTCCTTCTGCACTCTCAGCCGAACAGGGCGAACCGCGGGAGTCCTCCGCGGCAATCCCCGCACCAATCGCCGCATTGCCAGTGCTCTCCGGGCAAGCGCGGCCCTTCACCAACGCTGAGCGTCTGGCCCGCATTGCGCGCGCCCAGCAGTTGATGGCCGCAACCAAGATCGATGCCATCGTGCTGGCCAACTCTACCACCTCGTCCGTTTATTTCGCCGATTTACGTCTCAACGGCGGTGAGCGGCTGTGGGCGCTGGTGATGCCCGCCAAAGCCAAGCCCTTCGTGGTGTGCCCCGCGTTCGAAGAAGGCCGCGCGCGCGAATTGCTTGACGCCGGACCGTTCGGCAAAGACGCCGATGTGCTGGTGTGGCAGGAAGACGAAAGCCCCTTCGCTGCGCTGGGCAAGGGACTCGCCGACCGCGGCCTCTCGGCGGGCACCGTCGGCCTTGACGAAAACATGAAGTTCGTCTTCGCCGAGGGCATTCGCGCCGCCAACCCGCACCTGACCATCGTCAGCGCTTCGCCCGTCACGGCCGGCTGCCGCATGATCAAAGACGCACACGAGATCGAGTGCCTGCGCCTGGCCTGCCGCGCCACGCTGCTCGTTTACCGCGCTGTGGCCGAGTCGTTGCACCCGGGCATGACCACTGGCGATGTTCACTCTCTAGTTGCGGCAGCCTACAAGCGGGTCGGTTTCGAAGGCGAGGCCAGCCTCAACATTGACGAGTTCACCGCGTCGCCCCACGGTTCGCGCCAGTCGCAGACATTGCGCGAAGGCAGCATCCTGATGCTCGACGACGGTTGCGAAGTGGAAGGCTACACCTCGGACATCACGCGCACATTCGTTCTGGGCAAAGCAACGGACAAGATGAAGCGCGTCTTCGACCTCGTGCACCGCGCGCAAGCCGCGGCCGTCGAGACAGCCCGTCCGGGCATTCCCGCAAGCGATGTGGACGCGGCCGCGCGCAAGGTCATCGTCGATGGAGGCTTCGGGCCCGGCTTCACTTACTTCTCGCATCGCGTCGGCCACGGCATCGGCATGGACATGCACGAGTGGCCCTACCTGGTGAAGAACGACATGTTCGGCGATGACCGCAGCCCGCGCCTCCAGGCCGGCAATCTCTTCAGCGACGAGCCCGGCATTTACATTCGGGGCGAGTTCGGCGTTCGCCTGGAGGACGACTTGCTCATCACCGAATCCGGCTCCGAGTTGTTGACGCCGCAGAGTCCTTCGCTCGAACATCCCTTCGACGGCATGGAATCCCCTGCGCCGGTCATGAAAGCATAACCGGCAAGATGAATGGCGCACGGCGCGACGGCCTTTTGCTTTTGCTGCTGGGATGTCTCGTCTTTTTGTTCCTCGGCGTCGCCCTGGAGAGCGTTGCTCCCGGCCCCATGTCGGACTTCAAGGCGGTCTATTACGGCGCCCGGTCCGTCATGCAGCACCATGACCCTTACCAAAAGGGCGAAATTCTGCGCCTCTATGAACAGGAGGGCGGCAAGTTCCCAGCCGATCCGGATATCTCACGTTCCGTTCATCGCGCCGTTTTGGTCTGCATCAACCTTCCCACCACCTTGTTCCTTATGGTCCCCTTCGCTCTGCTGGCATGGGCGCCGGCACACGTGCTCTGGATGGCCATCATGGCCGCGAGCATCATCTTTGCCGCTTGTCTCATCTGGAATCTTGGCTCCGGCTTCGCGCCCGTGCTCAGCGGTGCACTGGTCTGCCTCGTCCTCGTGAACAGTGAAGTGGTGCTGATCATCGGCAATGTGGCGGGCATCGCGATCAGCCTCTGCCTGGTGGCCGCGTGGTGCTTCTTGAAAGACCGCTTCGCACTCGCCGGCGTCTGTTGCCTGGCCGGCAGCCTGCTCCTCAAGCCCCATGACGCAGGGCTGGTATGGCTCTATTTCCTGCTTGCCGGCGGAGTCCATCGCAAACGCGCGCTTCAAACCTTGTTCATTGTGCTCCTGGTCGCAGCACCCGCGTTCTTGTGGGTTTGGCACATCGCGCCGAACTGGATACAGGAACTGCATGCCAACCTGGTCGAAGCTTCGGCGCGCGGCGATCTCAACGATCCGGGCCCCAGCTCCATCAGCGCTCACTCGCTCGCCATGGTGGTCAGCCTGCAGACTCTGCTCAGCGTCTTGAAGGACGATCCCAGCTTTTACAACCCTTTGACTTACTTGTTGTGCGCGCCGCTGCTTCTGGTCTGGGCCTGGATCACGCTGCGCACCCGCGCCACCCCTGAGCGAGCATGGCTGGCCCTTGCCGCCATTTCGGCTCTGTCCATGCTCCCTGTCTATCACCGCCAATACGATTGCAAAATGCTGCTGCTCGC
>JBEKVS010000040.1:0-25243 GCA_049513795.1 Occallatibacter sp. | reverse complement strand
TTGATCTTGGGAAAAGTTGTCGCAGAAAGCGGCAGGCTCGTGTTCCAGAACGGATTGGGGCCTGTCTGTTGCGCCACGCTTTCGTTGTGAAGCAGATTCACGCTTTGCGAAAAGAACTCATAACGCAATCCAAGGTTCAGAGTCAGGTTAGGCCGGAATCTCCAGTCGTCCTGGAAGTAGAGGCCGTAGTCCGGTTCTTTGAACGGGATGCTGGTGTTTCCGATCGCCAGTGTCGTGCCCGAAACTCCTTCAAGCAGCCCGGTAAGGCCATTGTTGAGCGCCGCATTTGAGCCTGTATTCCGGAATGGGATGCCATTGGGATAAGTCGAGTTGATGGCCGCCCCCGCGCCAAAGTTAAATCCACCCGCATAACTCGGGAGAAACACATTGGGCGAGTCCTGGTGATCGAACTCTCCGCCGAATTGAATCGTGTGGCGTCCGCTGGTCCAGCTTGCATTGTCCTGCGTCTGATTTACCTTGATGACGCGGCCCTCCGGGAAGGCGCTGTTATACCCGAAACCCGCCAATCCGGAGCCAAGCGCTACCGGCGAGGGGCACGGCGCGAAGTTTGAAATGGTGCAATCGGGAACTGCCCCGCCTTGAAACGCGATGGTTGACTGCTGGAAGGCATAGCGCAACTGGTTCACGAGCCGCGACGTGAAATCGTGCGTCCAGTCGGCGCCAACCTCATGCGTAATTCCGTTGACGTTGTAGAAAGCTCCGCTCGCCGCCGCGGCCCCACTCGTCAGGTAGAGGCCGGGGATCGTCGGGTTGTTCTGATAGTTATAGCGGAGGAACATGCGATCCTTCGAAGTCATCTGGTAGTCGAGCCGTCCAAGTTCCTCCTGGTCCAGCGTGTATTGGTCCAGACTGCGCTGGTATTGAGACACCTCGATATTCTGAATCGTTGCGCCGTCGGTTACAGGAATCGTGGTCACAGTGCTGCCGATTGGAGTGGGGATGCCCGTCTTCACCGAATAGGGCCCGCCTGCCACCAGCGCCGCTACGCCCGGGTTGCTCGGAAAAGCCGCTTGCAGCTGGGTCAATCCAGTCGGGTCCGGAGATAGAGCTCCGTCAGACGTATCAACAGTGCCCGATTGGTATTGGTGCGTCCAATAAGTCCCGCCAAAAAAGAAGAGCTTATCTTTCAGAATGGGTCCGCCCACCGTTCCCCCGTAATTGTTCTGGTCAAAGCGCGGAACAAACACAGCCGTGCATCCTGTCGTAGGGCTCACGCCGGCGGCGCAAAAGCCAAACTGCGGATCCTTCTGGAATTGCATGAGCGAAGATAGAAACGACCCTGTATACATTTCAAAGGCTGAGCCATGGAAACTGTTGGTTCCCGTCTTGGTAATGTAGTTCACCACGGACCCCATATTCCGGCCATATTGCGCGCTGAAGTTGTTGGTGACGACCTGGATCTCCTGCAACGCGTCTAAATTGGAAAAGAAGAAGCTCGGCCCGGCGATCGAGTTATCGTTATTCGACTGGCCATCAATCTCGAAGTTGTTGGCCCGGCCGCGTTCTCCGTTCACTGAAAAATTCACGCCGTTGGTGTTCGACATTCCGTCGGAATGCGTTGCCACAACTCCCGGCACCATCAGAGTCACGTTATCGAAAGCCCCATTCACAGGCAGCGTTTGCAACTGTGCGCTGTCAATAGTCAATTCACCTTGTGCCGACTCGGTATTGACCAGTTGAGCAGCGCCGGCCTCTACCTGAACCGTCTGCGTGGCGCCCGCCAAATTCAACTGGCGCTTGCCGAGGGACGTTGAATTTCCTGCGACAACATGCACGTGGCTCACGACATCCGGACTAAATCCATTGGCCGTCACGGTTATCGTGTAGGAACCGACAGGCACATCAGAAACTCGAAACAGCCCCTCGGCATTCGTCTTAACCTGGCTGCGGCTTCCTGTTGTTTCGTTGACCACAGTAACTGTTGCCGCGGGAATTACGGCGCCAGTATTGTCCGTAACTGCGCCGTCAATCGAACCGGTGATGATCCCTTGTCCGAAGCCCAAGACGTTGCAAGCCAGAAGCTGGACAAAAGACATCGCCATTGCCAGAGTTAAAGCGCTTGTCAGGCGTCGAACAGAACTCAAGTTGTCCATGGATAGCTCTCCTCGGCGAGACCCAAAGGCGGGAACGGGGATAGCCCGGGCCTCGAATGAGCCTCGGAGAAAGCACCTGATGCGCCAAACTATAACACGCTTGTTTGTAACGGTTTAAATCGAGACTCGGCTGCGCAGATATACGTCTTTTGATATTTGAACTTTGATCGCTCGAACTCACTGATTGTTAATGCGAACGTGCCGCATGTCGATCCGAATCGATCTGTCGTAGGCTCATCACTCTAAATGCTCGGTAAGTGCCCAATTCCAGATTCTGTATTTCTCAAGCCATCCACCGGCTATTTGTCGACGAAGCCTTCCACTCCAATCCAAGCCCCCGCGATTGCTTTCAAGTTCTTCTTGTATTTGCGAGTAACTGTATGTTCGCTTCCACCTCTCATCACCAGGCAATATTCCCCTGTCGGCAAAGGGCGCACTTCCTCCACGAATTCCGCGTTGATTAATACGGAGCGATGAATCCGAATGAATCCATATGGTTTCAGTTTGTCCTCCATCACTGAAATAGATTCGCGAAGCAGGTTGGAACCACCCTTGCTCTGAAGCAAAACATAATTGCCCTCGGCATGGACGGCCAACAAGTCACTTGGATCGATGAACAGGATTCTTCCACCTGCCTTGATTGCGATTCTTGCCGCGGTTCGCCGCAGTAAGCCATGAAAGCGTGGCAGGTCTTCCACCAGCCTCGCCGCTCTTTCTCCGGCCGTTCGACGAAATGCGACATCCAAAGCTTCGTTCACCCGTTCGCTCGAGAAGGGCTTGAGGACATAATCAACGGCATGCTTTTGAAATGCCGCGATCGCGTGTTCCCCGTGCGCAGTCACGAACACTACAGATGGCGCCACGCGGTCGGCCTTCTTAATCCGGTCCAGGAGCTCGATGCCGGAAATCTCGGGCATGCTTATATCAAGAAGCAGCACGTCATACGACTCTTTGGAAAGCTTTTCCAGCGCTTCAACCCCGTCTCTGGCCAGATCGAAGTGTTCCACGTCAGACCTTTTGGAGAGAATGTTCGCCAAGGCAACTTGCGCAAGCGGCTCATCATCGGTAATCAGTACGCGCATAATCATCAACCGTTCTTGCTGTCCGAGGCAATCTGTGCGTCCCGTCTAGATTGAAGCTGGGCTCCAAGGAGTGGAAGTACAACGGTTGCAACCGCTGTCTGGTTATCGAAAACAGAGAAGGAGAATGTTGCTTCGCCGGAATAAAGGTGCGTCAGGCGCGCCCTTGTGTTGCGCAACCCAACACCGATCCCATGCGGCCTGCTTGCGCCTACATTGTTGCGGATGCGCAATTCAACGCTCTTTTCGCCCATTTGCGAAGTTATCTCAACCCAGCTATCCTCGCGTGAAGACGCTACTCCATGGCGCACGGCGTTCTCCACCAGCGGTTGCAGAATCAGTTGCGGCACCAACCTTCGCAGTGTCTCCTGATCGATAGACCAGGTAACCTGAAGTCTGGATCCGAATCGCATCTGTTCGATATCGAGATAGTCCCTGATAAAGTTCAGCTCGTCCTGAAGCGGCACCAGGTCGGATCCACTATGTTCAAGCGCCGTTCGCAGCAGGCTTGATAGCTTGAATATCATTGCCTGCGCGCCTTTTCTATCGCTATCGATCAATGTCGATATTCCGTGCAGCGTGTTGAAAAGGAAATGGGGATGAAGCTGCATCTTGAGAGCGTATAGATAATAGTAGGCATGAGCCGCAATAACCGTCGCGAAATAAATTGTAATCAAATCCGCAAAAGCCGATTGAACAATATCGAGCGGGCTGCTGTCAGACCGGGAGAGAAATTGCTCCATCGCAGGATTGTAGGGCGGAACAATGAGCCATCGAAGAGATGCGCAAACAATCACGAACGGGCCGGCGCCGAGAATGTAGCCGGCTAAGTAGCGCAGCTGATGTTTCGTGCCGACCGAAAATCGGTGGACAATGAAGAAAAGTGGCGGGGTCAAAACTGCATAAGCCAGCCCCCGCGATTCCGCCAAAAGCATCATCTGCGGGAGCGTCGATTTCAGATTCGCCAATTGGTCGAATATCAGGTAATTCCAACCCGTCAGCAACGACAACGCGGACCAGATGCCGATCGCAAGCAGGTATGCCCGGGCGATTCGCACTGGCTTGCTAGATTCCATGCCTCAGGATTCTACACCGCTATTGCCGCTCACGCGCTCAGGTGGCCTCTCCTCGAGGAAAAACCACCTGAGCGCTCTGATCAAGACGACAAAGAATCCCAGAGTGCTCTAAAAATTGAACGAGACCTGCAGATTGATGCTGCGGTTGGATGCAGGAGACGAAAAGAATCCTCCAGAAAGCGCCGTGGATTTGCCGAACAATGGCGACTCAAGCACCCCATCCGGCTGGGCAAGACTTACATTGTTAAGAATGTTTCGCCCCATTGCCGTAAAGCTCAGCGAGTATTTCCTTGCCGAAGCCTGATCGAACCGCGGCGGCCCGCCGCTCCCGCTAAGTCCCCCAGGCCCGAGTCCGCCTCCACCGCCGGGTCCACCCGGGCCACCGCCGCCGGGAGGTGGTCCGCCTCCACCCGGACCGCCCGGGCCAGCGCCCGCAGCTCCGGTGACCTTGGGCCCAATGCCGATCGATTTACTTACCCTGAGATTCATGCTGAACTGGCTTGGCCCGTTCCCGTAGTTATAAGGAATGCGCGCCTGGTTCCACGCCGGGTCCAGGTCAAACGTCCCGTAGCTGGTTTGCATCGTGTCCGTGCTGGCCGTGCCCGCAAATGCCGGGCGATCGTTGAACTGGTTATCGCCATTCAAATCCTGGCCGATCGTAATATTGAAAGGCTGGCCGGAGTTTGTTACCAGCATCGGGCTGAACGAAAATCCATAAGGCGCCTGCAGGTTACCCCCCAGCAGGAAGCGGTAGCGCACATCGAAGTTAGCGCGTCCGTAGTCAGCGCGCGGATCCGACTGGCTGGAAGGGAAGTAAGTAGCGCCCGATGTGTCCGCGTTCGCAAAGTTCATCATGTAAAAGCCGAACAGCGACACCCGCTTGGCGCGCACCGTGTAGTTGAGCATCACTTGATTCTGGTTGTAAATGCCGCCGGACTGAAACTGGTAGATGTTCTCGTTGATTCCATTCGGCCGCGTGCCCGCGCCCGTCGCTGCATCATAGGTGGCGGGCAGATAGGCATTCACGTTGTCGCTCAGGTATTGATGCACGCCGTGCGAGTTGACATAAGTCGCGGAAAGCGTTGCGACCCTGCCAAACTGGTGCTCCACGCCAATGGCGGATTGCATGTTCACAGCGGCCTTCAGATTCGGCGCCAATTCATAAGTCGTGGGCGCGGCGCTGCTGATAGCCGCAAGCTGCGTGGGCGACGGAGCATTCTGATAGAACGTCGGGTTCTGGATAACGTACTGTTGCTGATTGACTCCGTTCTGGCGAATCGCCTGCAAGAGATAGTTTTCCGCAAACCGGTCGAAGAACCATCCATAGCCGCCCCGAATCACGGTCTTCGCCTGCTTTGCCCCGCCCCCGCCCGGCGCCCACGCAAACGAAAGCCGTGGAGCCCAGTCGTTGTGGTCGCCAATTCCGTTCTGCGTCTCATAGCGCGCCCCGTAGCTGAACGTAAAGTTGGAACGCAACTTGTAGTCGTCTTGAAAGAACAACCCTCCGTCAAAGTAGGTTGTGCCTGCCGCCGCGTTTCCCGCCGTCACGTTATACTGCGTGGGCGTATTTGCCGCATAAGCCGCAAGCGAAGAATAGATATATTGGCCGTTGAATCCCGAGGTGGAGAAACTCGCGTCGCGTGTAGCCCGCAGCCTTCCCCCGGCACTGATTGAATGCTGGCCTTTGCTCACCATGGTTGTGTTTTGCAGTTCATAGCGGTCCTGGTTATCTCGCACCACGCCAAGATTGTTTCCACCGCCGGTGAAGGCGCCCTGTACCACGACGCTTGGATCTGTGTTCTGCGCCGCCTGATTATCGCGGTCGCGTGTGTATTGGAAGCGGGTCTCATTCACCACGTTGGCATTGATGACCTGTGTGTCGCTTACCTGCAGCGTATTCTCCTGGTTGGCCACGTTGTAGGCCTGGCTCTGCAAAGCGAATTGCGAGACTCCGCTGTCAGTTTCAGCTTGCCGGTCATACATGTAGCGAACCGTGAGCGTGTTGCTGTTTCCCAACTGAAAATCGAACCGAGGGCTCACATCGAGCCTCGATTGCGGATTGGCGACAGCCGTCGTGTAGTTATACACATTGCCGCCGGAACTCAGAAGCTCCGCGTTCACAATTGAATTCGACTGATTGTTGCGATTGAATACGCTCGCAAACCAAGACGAGCTTTTGCTCAGCGCGCCACCCACATTGCCAGTCATGAATGTGCTGTAGTAAGAAGGCTCGCTGGTCACAAATGGATTGAGCGAATTGAATGCCGAGTCATTGCCGTTCACCATCACCATGCCGTGCAGCTTGTCTGTACCGGGCTTGGTGAGAATTTCGATGCGCCCATAGCCGAGCTTGTCATACTGCGCCGCGAATGGGTTCTGATTGATGCGAATTTCGCGGATCGAGGACTTCGGCGGAAGCTGACCGCCCGTGAATCCGTCGATGTAGACTTGGCCCCCATTCGGTCCCGCGGCCGGGCCTGCAAGAGCATTCAATTCGCTTTGCAACTCGTCGGGATCGTCGGAAAGCGCGTCCAGGTCTTTGCCTTTGATCACCATGGAATTCGCGTTGTTAGTCGGGCTCGTATCCACGCTGATTGCGTCTTCCGCTACCTTGACCTCCTGCGTGTCAGCTTCGATATTGAGAGCCAACTTCTCCACCGCGGTCTTGTTGCTGAAGACCAAAACCTCAATGGGATTCAGAGCAGCAAACCCGGGCGCCGCGGCAGTAATCATGTAGCGGCCCGGCTCCAGGTGGTCAAAGGCATAGGTGCCGTCGCCGCCGCTGGTCGTCGTCCGCGAGAAGCCGTCTTTGTTGGAGAGCGAAACGGTTGACGAAGGGATTACCGCCCCGGTTGGATCGGCCACGGTTCCGTGAATGCTCCCCGTCTGCGAATTTCCAGCCTGGGCGCTCCCGGTCTGGGCCACGGCAGTCACCGCCCGGCCAGCGAAGAGAAGAAATATACCCAACATCAGGGAGAGAACGATCCGCTTGGTCATCATGCATCCTTTCAGCTTCATCACGAAGTTGCATCTCCAGAAGACACTGGATCGGAGATCGCTGCGGTCACAATGGGTAAAGCTATGTAACAAAATGTCACGAAGACAGTGACCATTTATTACACTTCTTCCGCTGTGGTATCGAAGGAATGGCGTAGGCTAGATTCGTGGACGAAAGACGCCGCAATGGATGACATCCTTCTCATCGACGACGATGTTGAGCTTTGTTCTATGCTGACCGAGTACATGGGCCGCTACGGATTCCGTGTGACCGCTGTGCATCGGGGCGACACGGGCCTCAACGCGGCGCTTGAAAAGCCATTCGCGCTTGTCCTGCTGGATGTAATGTTGCCCGGCCTTGATGGCTTTGAAGTGCTGCGGCGGATTCGCACCTCATCTGCCGTCAGCGTTCTCCTGTTAACCGCTCGTGGAGAAGACGTGGATCGCATCGTGGGTCTGGAGATCGGCGCCGACGATTATCTTTCCAAACCCTTCAACCCGCGCGAGCTTCTGGCCAGGGTGCGCGCCATTCTGCGCCGCACCGCGGGCGTCCAGGCAACGCCCGACCAAAAGCTCTTGCGCGCCCAAGGGCTCGAACTGAATGCCGCCGCGCGCACGGTGCAGCTCAACGGAATCAACATCGACCTGACCGATGTCGAGTTCGCACTCCTCGAAGCGCTGATGCGCTCGCCGGGAATTGTGGTTTCGCGTGAGGAGATATCCGAGAGTGTGCTGGGGCGCAAGTTCCACCCCTTCGATCGCAGCCTGGATATGCACGTGAGCCGTTTGCGCCGCAAGCTGGCCGAGAGCGGCGCGCCCGAGGCGCAGGTGAAGACAATCCGCGGAGTCGGTTATCAACTCACCGTCAGTGCCAATCCGCAAAGGGCCAGGGCCTGAGCCATGCGCGGACTTTTCTTCAAAGTATTCATCATCTTCTGGATCGCACAGAGCATGATCTTCGTGATCTCGACCGCGCTGATCGTGCGCCACCATTTCGAGCGGCCCGATGCGATGTTCGACGAGCTCAACAGCCGGCTGCAAAACGACGCCGAAAAAGCGGCCAATGCATATGAAGCGGGCGGCTGCGACGCATTTCGCGCCTTCGGCGTCAGCATTGCCCAGACCATCGCGCTACAGGGTTCGCAAGGGCAGAGCTTGTGTAACAACCCGGCCATGGAGCAATCGGCTGAGCGCCTGCCGCTGCCTGCGCGTGTTACCGGCAGCCAGGTAGGCCGGCAATACGTCTGGCGAGTCCCCGCTTCATCCGCCACTGGAACGAAGTATCTGTTTCTGCTGAGCCGTCCACATCCGCCGCAGGTCGATAGCCTATACCGCGACCTGTTGCATTTCTCCTTTCCCCAGTTGCCTGTCGCCATTGTCGTCGGTGGACTCACCACATTCGTGCTGGTGCTGCTTTTCACCCGTCCCGTCGTACGGCTCAGAAAAGCCGCGCGTGAGCTGGCATCGGGAAAGCTGAGCACGCGTGTAGCGTGGCCCACTCCGCAGTCGCCCGTCTTTGCCGGGGATGAAGTCCACGCGCTCATCCACGACTTCAATCACATGGCGGAGAGGCTTGAGTCCCTCGTCGATGCGCAAAAGCTCCTGCTACGAGATGTCTCGCACGAGCTGCGTTCGCCTCTGGCCCGGCTCAGCGTGGCCCTCGAGCTTGCTCGTGAAGATTCCGATCCCTCAGCTGTCCCGCACCTGGAGCGTATCGAGCGGGAGACGGAACGGCTCAATCAACTTATCGGCCAGTTGCTTACCTTGTCATCGATGGAAGCCATCGAAAAAGTCGAGAATCTCGAAACTCTCTCCATCAATCGACTTATCGAACGCATACTTCCTGACGCCGAGTACGAAGCGCGACAGCGGGATTGCACAGTGTCATTCCACGCCAACAATCAATGCTTCATCTCCGGCAATCAGGAACTGCTCTATCGGGCGATTGAAAATGTGGTCCGCAACGCCATCCGCTACACGGAAAACGGCACCGAAGTCGAGATCAGGCTTGCGGAGTCCAACGGAAACGGAAGCCGTCAGGTTGAGATCGAAGTGAATGATCGCGGTCCAGGAATTCCCGAGAATCAACGTGAGGCCATACTGCGCCCGTTCTATCGCGTGGATTATGCGCGTAGCCCGAAGACCGGCGGATTCGGAGTGGGGCTGGCCATAGCCGACCGCGCCGTGCGGCTGCATCACGGAGATCTGGGCGCTTCAAATCGTGGAGGTGGAGGAGCGACCTTTCGTATCACGCTCCCATTGACCATCGAAGATCAATTGCAGGCAAGCGGCGACTAGCGCATTCCACAAGGGAATGCATGCTGGGCGTTTCTCCATCGCCTGAGAAGTCACTTCTGTGGCGATGCGTCCGCTGGTTCGCGGCTGAGACGCTCCATCAGCACAGCGTTGCGCTTGGCCTGTGGCGCCATCGAATCGAGATAGCCTTTCTCGCCCTCGGCATGATATCCCTCGCCTAACATGCCCACCCCAACCAGGCCGGCAACGTAAGGCGCCGCAAAAGCTATGTCGCCGGCGCCGCGCGTCATCACGCCGCTTTCTTCCACCGGACCCAGTCCAAGCGCCACGCTGATCCCGCTCCATTGGCGCATCAGCTCACGGCCGCCCGCCGTGGCGGCCATGGCCGGATAGCCTTCATCGAAACTGATCTTCGCATCTGTCTGCGGCAGATGCGCGGCAACGATCCTGCGCATCTTGTCTTCCACGCGCAACGTCTGCTCGTTATCGAGAGTGCGAATATCTCCGGAGGCCAATGCCGACGCGGCAATCACATTGGCCTTGCCCGTAGCCGAGCCGCCTGTCGCATCGGAGTTGGATTCAGCAGTCGCGCCGCCAAGAATCAATCCCGGGCTGAAGGTGAGACCGTCTTCGGGAAGCTCGCGG
The DNA here is from genome assembly GCA_049513795.1 of Occallatibacter sp. Classification (GTDB taxonomy): domain Bacteria; phylum Acidobacteriota; class Terriglobia; order Terriglobales; family Acidobacteriaceae; genus Telmatobacter. The sequence continues at coordinate 15,076 of JBEKVS010000040.1, read as the reverse complement.
CGAAAGCTGTCGAGTATCCGCGCCATCTCGTAGATCGCTCCGTATCCCAGCCGCGGCCCGAAGATCTGCGACGAGTGACCGCTCAAACCGCTGGCCTCAATATGCCACGTCGTCGAACTGCGCCGTCCGACGCTCACCGTATCCTGCCCATTCAACCGCGCGCTGGGCTCGAACTCCAGGGCCACATCGCTGTGTTTGGCCGCGTCGATCATGTCGCGCCTGGCGGCTTCGATGGGCACGCCGGTACGCTCTTCGTCCCCGCTGAGAACAATGCGAATCTCCGCATTATCCAGGGTCCCCGCCTCTTTCATAGCACGCAGAGCCGACAACATGATCACCAGCCCGCCCTTCATGTCGGCAATGCCTGGCCCCGTCGCGACCTTGCCGTCCGTGCCGGGCACGATGGCGTATTTCTGAAATGAGCTCGCGGGCTCAAACACGGTGTCCATGTGCCCGATCAGCAGCATGCGTTTGCCGCAATGACCCTCGCCGCGCGCGCAAAGATGTTCGGCAACCAGGTCGCCGGCGCGGCCAGTCACCGACTGCATGGGTACCCAGCGCACCTTAAATCCAAGTGCCTCGAACCGTGGCGCCAGCACATCCTTAACCGCCTCAACCCCGGCCAGATGCATCGTCCCGCTGTTGATGTCAACAATCTGCTCCAGAAACTGCGCGTCCTCTGCAAGGTGACTGTCAATCGAGCTCGCCATCCTCTGTTCCACCGGAGTTAGCGGCTGGGGTTCGTGACTGGGTTGCCCTTTGGCCAGGGCAATCGCGCCGGCAACAAAGGCGATTACCGGCAACACCAACGGGAATTGGCGGCGGTGGTTGTAGAGCGGAGTAAGTCGCATAGGGGGATTCTAAAGGATTGCTCACCTCGCTTCGCCATGGCAGTTAAATTAGCGGCTCCTAATGCCACCGACCGGCATCTTTGCGCACTCCAGTCCGCCAGCGTCAAGGTTAGCGCTTCCTTCGTATCGAGAATCCCTGACAGCTCATCCAGCCGGGCTCCACGTCATGTTTAGAGTCCCTGACGAAATGACTTCAGCATCAAGAGATCGAGATCCGTGAAATCGGAAGAATTCACTTCACTGAGGGAGCAGAAGGCGCCGGGCTAGAACCTGAAATCGTGGGTCGGAGCGGAGATTATCAATTCGCAGGTCGGCCTTGAGGTTCCAGGCAATGTCGAGCGATCTCTCGTCGTAGGCCTTTTCCAAATACTGAAATGCCTTGTCCTTTTTGCCGAGACTCGCGTAGATGGTTGCGAGGACATATGGCGAGACGAAGCCATTTTTCGATCTGCGCTCAAGGTCACTTAGGATTCGTTCTGCCTCAACCCTGTTTCCGCTCGCCGCATACGCGTGCGCCAGCGCTGCTCGGGTATTCTCATCGCCATTCGACAACTCAACGGCCTTTTGATACTCGGTGATCGCCTCCGGCATCTTCCCGGTGCCTTCATAGCCGATGCCCAGATACAAGTGTTCCATCCACTCGTTGGGAGTCGAAGCAACTCCTCTACGGCTCGCCTCCAGCAGATTCTGATAGTCGCGAAGCTGGAAGTAAACATGAGCTTCGGTGTGCGCGGCGCTTGGACCGAAATCGATCTGGTTGACCCTGGTCAGCTCGGCGAGAGCCTCAGTGCGCCGGCCAAGAAAAGCGAGAAACTCAGCGCGATCCTCATGGCCGCAAGGGTAGCTGGGGGCCAGGGCAATCGCCTCATCCAGCTCCCGCTCGGCTGCTCCCCAATTCCAGTCATGCAGCCAACTGATCAACCCCAGAGTATCGTGCGGTTCGCCGATGCTGTCATCGAGTTGCACGGCTTTGTGCAGCGCATCCAGGGCAGATTGCAGGCCGGTCTCTTCAGGAACATGATGGAAGAGCGCCAGGTAAAAATAAACATCTGCCAGGCCCGAGTAAGCCGGGGCAAAGCCGGGATCTTTGTGGATGGACTGCTCGAAGAAGCCCTTCGCCTGGAGCATCGGCTGCTCCAAGGTGAACTGGGTTGAGAGATAATAGCGCCCTCTCAGGTAGGCTTCATAAGCTTCCGGGTCCACTGTGCGCGACGCATTGAGCCTGGCTTCCTGCGCGGGAGTTAACGTGATGCGAATCTGTCGTGTGACCGCTTCCGCCACCTCTCTCTGCAGGTTCAGGACCCCGTGCAATGGGCGCTCATAAGATTCGCTCCAGATGTGGCGGTCATTGGGGCCATCGAGCAGCTGCACGGTCACGCGCACTTCGTCATTCTCGCGGATGATAGAACCTTCGAGGATGCCATCCACGCCCAGTTCGCGAGCAATTTGCGGCAGGTGCTTTCTGGTGCCTTTGTATTCCATCACGGAAGTATGGGAAATCACCTTCAAAGAATGGATTCTCGACAATTCCGTAATGAGTTCCTCTGTCATGCCGTCCGCGAAGTATTCCTGGGCCGGGTCGCCGGAGAGATTCTGAAGGGGCAGCACGGCGATCGAACGAATGGGGTAGGCCGCACCTGCGCCGTGGAAGTGTGTCCATCCTATCCAGGCAGCAATGGCAATCGCAAAACAGGAGAAAACGGAAGCCAACCATCCAAGCCGCCTCCAATGTCCAAACAAGGCAGCGGACGGCACGCCATCCGTTTTGCCGCGGCCTTCCTCGGCAATTGGCTGCGCAAGTATTTTTTCCTGCTCAGCCTCCTGGGGGTATGAAGATTCCTGACGAGCCGGCGCGGGCGTCTGCGGTTCCTCCTCTGAGACAGGTGCAATGAATCGATAGCCTCTGCCCGAGAGCGTCTGCACATAGCGCGGCTCCTGGGGATCGTCTTTCAGTGCCTGGCGGATTTTGCGGACGGCGCCGTTGATGCTGTTGTCGGTATCGACAAAAACGTCTTTGCCCCAGATCTTCTCGGCAATTTCTTCGCGAGTGACGAGCTGACCCTTCTGCTCGATCAAGATGAGAAGGACCTGCAGGGGAATGCGCTCGAGCTTCAGCACGCGGCCCCGATACCGGAGCTCAAGGGCTCGCGGATCGACCTCGAAGTCCTCTCCGAACCGAATCGGTCCTTGCGTCCCAGCCAGGCTTGTTCCCACAGATACGCCCCCTGCATGAGTGCTGCGATTCTACACTGTCGGCGGATTTTAGAGGCATCTCCAATGGAATCTTTAGTTTAGAAGAACAGAAAATCTTGAGATTTTCGACAGGTGCGCACTATTGAACGGCCCGGCACAAAAGCCCATCATCTGGCTCGGATAAGGGACAGCCCCAGATCCGATGCAGCAATTTCGCCAGTTGTTTTGTGCTGTTCCCGGCTAACCATCCAGAACGCTGCGCACGAATTTGAACGGAGTGCACAAAGGAAGAACACATGCCAAAGTATGTAATCGAACGGGATATTCCCGGCGCTGGAAAGCTCACCAGCGACCAACTAAAGGAAATTTCGCAAACATCCAATAGCGTCCTTCGCAAACTTGGACCACAGATCCAATGGATCGAAAGCTTCGTTACAGGCGACAAGATCTACTGCATATATCAAGCACCCAACGAAGAGCTGATCAAGGAACATGCCGACCTTGGCGGCTTCCCCGCCAATCGGATTTCCCAGGTTGCTTCGACGATCGATCCAGGTACCGCAGAGATCTGACCTCACATTTCCGGGAGCCAGGGACGAGGCCTCCACGCACTTCCAGCTTTGCTCGGTGGTCTTGCATCCCGGTAAACCCAACAATCAGAACCGCTATCCCGCGAAAGAAAACATCACCAAGGAGATTCTTATGTTGCGCAAATCAGTTTATTCGACCATCCTTCCTGTTCTAGTCTGCTCGGCATCGCTCGTCGTGCCGGCAACCGCTCAGCATTTCAACCAGGTTAAAGGCACTCTTTCCAGTGTTTCCGCCGGCCGAAACGAGGTCTTTGGCGTCGATACCAAATCCGACGTCTGGCGCTATTCGGCCAGTTCGAAATCCTTCAGCAAAATAGCCAAGGCTTCGCTGGTCACCGTTGCAGTCGGCGGCGGCACCGTCTCACAGCTTGACGAGGTCTGGGGATTAAACGCCGACGGCGTCGTTTACAGGTTCAACTACAGCAAAAAGGAGTTCGTTCAAATAACGGATGGACTCTCGCAAATCGCGGTCGGTCCAGGCATCCAGGACGATTGTCATCCCTATGAAGTCTGGGGCCTGACCTCCGAAGATGAGATTTTCCGCTACAACTACTGCACCAAGCTGTTCGCCCAAATCGGCGGTTCCCTAACCCAGGTCGCCACCGGCGGCGGCGATGTGTGGGGGATCAATAGCGCGGGCGCCATCTTTCACTTCGACTTTGGCGGCAATTTTTTCAATACGGTTCCGGGCAACCTGACCCAGATCGCCGTCGGAGTGAACGACATGTGGGGAGTCAACGCCATCAATCAAGTCTATCGTTACAATCCCCAAACCGGCGGATTCAACTTCGCAGGCGGTAATACCACCCAAGTCTCGGCCGGCGGAGATGGCGTCTGGCTTGTTGACATCCATGAAACTGCATTTCGCTTCGACTCGAGCAAGGAGACGTTTGTCGACGATTTCTTCACTCTCAAAAGTATTAGCGTCGGATCCGGAGCCGGTGTCTTTGGAGTTGGTCCCGAGGGCCAGGTCTTCACCTTCGTTCGACCGTAGAAAATTCGAATTCCAGCAACCGGGCGCTGAACCCACAGAGGTCATTCCCGAACAAGAATTCGTCAAGGAGATTTCATGTACCGCAAAACCGTTTATTGCCGCGTACTTCTCGCTCTAATCTGCTCGGCATCCCTTGTCGTCCCGGCAACAGCTCAGCATTTCAACCAGGTCAAAGACAGTCTCACCAGTGTTTCCGCGGGCCGAAACGAGGTCTTTGGCATCGATGCCGATGACAATGTCTGGCGATATTCGGCCAGTTCGAAATCCTTCGGCAAAATAGCCAAGGTGTCGCTCACCCACGTAGCAGTGGGCGGGGGCACCCTGTCGCAGAAAGACGAAGTCTGGGGATTCAATGCAAATTTCGTTTACCGGTTCAACTACAGCAAAAAGGAGTTCGTTCAGATACCGGGTATCCTTACGCAAATTACCGTTGGCGGAGGCAACCAGGACGATTGTCATCCGTATGAAGTCTGGGGCGTCAACTCCGGAGATGAGGTCTTCAGGTTCAACTACTGCGAAAACGAGTTCGTCCAAGTCCCTGGTTTTCTGATTCAGGTCGCAACCGGCGGCGGCGATGTTTGGGGGATCAATAGCGCCGGCCAAATCTTCCACTTCAACTTTGCCGCGAATTCCTGGGGTCAGGTCTCAGGCTTCCTGAACCAGATCGCCGTGGGAGTGAATGACATGTGGGGGATCAACGGCGCCGGTGCGCTCTATCGCTACGATCCGAAAACGGGCGCATTCAACCTTGTCGCGGCCACTGTCAGTGAAGTCTCGGCCGGCGGGGATGGCGTCTGGGTTATCAGCAGCAGCAACGATGTTTTTCGCTTCGAGCCCAGCAGGGAAGAATTTGTCCAGGTCTCGGGCGCTTTCAAAGGCATTGCCGTCGGCTCCGGAGCCGGCGTCTTTGCAGTCAATTCCGAGGACCAGGTGTTCACCTTCCTTCGACCGTAGAAGATGTGACTCCCAACGACCGGATACTGCACTTACAAGATGATCCCCCAAGCCGCTCCCTCAGAACGCCACGATCGCATGGCGTTCTGGGGAGCAAGGAGACGGCAATGACTGGCAATTTCAAACTCCTCTTCTGTGCCGCGCTCTTCAGCGGAGCGATTTCGGCCCAACCGCCGCAAACAACCGGTTCCCCTGTTGCCCCTTTCGACCAGCCCGGTGAGAGTGCCGGAGAAAATACGGGTGCAGCGCCTGTTGCCTTTGTCTATATGTCAAGACCTACGCACATTGACGGTTTTGCCGCGGCTGCGAACGGCAAATTGACGCCAGTACCGGGTTCACCCTTCGCGAACATCGCCGTAACTCATATGTCGGTAAATAAAAGCTATCTGTTTGGCGTCGGCACAGGCGCAGATGTCTATACGTTCTCAATCGCTGCCAATGGCAGTCTTAAGCTGGTGGCGACAACGAATGTTTTTAAGAACGAAAGGAACTGTGCGGAAGGTCCAGGAAGATCTTCCATCGACTACACCGGCTCAACGCTCGACATCCCGTTGTCCTGCTCGAACGGTTACCACCTTCAGTCGTATCGAATCGAGCCCAATGGCGATCTGCAATACCTCGGCAGCAGCCTGAGTCAATTGGGAGCTGTTCCACCCATCTTCCTCGGAACCAACAAGTACGCCTATGTGGTGGAGTTCGGTTGCGGGCCTGCGAACAACGCATTGAGCGCGACATACAGCCGGGAGAGCAATGAGCTCCTGACAGTCTCCGGCACCGACGCTGTGCCCATGCCCCCTGATCCCGCTTCGGGAGTCTTCTATTGCCCCTCGTTTGTAATGGCTGGCGACCCAACCAATCACCTCGCCCTCGTGGTTCAGACGTCGAGTAGCGGCGAAGGACTTGATGGCCCCCCCGTCATAGCAACCTATACGGCGGACGCGCATGGAAATCTGACCACACGCAGCACGCAAGCGAACATGATTTTTACGCAACAGGAGTCCGATATTGAGGGCTTGAGCATCTCTCCCTCAGGCAAGTTCATTGCGGTTGGAGGAACTGGATTCCAGGTATTCCACTTCAATGGAGGAGAGCCAGTTTCGGATGGCTCCAGCCTGATCGAGCCCGATGAGCTGTGGGGCGATTTCGCCTGGGACCGCAGCGATCATCTCTACGCGATAACCTTTGACAATGGTTTATTCGTCTACAACGTGACCGCCAACGGCGTTGAACCGGCTGCCGGTTCACCTTATCTAATCCCGGAAGCGGGAAGCGTTATCGTCCTGTCCAAATGACCCATCGCCGAGCGGATTGAATGCGGAGAGGCTTCGCCTGAAGGAATTGATTCGAAGCGCACCGTCTTAAAGTTTTGCGTCAGCATCTTTTCACTGGTATTAGCCTCCGCATGCAATTACGATGCGGAAATCATGCTTACCTCGACTGGACGTTCCTCCCTCAATTGCACCCGCCGTGCGCTCGTTTTGCTCCTCGCCGTCGCCGCCTCAGCATTTGCCTCTGCCCAGAGCGCTCCAGCGGAATCCCCCGATCACTTTACCTTCGCGCCCAAACCAGGCCCGTACCCGGTCGGTTTTCGCGTCGTGTTCCAATACGACTACTCCCGGACCTTCGAGGCGGCAGTCGATCTACTGGGCAAGCCAAACAGCGCGGAACTGGCCCGCCCGGTGCAGACGCTCATCTGGTATCCGGCGCAAAAGAGTGACAATCCGCCCATCGTCTTCGGCGACTATCTCGCTCTGAGCATCAAAGAACTCGAACCCACAGCCGCCAAAGGAAGTATCGAAGCCCTCTCTCAGATGAAGAAGGAGTATGGCGACGTGGCTACCGAAAAGACCTGGGCTGTGAAGGATGCATCGCCCGCTCCGGGTCCGTTTCCAGTGGTGATCTATGCGCCCAGCTTCAGCGCCCCGGCCCACGAAAACTCCGACATGCTGGAGTACCTGGCCAGCAACGGATACATTGTAATTTCGAGCGCGGATGTGGGTGCTCACGATCGCCCCATGACCGGCGATCTGGACGGCGTAGAAGCGCAGCGGGGCGATATTGGCTTCCTCATCGGATATGCGCGCACCCTGCCGCAGGCCGACATGTCGCACGTTGCCGTCGCCGGATTCAGCTGGGGCGGCATCTCCAATCTCTTTGCCGCCGCGCGCGACAGCCGCATTGGCGCCCTCATCTCGCTCGACGGCTCAGCGCGCTACTATCCCAAACTCGTCGCTGATTCCGGTTACGTCCACCCGAAAGATATAACCATTCCCGTCCTCTTTTTCCGGCAGGGTGGGATGTCGCTGGAAGATGCCGGCCGGGGCCACCAGTTCACCGAGGCTCCAAACGTGCTGAATGAATTGACTCATGCGGACCTCTACAACATCCATATGTACTGGATGTATCACGGCGACTTCTCGTCCACGTTTCAGCGCGATCCCGCTTACTGGAAGAACAAACGCGACGTTGATTATTCACGGGCTTCCGCAAACGAAAGCTACAGCTGGGTGGCGCGCTACGTTCTCAGCTTTCTCAACGCCTATTTCAAGCAGGATGCCGGCGCCAAGGAATTCCTGAAGCATACGCCGGTCGAAAACGGTGCGCCTGCCCACTTGTTCAACGTCGATTACCGTCCCGCATCCGGCATCGCGCCTACACTGACCGCCTTCCGCGGCGAGGTTGGCAAGCGCGGCTTCGACCATGTCGACGACGTATACACCGCGTTCAAAGCCGCCAATCCGGACTTCAAATTCGACGAACAGCAGATGGTTTCCAGGGGAATCGCCTTGGCGTGGTACCAGCATTTCCCCGAAGCCATCGCAGTCTTCAAGTTCGACACCGTCCTCTTCCCGGATAAGGCATACATATACGACGACCTGGCAGATGCGTACGCCAAAAACGGGCAGAAGGATTTGGCCATAGCCAGTTATGAGAAATCAATTGCCATCACGCCCGATAACCCAGGCGCAAAAGCGGAGTTGGAAAAACTGAAAAACCCTCCCAAAGAGACGCCCTGACGTCCCGATCCCGAAAACTCGCGCGTCGCGGATCGCATTCTCAACTGCGTGCGCTCCAAACTGACATTTGTCATATGCGATTGCTGACGAAGGCCACTTCCCGGCCGGGGTGGTTTGGTTGGATGCTGGGAGTGTCAGGAGAGAAGTTATGTACAAGCCGATTCAGCAGGACACGATGCCGCAGGGAACTGGATCGATGCCCCCGCATCCACCGGCGCCGGTATGCGCGGGCCACTCTCATTCGGACCGGAACATTGTCTTCGCAATCGGCGTGGTGCTGCTGGTCTTTGGGCCAGCGATCACCGGGTACCATCAGGCGTCGATGATCGGGTTAGCGCTGATCGTGTTCTGTAGTCTGATTTGATTCGCCGATTGTCTGCATCTGAGGCGCCGGTATCGACACATCTTGCTCAAGCGTGAAATCGAGCAGGGTCTCACTCGGCACCCTTACCTCGTCGCCCCCAATAATGATTTCCGAACTTGCGCCGGCAGTTGCGCCGATACCCGCGCCGATCGCTGCTCCCTGGCCGCCATCGGCAGCGGCGCCGATGATCGCGCCGAGAGCCGCTCCGCCTATTGTTCGCCTCGCTGTGCTCGCGCCGCGCGACTTGCCGGTCGCTTCATAATCTCCCGTCACCACGGGCACCATCTTTCCATTCACCACAATCCCGGTAAGCTCCAGGCGTAGCTGCGATCTGCCGGCGAACGTTCCTGACTCCTTCGATTCCGTCAGTCGGCCATAGACGAGGGCATCCCTCGCGGCTACCACGTTGCCCTCCGACGTCAGGGGTTCTTCGAGCGAAGCCTGAAAGCGGTCTCCCACCAAGCTATCGGTGGAATCGATGGCATCGATGGTGCGCACAGAGATTCGTGTCCCGGCTGGGATAGTTACATAGGCCGGCTTCACTTCGGCATGCGCTACCGCCTCCGGAGCGTCGGGAAGCGAACTCTGTGGCTGCGGCGCCGGGGCACTTGCTGTGCCTTCCGAATCGAACTTGAGAGATGCGATGTCAGCGACGTTATACTTCTGTACCGTCGAGCCCACCTGGAAGCTGATTTCAGTCTCCGTGCCACCCAGAAACTTGCCTTTGATCAGGCTGCCGTTCTTCAACTCCAATGTATCGGCCCACGCCATCGACGCAGCCAGAGCCAGCGAAGCAAGGAATCCGCATTTCAGCTTGGTCCTCATGATGTGCTTCGATGCCGCCGCCTGCTTGCTTGATTCACATAAATTGCAGAAGCCAGGTGTGCTTCGACTCTCTCCGCAAGATATGCGCATCCTCTATGGCTTCACGATTTCCACCCGGACGATCAGGCCCTGGCCGCAGCTAAGTGCAACCAGTCTCAGCTTCAGCACGCGCGGCAAGTTGATATAGACACCCTCGCGCCTGGCGCTTGGGAAAGCGAGCCAAGCTCCTCCTGTCGTCTTTTGTTCTTCATTTCCGATTTCATGAATAGAGGGACCTGATTCTCCAGCTCTTTCCGGTGGACTATGGGCGCCTCAAATTCCCAAGGAAACGGTTAGGAGGACCCCATGAACTTCGTAGAAACTTTGTCCATCTGGCTGGCAACAGCGATCGTTCACCGTCAACTGATGCAACTCGCCCTGGCTCTTGCCCGGAAACGAACGAGGCGCGATCTGTGTGCGCGTTTTCCGTTGAGGGCTCCGGTATTGGCAGCGGCCTTGGCCCTGTGTTTCGTCTCAGGCGCCGCAGCGCAGGAACCTGGGGCCGCGCCGGATTCTGAGTCTGCAGAAAGCAGTGGCGTCTCAGCCGGCATATCGCCGGCTTCGGCCGTCGTTAACACTCCCAATGACATCATGGGATTCGAAAACCTCGGCAGCTGGGGCGTCACGGCAAACGGCATCGTGGCCGGCTATGGCGTCTCGTCGACGAAGATTCGCACCCAGGGAGCAGCCGCCTATGCTGTCAACAACCCGCCCAGCCTGATCAAGCTGATCAGCCTTCCCGTTGCCTCTTCGGCATCGGCACTCTCCGGGATCGGAAACTCCGGCGCTCTGCTGAAGCTGGATGTCGAGATTCCCTGCGGATCGAAAGCCTCCAACGGAGCCTGCGAATCGGAAAGTGCCGGTTCGATCCAAGGCTACGTCAGTTCCAAGTCTCGCGAACTCCAAAACGTCTCGCTGGGCAACGTCTCCTTCAGCAAGTATCGTGCGGGCATTTATAACACCATCAGCTTTACGGTACCGGAATCGGTGAGCTCTGCTCTGGGTAAGGAGGAGTTCAACGACCTGGTCTTCGAGTTCGATGTCAGCACCCCGAAGCCGATCACCGGAGCTTACCTATTCGATAACCTGCGCGTGCATTCGGTCGAGTTCGTGCAGAATCCGACAGGTGGAGCTCCTCCCGCGGGTTATGGCGGCTCGGTCGATGTGACGGTGATAGGGAACAAGCCGGTCAAGCAGAGCTTCAGCCTGGATCCGGTCCAGATTCCCAGCGGTCTGCATCTGAAGGCGGGCAAGGCCGGCTCAACCACCGTTCAGCTTGAGGCCGGTGTCGATTCAAACACCAACTTCACCTGCACGTATGTTGCCGACAGCAGCGACAAGACTGGTCAGTCGTACAAGCTTGAGTCCTGCTCCGGCCAAAATGAGGCCGGCGACCTGATCAGCTCTAACTGGGTGAGTTTAGCTATCGAAGACGGCAATGCCTCGCAGCAGCTTTATGCGCAATTGGTGCTGAGTCCCTTGGGCGATCAGGCTGGCTCGAACCTGCTACCCCCTATGCCCACCTTCTGGGGCACTGCGAATAGTTGCTCGCCCGCGCCCGTGGCCGGCAAGGTGGTTACGGTATCGGCGAGCTGCTCGACCCAGGCTGCGCAAGCCAACTCCATCGTCACCGACTACTTCAATGCGGTAAAAAGCGCGAACCCGGGGCCAGGCTGGATCGTTACTCCAGTGCCTGAGCCCGCGACGCGCAGCGCAGACGGCACGCCGACCAATTTTGTTGCAGACCCCAAGACTGCGACAGCTCCGCCGGATCCGAACGATCTTACCTTCGACACCGGCGGCGATCTCAACCCGGGTGGAAGTTTCGATGCGTATTGGATGCTTTCCGGCAATCTGACCCCTACGGCGGTCAGCGATTCGGATGAGAATCTGACGCAATTCGACGCCGCTTTCACGGCGCATGGCGTACTCTTCGGCAACGATATCGATGTCGTCGACGCCAAGCTCACCGCGAGTACCGACAGCGGCGAAACGGCACCGGCCCAAGTGACGGCCTCGTCTTCCGGAACTCTCGCGTTCTATGTCTTCGGCGAAGAGATTCCCTCGGGCGGTCTGACGTTCACGCCAAGTAAAGGGTTCAGCGTCGATCCCAGCTGGAGCCAGGAGTACGATCTGCCTCCTCTTCAGATCTGGATCTTCGACATCACGCTGGGCGCACTTGTCGACGCCAATCTGAAGGCTGAGGGTTCGGCATCCCTCTCGGGCGCCGACCTGAGCGTGACTCCCAGCGCATCGCTAGGCGCACACATCAGCGGCGGCGTCGATCTTGACATCGTCAAGGGCGACGTAGATGCGAAGGTGAACCTGATCACCTTATCGACGCCGATCACGGCGCAGGCAAAGTGGGTGATCGACGACGACCCCAGCATTTGCGCCGACACTCTCGACGGCTCGCTCACCGGCGATCTCGACGTCAGCTCAGGCGGCGGCCAAGTGGACCTGGAAGCCACGTTCGGCATCTGCCCGCTCTGCGATACCCAGTCCTACACGCTGTTCAGCTGGGGCGCGCTGGCGAGCAAGTCGTGGACCCTGTTCGACGACACGATCAATACGCAGCTGTTCGGGTTGCCGGCATCCCTGTGCTCTTACCCGATCACCGTGAGCATCCTTTCGCCGTCTTCGGGCGCAGCCCTGTCGGCCTCCCTGCCCCAGACTTTGACCGGTTCGGCCGCGCCTAATGAGTCAACAGTGCCTTACACCGCCACCTATAACTGGACGTATACGCCCGGAGCCAATGCAAACGGCATCACCATCAACTCGGGCGCGAACACAGCCAACCCAAATGTCACGTTCGGTGCACCCACGTCTGGCAATAGCGCGACATGGACAATCGGCCTGACCGCGACGACCACGGTACACAGCGCTGGAGGCGCCGTCATCACACAAACTGCGTCGGCTACTCCGGTCACGATTACGGTCACCAGCCTGAGCGCAGGCGATCATGTTTCCGTATCGAGCGCCAACAATGGTCCGGCCACGACGATATCCAAGGGGATTCAGGACGTCGGCAATGATCCGGGGACAATCACTTTCTCCGGTGTTGTCGCGGATGCCACGGGTACGCCCAATCCGACGTTCACCGTTGCGCCGTGCACAATCGTGGTCTTTCACGGCTTCGTCACTTGTAACGTATCCCCTTCCAGCCCAGTGACAACTCTCGCCACGGTCGGCGGCTCAACGGCAAATCCGTATGCAACTTGGACGGAATTCGGAGGCGGCTACTACCTGGCCACCATGAATACGACAATCGGCGCCTCCACCTTCAGTACCACGAGCGCCATCGTCTATGGCACAGTGATACAGTGATTTTCCAACCCCGAAAGAACAGAGGAGAATCCCATGATCCGCACCAAGATCCACACCATGATTCGCACCATGATTCGCTTGTTTGCATTCGCCGTCGCCACCACTCTGGTGACGACGGCGGGATTCTCGGAGGTCCTTCCCGGCGACCAGTCCCACTGGTCGCTGGACTTCCGGGCGCGCATTGAACAGAGTTCCGCTTCGCCGATCGAACTTCACCTGGTGGGCGAGTGGACCGCAACCGTTGTAGCCGTTCGTGCCGGCGAGTACGACGAGCAGTTGCAACTGGAACATCTTCAATTCACCGGCGACGCCGTCAAGAACGCGCCTGCATCCTCGCTGGCGGAGATGCAGGGCCGCCTCTCGCGGCCTTTCTGGGCGACGCATCGCCGCGACGGCGGCTTGGTCGAGATGCATTTCTTGCGCGATCAGAGCCCCTCCAATCGCAACCTTCTGCAGATGATTGCCACTGAACTGCAGCTCGTCCGGCCCGATTCCGCACGCAACTCGTGGACCGCGCAGGAACGCGACGGCGCCGGAGAATACTCCGCACTCTACGTGATGCCGCAGTCCGATCACATCCTCAAGCGCAAGCTCAAATACATGTACACAGATGGCGTGGCCGGAACTCACTCGAGCGCCATGGACGTCGCCATCGATCAGTCCGAGGTTACGTTCTCACTCACTTCAAATGGCCAGGTCAAACAAGTGGATGGAGTCAACCGCGTACGCATGAGCTTCTCGAGCAACCAATCGGAAAAGCTCTCTGCGGCCACGGAGTTTCACTTGAGCAATCTGCGCTCTGCACATGCTCCGGACTTGATCGGCAGTCTGCAGGCCGAGCAAGCCAACGTCGTTGATTCACCGGTGGTAACGCAGCGAACAGACACGGACATTGCACGCAACGAAGCCGATGAGCGCCTGCTCAAGGGTGACTCCACCGAGGCCATCCTGACCGCAGCCTTCGCCAGAAATAGCGATGCGGCGCCGATCGATCCGATTCGCCCGATGGATCCGATAGACCGTCTCACCGCTCTCTTCCGGCAGCGCCCCGAAGCGGCATCCGCGGCCGTCGCCATGCTGAAGAAAGAAGGATCGCAACGAAGCGTCATCAACGCTCTCGGCGCGTCAAGCTCAACGTCAGCAGTCGCAGCCCTGAGTGCCTTGGCTCACGATACGGCCGCGACAGAATCCCTGCGTGTTGACGCGATTCTTGCCTTTGTGCAGATGCAACACCCCTCAGCCGAGGCCATGCGCGCGCCGGGTAATCTGCTCAACGATGCGAATCCGAAAATTCGTTCTGCCGCCCGCATGATGAGCGGTGCGTTGTCCCACGCCGGCCGAGCCGAACACCCCACGGAAGCGGCTTCGATCGATGACTCACTGGTCGCTCTCTACCGGAGCGCCCATGAGACCCACGAAAGAATCGAATTCATCTCAGCGTTGGGCAACAGTGCCGGGCCTTCGATCATTCCAGTCCTGGAAGAGGCTCTTCATGACTCGGCAGCCCCCATCCGCGGAGCTGCGGCTCGCGGGCTGCGTCTGGCGGCCGGCTCTGACATCGACCGGGCCCTTGCCGCCGTCATCACTTCCGACCCGGATGGCTCTGTGCGAGCCGACGCTATCTTCGCAACCCGCTTCCGTCACCCGCTTCCCGCTTCGCTTGCCGATGCGCTCCTCGAGTCCGCAAGCACCGATGCAGCCACCTACGTCCGTAGCGATTCGATCGCCGTACTGGGCCAGAATCCCACCGCATCGCCGCGGGTTACAGAGACGCTGGAGCGAATCGCCAAACAGGACGCAGACGCCAGCATTCGACGGCAGGCGCAGCAGACGCTCGAACATCTGTCAGCAATAGCTTCAAATCACCACGAATAGCGCAGCTATCCGCAAGGCGAGAAGCTACACAACGTTGGGGAAGGCCG
>JBEKVS010000039.1:0-25687 GCA_049513795.1 Occallatibacter sp. | reverse complement strand
AGGCTAAAGGCTAATGGCAAACTGTAGTGTAGCGGGCTGCGACAAGAAGGCCATCGCTGGGTATGCACATGACGACATCATCAAATCCGTCACAAGGTGGTGTAGGTTCCATGAAGCGGAATTAAAGTCAAAGGTATTTGCGCCGGGCAGATGGCTTAATCGGGAGGAAGTTGACAGGACCTAGCAATGTAACTCGCTCGCCTGATGGAAGTCGTCAGGCAGGATCGCCAGCGGATTAGGGTGGCTGCCCGTGATGACTGCAACGTCCTGCCCTATTTTGCTGAGGTTCGCGCCGCTGCAAAGGTCAATACTTTTACCGCCTCGCATTTGCACGAACCTCATGGTGATGTTTTCCCAGAGCACTCAGCACAGTTGGAACGATGGGCATTTTGCCCTCGCTACAGCTTCTCAATCGCAGCCAACAGGTCTCTAAGATGGCGCGTGACCGGATACAATCCTCTGGCTGCAGGAAGCGGACAGAATCCAGCCTTCGTTCTGATGAATACCGGCTCGAGCGGTGTGTTTGCATTTGCGCCGGCAATCGAGTACAACTTGAGATCAAACCTCGGAGTAATCCTGGGTCCGCGCGTGATCCCGGCTAGCCATAATGCGAGTGCCACAGTTACCCCGGTGGTGGCGATCAACTTTGTCCACTAATCAGGTGTCAGCCCGGAAGATTCCGCTCAGCGAAACCGTTGGGCCCTCGCGAGGCGCGCGTTGTCGAGATTCGCGTTTAAATGGGATTTGGCTCTGACTCAGGCGAAAATATGAGCCGTCCGATACATAAATCTTAGATATTCAAGAGCGCTAGATACTAGCACATCCTGGTTAAAACTGGACGGTCCGGCTGGCGCAGCGCACCTGCGCGCAATCATTCAGAATCCTTAAGACTGCCTGATCCAGGTTCGCTCAGCTCTTTGCTGAGAGAAGTATAAGCTTTGGCGGTTCGGCCCCACATGCCGGTTGTGAGGGACCGATTCTTCGGAACCGCAAAGGCTCATTGATGAACGATCCTGCAAAACGTTTCGGAGAAACCCCACACCCCACTCGAGGTCTGGACGCAGCGAGCAAAACCTCCCCCACCGCACGTTCACCGGACATGCCATGGAAAGAAACATGTTCCCTAGGAGACACACAATGATGCAACGAAACAATCTAACGGCGCAAAGACCGTGGTACTTGGCGGTTTTGCTGTTGGCGGTGTTCGGCTTGGTCGCGGGCCTTCCCGTCGCGGCCCAATCGGGCAGAGGGACTTTGACTGGCCTGGTAACGGACTCATCCGGCGCAATCATTCCGGGAGCGTCCCTTAACCTGAGAGAGATCGGCACAGGCAGTAGCTATGACAGCGTATCGAGCGGCCAGGGTCTGTACACATTCCCCGAGTTGCAACCTGGAATTTACACTCTTTCAGTAACTTATCCGAAGTTTGAGTCCTACACACAGAGCGGCATCACAGTGTCCGTGGGCAGTACCTCTACTGTGAACGCAATACTGACCGTTGGGGCGGCCACACAAAGCATCATCATTAACGGCGATGCCTCGCACTTACAGTCAGAGTCCTCTGATATCGGCACAACGGTGCCAACCGAGTTGATTGAAGACCTTCCATTGCAATTCAACGGAACAGTTCGCAATCCGCTGCAGTTCGTCACGCTGACGCCTGGCTATTCGGGTGTCGACACAAGTTCCCCGACATCCCAGGGCGGCTTCAAGTTGAATGGCGGCCAGCAGGCCGGCACGGACATCTTTGTCGATGGAGCCACGATCGAACTGGCGTCAGCCAATCTCCAGATGAACTACGGCGTCAGCGTGGAGGCCGTGCAGGAGTTCAAGGTGATGACCAATACATTCGACGCTCAGTACGGAAGAATGAGCGGGGGACTGGTCAACCTGGTAACGAAGGCGGGTGGCAATGCCTTGCATGGATCGGTTTATGACTTCATCAGGAACATGGACTTAGACGCGAACAGCTGGCTCAATAACTTGCAGGGATCGAAGAGGCCGGTAGACACGCAGAACGATTTCGGCGCGATTATCTCCGGACCGGTCTACGTTCCGTGGCTCTACAACGGTCACAACAAGAGCTTCTTCATGTTCAATTATGAAGGCTTCCGATACCAAACAGGCGGAAACAGCCTCAGTTCAGCGCCAACCCAAGCCATGACGGGCGGCGACTTCTCCGCCCTGTTGCAGCCAGTTACTGTCTACGGGACAACCTATCCGGCTCACATCCTCTATGACTACAGCACGTGCACAGGCGCGAATCAGGGAATGGAGTGCCAGCCATACGGCGGCGCAGCCAATCCCACAAATATAATTCCCGCGGCCCAGGAAGATCCGGTCTTCCAGGCTGCAGTCCCGTATTTGCCCATCGCGCCTTCAACGGCTTCGACTCCTTACCAGAACCTCTACCAGTCATCGCTGAATGTAACCAATGCCAACATGTACGAATTTCGCATCGACCAGAACATCGGGACGAAACAGAAGATCAGTGGCAGCTATGACTACGATTGGCGTCCAACCGGGTACGTTATTAACGGCGCTCCCCTTGACGCCAGCTCGACCAATCAGAGAACGCATTACATGCGCTTTGGCTACGACTATATCTTCGGGCCCAATCTCCTGAACCACTTCAATGCTGGATTCAGTCGCCGCTACCGGCAGGAGTTCAGCGGCATCGGGAGCTACGGTGGAGATTGGCCGGCGAAGATTGGATTGAAGGGGGTGCTGAACACGACCTTCCCGCAGATCAGTTACAACTACCCAGGCGGCGCAGCCATGCCGAGCAATGGGGCCGATCAATTTTACGACAACACCTATCAATATGACGACAATGTTTCCTGGCAACATGGCCGCCACGGTTTCACATTCGGCGTGGAAGCGCGCTTGCAGGAATTCAACATAGATATCCTGACCAATACATCTGGAAATTTCAACTTCGGTTCCGGCCCGACCAGCACTCCGGACCAAACCATCGCGGGATATGGCCAGTCAGGATTTGGATATGCCAGCTTCTTTCGTGGAGCCGGCTCCGGCGGAGAGATAGCGCTGCCCGAGGAACTCGGGTGGCGAGTGAAGTACTACGCTGCCTTCGTGCAGGACAATTGGAAAGTTACGCAGAGGTTTACTGCCAATCTCGGCTTCCGCTACGAGATACCCACGCCTGTCACAGAAGCACATGGGCAACAGTCTTTCATCAATCCCACTCTTCCCAATCCTGGAGCGGGCGGAATCCTCGGAGCCTATGAGTTCTTAGGCTCCGGCACAGGCAGGACGGGTTCAGACAGTTCACAGAATACCTTCAAGGACTCGTACGGCCCGCGTGTCGGATTTGCATTTCAGGCAAATCCCGGAACCGTGGTTCGGGCTGGGTATGGCATCTACTATCAGAACTTGAAGATCGGCGGTTTTGGTGAGAACGACTCGCAGGGGTTTTTTGGGAGTTATAACTATCCAGGCCCAGTAAGTCCGCAGACTCCGAATCTGGTTCTCTCGCAGATCACGGCTTACCCTGGACCGACGCCGCCGTTCATCAATCCAACGGTGATGAACGGCCAGGGACCGACCTTCATACTTTCGAAAACTGCTCGTCCGGGAACCACGCAGACGTGGACTCTGGATATCGAGCAGCAGCTCCCTGGAAAGTTCATTGTGGATATGGCCTATGTCGGAGATCACGGCGATCACTTACAGTCCTTCATGCACGACCCGAACCAGGGAAATCCAGCCGACCAGGAGCGCGGCGCATGCCTGGAAATCGATATCAGTGCGCAGGCAACCAATCCGGCGTGCGCGGGGCAGGCTGCTGTTGCATCGCCCTATGCGGGATTCAGTGGCACGGTTTCTCAGGCCCTGAGGCCTTTTCCGCAATACTCAAATGCGGTTGTAGATTCAGTAACAATGTCCGATCCATTCGGCGTCTACACCTACAACGCCGCGCAGATTCAGGCGCAGAAGCGCATCTCGGCCGGGCTCACAATGCTCATCAACTATACGTGGGAGAAAACCCTCACCAATGCCGACTCGGAGTATCCTCTCCAATCAAATTGGAACGGAAATGGCAACTCCGGCGCCCTGAATACGTATAACTTGAAGGTCGAGAAGGCCCTCAGTCAATACGACATTCCCCAGCGCCTCATTCTGAGTTACACATATCAACTTCCCTTTGGCAAAGGAAAGCCCTTGGCCAATCAGGGAGGAATTGTAAACGCGGTCGTAGGAGGCTGGCAGGTTGCAGGCGTTCAAACTTACGAGAGCGGAACCCCTCTTGCTGTTACATCTCCGGGCTGGGACTCAGGAATCTTTGCCGGAAATCTTGGCGCCAACTCCCGTCCCAATATCGTTTCCGGGCAGAACCCCAATGGTTTCATGGGTGGTGGATTCCAGTTTGGGCAGAGCCGCCGATTGAATCCTGCGGCATTTGTTCAGGCGCCAAACTTTACATTTGGCAATGCTCCACGCGCGCTCAACGTTCGCGAGTTCGCGAGCCACAGCGAGGACTTTAACTTCTCCAAGCAAATTCCCATGTTTACCGACAGGGTGACTGCGATCTTCCGCATGGAATTCTTCAACGCATTCAACCGGCCTGGGCAGTATACGGGCTTCGATACAGGGGTCGGGGACGGTAACTTCGGCCACGCATCCAACCGTCAAAATCAACCACGAAACATTCAAGGCAACCTTCGAGTATCGTTCTAGAAAGCAACAGGCCCCCGGACCTCAGCGCGGAGGTCCGGGAGATGGAGTTACACGAATGTTCCACGTTCGACCATGGAGACTTTTTGCTTCACTGGGCGCGATTGCCAGCGCGTGTCTTCCGCTGCCGGCGGTCGTTGCGCAGGAAAGCAACTCTAAAGTTCAGGAACTCTTCATGGCGGCGCAGAAGAATCAGCAGGACGGCCATCTGGAAGCAGCCGCGGATGAATTCAATGCGGTCCTTCGTTTGGAACCAGGCTTGCCCGAGGTATACGTGAACCTTGGGTTGGTTTACTACGCACAGGCAAAGTTCGACAAGTCCGAGCGGTCCCTCGCTGCCGCCGCCAAAATAAGGCCCGGCATGCGCGGTGTCAGTCTCTGGTTGGGAATCGACGATGTGAGGCTGCATCGACCTGCGCAGGCCACCTTACTTTTGCGCGAAGCCGTTCGACAAGACCCGACAGACCGGCTGGCGCAAAGCTGGCTCGGCACGGCGCTCTGGGACGCAGGTCAGATGGATGCGGCATTGCTTCAGTTGGGAAAAGCCACTGCGCTATTTCCCGACGATCCCGATCTGCTTTTCGCGCGCGGTGAGGCGTATGGCAAGGCGGCCGCTCGGCAGACCGAGCAACTTCTGGAAGCGTCTTCTGGAACGGCGCTCTCCGACGTCATTTACGGAACCCACTACGCCGAGGAGCGGGACTGGACCAAGGCCGAAGGCCATCTTCGCCGGGCCACTGAGCGCGATCCGCGCTTAGTTGAGGCTCACCTGGAACTTGCGAAGGTATTCGTCGAAAAGGCCGATCTAGGCGCCGCACAGGAGCAGCTAGAGCAAACAATTGAACTGGCACCGCGGTCCGCGGCCGCGCTGGCTCTCAGCGGAGAGGTCTTGCTGCTTATGCGCCGCAAGAGAGAGGGCATGGCACGCATCGAGATGGCCGTCACAATCGACCACAGCGAAGCGCTCAATGCATTGAAGCTCCCACAACAAGACGAATTCAGCCCCGGGGCAGCGACCGCCGAATTGCTGCCACTGTGCCGTGACGCGACTGAGGAAATAGAAGCATTATCCCCTGACAGCAATGGCAAAGAAACTGCCCTGGCGGCATTGTTTGCGCTGGCAGGTAATGAAGACGCAGCCCTCCAAGCCTATCGCAAGATTGACCCTGCGCGAGCAAGCGCTGTCCCGCCGGCGAATATCCTTGGCCTAGCAATGACCGCCATTCACCAGCATCGATATGACGACGCCGAACCGCTTCTTCTTCGCTGGCTCGCAACCCATTCCGACGATCAGCTCGCACGTTACGAGCTGATTCTTGTGCGGCGCAGTATCTTCCTATCCCAAATGGCGCGACTTATTACGGTGGCTCCAGACTCCTATCACGTGCATCAGTTGCTTGGGGAGCTCTATGTAAGTCGCGAGGAAGACGACAAAGCACTCACCGAATATCTCGCCGTAGCCTCCGCACGGCCCGATCTTGCCGGCGTTCACTTCTGGCTGGGGCACCTCTACTGGAAGCACGGCGATGCCGATCATGCGATCGCAGAACTGACCCGCGAACTGGAACTCAGCCCTGGTTATCCCGAAGCAGAGGCGGAACTTGGAACTGTTCTCGTAGCCGAAGAACGCGCTGCGGAGGCAATTCCGCATCTCGAGTCGTCCATCCATAGCAAGGCCGACCTTTGGCCCGCCTATGCGCAACTGGGCCGTGCTTATGCGATTGAGAAGAACTACACGGGCGCGGAGGAGACGCTTCGGCGTGGGCTGATTCATGACCAAGATGCCTCCACGCATTACCAGCTTGCGCTGGTTCTTCGCACAGAGGGCAAGACCGCGCAAGCTGCCCAAGTCTTTGCTCAGGTTCGCGCCATCAAGATGGAGAAATTGACTGCTCCATCTGCCGATGATGAGCCAATCCAGGGACCGAAGCAGCAGGGAGCAAACGAATGAGATTGCGTTACATGATCGCTTGTCCGCTGCTTTGCCTGGCCTCGGCTCTGAACGCGCAACCAACGGCGTTGGAGCAGGGAGTGAGCCTAATGCGCGAAGGGCAATTCGATCTTGCGCTGGTCAAACTCGAACTGGCACACAGCGCCGCTCCGCGAAGCGCCATCATCGAAAACCTGCTGGGGATTACCGAGACCAAACTTGGCCGGATCGACGAGGCATGCACTCACTATCGTAACGCGATCCGGCTCGACCCCGCGCAGGCCGCGCCGCACAGGAATCTCGGTTTCGATTTGCTCAATTTGAAAGATTATTCCCACGCGGTGACGGAGCTGCGCGAAGCATCGCACCTGAATCCCAACGATAACTTTGCCCATTACTATCTGATGTTGCTTTCGCTAGCGACGGGCCGCGATGCCGAGGCGTTGACGGAAGCATCGCGTGCAGGCGAGTTAGTCGACAACGATCCGGATGCCGGCGCTGGATTGATTGAGGCCGACGTGCGCATGGGGCGCGTGGACGATGCAGTCAGTCGAATTGCACGCCTGGAGCAAGCTAACCAACTCACGTCTGCACAGGAGTTTTCGATCGCTGTGTTTCTTATTAAACACACGTTCTATGGCCAGGCGGTTCATTGTTTCCGGCGAATTGCCGAACTTGATCCTTCCTGGGAGAATCGTTACAACGTGGCCCTCGCGTTGCTCAATAACGGTGAGCCGGCGGAAGCGTCCACGCTCCTGACGACGCTGCACACGGAGCGGCCCGCGCATGCGGATACACTCATGTTCCTGGGCTCGGCATTCGAGTCGCAACAAAAGATGCCGGAGGCACTGGAGGCCTATCGGGCCGCTCTGGCGGCGGACCCCTCCAACCCGGATCGAACCCTCGATTACACACGACTCCTGATGGATATGGACCTCTATGACGAGGCGATTCAGATTGTTCAGACCGGCATGGGCCAATCGTCCGAAACTAACCCCCTTCAACTGAGACTAGGCGCGATTGAGATGATCGAGGGAAACTACGCCGCGGCGCGCGAAGCCTTTCATAAGGCGCTCGCCACCGACCCTCAAATGGATGCAGCGTATGTTGGCCTTGCGCAGAGCTATGCTCGTCAGGCCAACGACGTTCAGGCCATCCAGGTCCTTGAAGAAGCGCGCGTAAAACTTCCCGGTCACTACCTGCTGGAATACTACTTTGGTCTTCTGGCCAGTCGCCTGGGCCGCGAGCAGGAGGCGGTCGCCGCACTTGGAAGGGCGGCGGAACTGGAACCGAAGTCTACTGATCCATTGTATGAACTGGGCAAGATCGATGAGTCCCAAGAGAATTGGCCCCGCGCTCGGCAGGCGCTTGAAAAGGTCATTGAATTGGATCCTCACTTTGCAGCCGCCCACTATCAGTTGAGCCGGGTCTATGCCCACCTGGGACAAACCGCAAAGGCTGAGCAAGAGGCGCGTGAAACGCACACGCTTTTGGATGGACAGCGCGACGAAGCACTCCGCAAACAACGCGAACGTGCCGCCAGTTTCCAGACACACCTGATAGCTGCGGCTGCTCCAACCCCTTGAACGTCATCCGACTTTTGTCCGCTGTCCGTTTCCGCTTTAACGTGCTCGGCAGCGGCATCTCACCCACCTCGAGAGGTAGCCTTGATAAATTGTGGACGAAGCGGGCGGAACGTGGCAGAGTTTGACAGCATCTTCATCTTCCCCGCGTCACCCGTATCTCAGGCTCGCTTTTTCGGGGCGATGCTTAGTGTCAAACCTGAAAACCAACTGAACTCAAAGCTAAAAGAAGCCTTTTGTACCACCAGAATGTCCTCGTGAGAGGCCGGCGGTTTTTCTCTCTCTTGAAGAGGCCTGGATTCCTCCAGGCCAGGGCCAGCATGACGGAGTTGTTTGCGGCTCGTTTGAATCGACCTATTGAGAAGTTGCTTGGTCAGCTTGTAGAGGTGAGTGCTGGCGGTTAGAAACACGTTATTTCCTGTCGGCCCAAGATGATGGTCAGAATGGGACACTTAATTTGAGTTATTGCGTCATTATCTCGGTTTCTCGCCTACGCGGTGGGCGTACACTTGCTGCGCGCGAGTTCTTCTTTGCGGTTGGGAAGCCGCATCGTCCCAGGGACGCCAAGCTCACTGGAGGGGAAACTGGCCGCCTCCGTTCGCCTATGGATATTCCGCCTTTTATTCGCCTTAATCCTCTTCATGGGCGAGATGAAGCGGGCGAACACCT
The DNA here is from genome assembly GCA_049513795.1 of Occallatibacter sp. Classification (GTDB taxonomy): domain Bacteria; phylum Acidobacteriota; class Terriglobia; order Terriglobales; family Acidobacteriaceae; genus Telmatobacter. The sequence continues at coordinate 16,810 of JBEKVS010000039.1, read as the reverse complement.
ACGAGGAGGAGCGTCGGTTGAAAGACCGGTTCGCGTCCACACTCGCCATCTCCGCTTCGATCATCGCGGCCGTGAGGTTGGCGCCGGATGACATCTCCCCGCCGTCGCTCAAGCTCATGTCATTGATTACGGACTGTGTCGGACTGGCCAGAATGATCCTCGACAAAGTTCTACGCTGATATTTGAATGAGGGAATGAGGGCACATGACGGAAGACATCGCTCTACCGAACGCGCAACAGGAACGTACGGGGTCGCCAGAGGTCGTCGGGGTATCCTTCACCGTTGGAGAGCTGATTCTTCGCCTCTCGCAACTGAACCCCACGCTTCCCATAAGATCGGGCCGGAGCAACAGTCCCGGAATCGCGATTCACGAACACGACTTGATCGACTCATCGAAGGACTTTGTCTCATTTAACCATTTCGACTAGGCTCATTCAAAAGATTTGCAAGCTTGCGTGGGGCTGGCGCGGATGATTTTTGAGAAAGGGGCGTGTGCTCGTCGTGCAGACATATCTAGCATTACGAGAAGTTCAAGGTTCGCAACGGTCACTTAAAACAAACGCCTGCAGGAATCGAAGTCATAAATCAGCGATGACCGCCCATCGTTCAAGATATTGTGACACCGAGATCTCTTGAACCAGCGGGCAACATATCTCGCACGCGTCCTCGTGTTTAAACAAGTTGATTTCTGCGGCCCACAGAAATTGTCGCTTCTCAAGGCTTGTTTGCTCCCCATCATTTTCATCAAGAGCGCGCGCCGCCTCAACAACCAAGTCTTTCAAGCGAATCTTGGTATCACAATCCATGCAGACGACGATAGTGACGAAACGCTAGGTCATCTGGTCTTTCTAGCACAACTTAAAACAAACCACCCGTTACGGAAGTATCTAATCCGGCTTCTCACGAGCAAAATCCCCGCCAGCCCAGGTGCCCGACGGGGGGATGTTTGTGAGCTTCACCCTCTAAACTCAATTTTTATACATTTTTGGGCAGAAAAATCCCGCCGTTTGATTAGCGGCGGGGTGATCGAAAAGTCTTTCTTGTCTCGCTTCTTGGACGAGATTAAGCAAGCATAGCAGTTCTTCGGGGCGGCGCACTCCCACTTTTGGGTGTCCTCAATTTCCATACATTTCAGGACAAAAGTTAACCCGCCAGGAAGACGTCTCTGGCGGGGAATTGCAAAGCAGAGAATCCGCCCCGCTCTGTGGCGGGTTCGGCAATCAGTCAGCAAATGCGTGTGATGACTTCAGCCATTCTTGCATGAGCGGAGCCAACGTGCGAGGGCCAAAAAGTAACCCGCCGGGAGCGAACCGGCGGGCGGAGGTAGAACGTGTGTAATTTAATTGCCTCGCCTTCGAGCGAAGTCAATTAAGACGTTAGCATGGGAAAAAATCGCCACAGATCAAATTGCGTCGGTCGAGCATCTCTAAGTAACTCGTTCTGATTACGACCGGGTTAGAATGTTGCCCGGACGGTCGGGCCGTAATGCCAGTTCCCGCGTATTTATATTCCAGATCAAAAAGGCGAAGAGCACATTGAAACCGGAACAACTTCCTCGATTGAGAAATAGGACCGTTGATTAGGAGCTCGAAGGTCATATACCTCTTCGTTAGTTTGGCTTGCGAGATAGAGTTGGATGGCATATTTCTCAATGGTTACTTCCTCGCGGACGGCGTGGATCCCAACAATGTAAATTTCATTCGCCCTGACGGAAAGTCGGCTTTCGTCGATTACCAGGACTTCACCGGCGACGGGCCCAATGCGCAGACCGCAGGCCGTGAAGGATTCCTCAGATGCCATCGCAGGGCAGGGAATTGAAGTCTACGATGTCAATGGTTTCTCGGCACAAACCTATCCCTCAGCCTGCAACATCCGGATCGAGGGCGTGTCCCCTGGTGCTTCGCTGGTCGGGCTCAAAGTGTACAGCTGATTCAACGACTCGACGTATTCGATAGCTGCCGAGTTGTCGGTATCTCGCTCTGGACTCGAATATGCGCGATCCCGCAGTAAGCCCAAGCGGCAGATCAGTTGACGCACTCCGAAGAGACACAACCCTCTGATCGCTTACTTCCTGATGCGCTTACTGCCGCTCCCACCTTCGACGCATTTACACTCTTACCCGCCTTGGATACGCTTGAGTTCGTCACCCCGCGCTGGGCATAAAGACAGGATTGTAATCATGATCCCTTTTTTCCCACAGATGTAGCCGAGCTTTGCTCCCCCCACTGCTCCCGGAGATAGTCGAATGAGGATGCAGCGGAAGTCTTTGATTGCGAGGACGCTCGAAGAGCAGGACGGGCAAGTGCTCCCCTGGGTTGCGTTTATGATGATACTGCTTATCGGCATAGGCGCCTTTGTCCTTGACACCGGCCACGCCTACGTCTGCTACCACGAGTTGCAGGCAGCTACGGATGCGGCTGCTTTAGCGGGAGCGCAGCAGTTGAGAAATTCTACCGCGATCAGCGTCGCCACAAGCTACAGCGCCATATCCGGAAACCTGAATACCGACCAAAATATCCCCAATGTCTCTATGGTTCCCGGTTACCCAGCTTTGAAGTGTCTGAGTACCATCAAAGCGATGGGCATGGCCTGCACCGCGCCTAATAACGCAAACGCCATCCAGGTTAAGGAACAGGCCATGATCCCGACCTTCTTTGCAGGGATCTTCGGCATCCGCCAGATGTCGTTGTCAACCACCGCAACAGCGGCCGTCGCGGGAGCCAAAGCCCGACTCTACAATGTGGCGGTCGTTATCGATACGACCTCCTCGATGAACACTTTCGACTCTAACTGCGGCGCTACTAGAATTGCCTGCGCAGAGAACGGCGTTCAGGTGCTGCTGCAGAATCTATCTCCCTGCAGCCTGGCCCTTGGATGTGGGTCGGTGAGCAATGGAGTATCTCCAAACGCTCTCGATTCGGTCAGCATCTTCACTTTTCCCCCGGTCACAAACGGAACCGCAAGTAAAGACTACAACTGCAGCAGCGATAACCCGACAATCGTGTCTTATACGCTCCCTACCATTGGTGCGACTTCCTACGCACCATCCGGATCGGGCACTGGCACCTACCAGATCACGGGCTTTCTGAGCGACTACAAGTCCACCGACGCTTCAAGCACGCTGTATGGCAGTTCCGAGGTTTCAACCGCGGTTGGAGCAGGTTCCCAGAGTGGTTCAAGTTGCCCAGGCATGGCTGCACCGGGCGGAGATGGAACTTACTATGCCGGCGTAATCTATGCCGCTCAAGCATCTCTCGCCGCTGCGGCAGCCGCGGAGGTCGCAGCGAATTCCACCGCCAATCCGCTCAACATCATGGTCATCCTCACCGACGGCGAGGCTAACGCAAGTTCATCCAAATTTGACTCCACCGAGGCAAACGGCACCCCACTGGCCACTAAAAATACGTTTCCCGGCGGAGGTGGCGCCGCCTCCAGCCTTACCAATTACCCGTCTCCGTTCGACCAATGCGAGCAAGCAGTCGCAGCGGCGAACTACGCCAAGTCGCAGGGCGCTATAGTCTACACCGTCGCTTATGGTTCAGAGTCGTCGGGATGCACCACTGACACTACCGGCCCACAAGCTTATATCACTCCCTGCCAGGTCATGTCCGAAATGGCCAGCGGTCCTTCCTACTTCTACTCCGACTACAATCAGAGTGGATCAAGCAGCACATGCGTATCCGGTGGCACCTCAGTATCCGAGATGAACGACATCTTCACGGCCATCTCTGCTGATTTTCTGCTGGCGAGGCTTATCCCCGACAATACAACCTAGCGGTAGGCCATGCGCTGCTCGGGAGGACTGTATTTCAGACTCCCAGAGTTTCGCCCTCGGCGCGGTGCCATGAGCAGACTGTCGCTCTGGACGCATACAATGGCCTGATGGCAGACCAACCGCTCCCCCTGGTCTCCCTGGTTGACGATCAACAGATCATTGCGGCGACTCTCGCGATGATCCTGAGCAAGTCAGGCTTCCGAGCAATTGCGTACACGAGCCCGGTAGAAGCATTTCACGCAGTGGAATCAGACGCCCCATCGCTGTTGATCACCGATGTCAACATGCCCGAGATGAACGGAATCGAGCTTGCGATCCAATTCAAACTCATTTGCCCATTGTGTAAGGTGCTGCTCTTCTCTGGGCATCTGGCGACTGAAGACCTCATACAAATTGCACGGGCGGAAGGTAAGCGTCCAGCCGATCTCTCTTGACAGGCGCCCTTAAAGGAGTTTTTGGAATAAGCTAATCGGAACTCCACCGGTACTCGTTGCGTAATAACAAGCCGAGCGAGGTTGTTCCCTCCATGAATCTCTTCCCTTTACGTAGAGCCGCCGCGACCGTCCTGGTAGCAGCCGCCACCCTTTGCTCTGCAGCTCAGCCGCCCACAATCAAACCACTGGATCAAGCCTCCCTTCGCGAATATGCCGGCGCCTACATGTGGGGGCCGGGTGCATACCTTTACCTGCAACTATGGAGTGAGCTCAGCGGTACGCCACAGCTTGTCGCATTCGATGAGTCCGGAGAGGTGCGTACACTCTACCTCACAGGTCACGACCGTTTCTTTACGGGCCCCGGTGCCGCCGTCTCAACTTCGCTCGAATCCACGATCCAGTTTGAGCGTAATCCAAAAAGTGAGATTATCTCGCTCACATGGCAACGTTCCGGATCCACATCACGGGTCGCGCGGCGAGTGCAGATGGAGACTCGTGAGGATGTTCGGTTTTCCAATGGCAATGTTCGCTTGACAGGCACACTCATCCGTCCCGCTACTAGCATCAGGCATCCTGCCATCGTCCTTGTGCCCGCGTCAGGACCAGAGGATCGCGAATACCTTCTCCCGTTTGTTCACTTCCTCGTTCGCCATGGCGTAGCGGTGTTGGGGTACGACAAGCGAGGCGTGGGCGGCTCGACCGGAGACTGGACCACTGCCTCCTTCGACGATCTGGCTGGCGACGCCATAGCCGCATTCGACTATCTGAAAACCTGCCCAGATATCGACCATCGTCACATCGGACTGTTTGGTCTGAGCCAGGCTGGCTGGATTATGCCGCTCGCCGCTACCCGGACGAGCGGAATCGCGTTCCTCATCAGCGTCTCAGGCGCCGGAGTTTCGCCTGCGGAGACCACGATTGACGAGGCACGCGGCGAAATGACTGCGGCCCAGATACAGCCTCAGGTCATTCAGCAAATCGTCGATCTCATGCACCTTGAGTACCAGTTTGCTCGCACCGGCCGCGACTGGGACGAGTATGCCACTGCAAGGGAAAAACTCGTGGCTCGAATGGGAAGGGCGCCGAGCACATTTCCTGGAACTCCCAATGATCCGTATTGGAATTCGATACGCCGCTTGTACTTTTATGATCCGGCGCCGACGTTTCGGCGACTTCGCGTTCCCACTCTCGCGCTCTTCGGTGGATTGGACGACAACATCTTGGCTGCAAAGAACAAGGCCGCTTGGGAGGCAGCGCTGAGGGCTGGCGGCAATCGTGATTACACCCTGTTGATTCTTCCGTCAGCGGATCACCTGATGCTTGATGCCAAAGTCGGGAACAATGCGGAGATGCCATCGCTCCAGCAATTTGATCCAGCCTACTTCCCCACCGTACAGGGTTGGCTGGCAAAACGAGTACGCTGACCGACCTGCATAGTTCCGGGGTGCTTGGACTGCTACGATTTCGACTATAGTCAAAGTATCTTGAACGGTGATGGTACTGCATGCACTTGGGGCTTCGGCGAAAACTTCCTTTGCAATCCTTTCCAGAACTCTCCCATTCGGTTCGAAGCCTTAAAGATGTGGCCGGCTGTAAGCGGTCCCAATACATGGTGATGGCCGACAGCAGCTAAAGCCATAGAAGCAATGCAACCGCACTGCTCGCAATCGGGATCGCCTCCAAACTGGCAGGGCGTGATCGGAGTAAAGAGATCAGCCGAGACTGTCTTGGTTGTCCGCGCAAAGATACACTCCCTAGGGTTTTTCGGTGGAGAAGCGATTTCCTGAAGGAGCGCTTCCGGCATATCTAGTAGCGGATAGCGTCGTCGCAACCGGCGCAAATCGGCGATCACGGAAGCTCTCTGCGAGGGCGAGAGTATTTCTATGTCAGTTGCGCCGCGCTGAGGAGTGAACAGGCTGAACCACACTTTCACGATCTCTGGTTGGCCACTCCACAAACGGAGGAATTCGTCGAGATAGCCCGGACGGTCTGCGATCTGAGACGTGATGGTGCAGTGTATGGTCACCTTCGTTCCGATAATGTTCTTGAGGATGCGTTCGTATGTAGCGGGCTTGCGACGTTCGTCGTGTTCCGGTTGCAATCCGTCAATCGATACCACGATATTCAGTTTCTTGAATTTATTCCAATCGGACGGAATAACTCTGAAGGCGCTCGTAACGATCTGAGTATGAATCCCGCGCCGTTCCAACTGTGGCAGAAGCATCTCAAGCTCACGATATCGAACCAGCGGGTCCCCGCCTACAAGAGAAACATGAAGGGGCTCGTATCGATCGATCAGTCCGAGCACCTTCTGGACCAGCTCATTTCCTTTGAAGTCGGAGAGCTGACGAAGCTGAACCTTATTTCCGAGATGCGCCGCGTCGAATGCATAGCAACCCGGACAGCTGAGGGGACACTCCTTGGTAATTTCGATCGATAGCGAAGGAGCTCGACCGGCCAAAATGGCCGCCCAGGCATGCAGAACCTCTGACTTTTTCATCGCTCGCCCAACATCAATCGCAAAGCGTGGCCAGCGTGCAGCATGACAAAGGGATCAGTGTGGACTGGAAAGACCGTCTCGCAAATAAGAACAGCGTGCGGCGGAGTCTGCAACATGAGCCGAAGCCTCTCTGGCCTCTGATTGATTGACAGGGAAACACAGCTGCTAAGAAAAGCGCTGTCGTCACCCGGCCTTCCCCTCGGAGGCGTGTGCGTCCACGCCCGTCACGGGCATGATTTCTCGGCAGGTCTTCGGACTTACAGGCTACCTACTTGCTCCGCTTCCCAGTCCATGGCTGAACCAGTGCTTATTTCAGAGCGTTCGTTCCTGCTTACCGCTGCGGGGCAGCCCCGGACTCTCACCGGATTCCCTTTTGAGCCCGGTCTCGCGATCAGGCACCGTGAAGTAGTTTGATTCTACACGCGCCATGTCCCCCATTTGGAAATGATGGCTTCGGATGCTCCGCTCAGGGCGCTTTGCGGAGGCTTGTTTGGATTAATACGAATGTTTCAGTCGTTTGGATTCTGTATGTACTTGATTCCATGGAGGCCTCCGGGGTTGCATCCGAGGTTTCGCTGAAGGCTGGAACCACAGCGACGAGGGTCAGGCAGAGCGTGAGGCCCAAGCATGTTGCATGGATTTTCATTTTGGACTGATCCTGCTTTCCATTCAAGGTTGGCGACGGAGCAAGGGGCCGAGGCAGGAGAAGCCTATACCGATGGTCCGAACGAGCAACGTAACTGATCCGACTTATAAGTGTTACCAATGAGCGGTGCGCACATCCCCTAGCTAGAGCCATCACGCTGGCGCCAGGATTGGCCACTATGCGCCGTCGGCTGAGGATTCCGCGGGGATGCGTGGTTGGACTGTGGCCAGAGAGCAATCGAGACCATACACGAATCCAGCACTGGAGTACGTTGGACGAATAGCAGCCCGCAAACCATATTGACCTTCCCCAGGGCCGAACGATGCGGGCTCCTTGGAGTGCCGAGCTATGACAGGCATGAACCCCTTCGCCAGAAGGCAGAATTTTGATGCATCAGTCGATTCGATCTGCACAACCTGTTACCAGACCATCGCGTCCGCGGAAATCTCAACCGAAGTAGCGTTAGCCTCTGCTGAGCAGAATCACGTGTGCAGTCCGCACGCCGAGTTCAATTACCCGTTCTGGGACGAGTTTCGTCGGGCAGCGTGAAGTGATGGCTGAAATGCTCCGTAGACACGAATGCCGAGAAAGAGCGCCATCGGAGACTACGAGAACAACCAAGGCAATGCGTTTCATGTGGCCTCGGGATGACCGAAAGTCGCATTCGGGATGAAGGTTCATCTTGTGTCGAACATGCTTAGAAATTGCAAAGTGCGTTTCAGTGGCCCGCACGCGCTTGGAAAGGTGTTGCGCTAATCTGTCTGAACCACTTCATCGAAAGCTTGATGTTCGCCTCGATGTGGTCCGCTTCCACGTTCAACTTCTCGATCAACGCCCGCTTCTCGCCGACGCGCCGGAGCGATTGGCGCCGCCAAAGCGGCGGCTACAATAGCCTCACATGATGGCCGGGCCCTCGAGGAGCAACACGCACAGCGATCCCACCTCTCATTCTCGGATCATCATGTTTACTGCTTCCGGGGTGGCGGCTGGCAAGTAATGCCTTCTAGTGCTCGTTGAGTGGCCCGGGAACTGTGCTTATGGAAACCATGGATCGTCATTCCTCGACGTACTTAGTTTCGTGGCAAAAACAGTCGCAAGGCTTAAATGGCTCGAACCATTTCTTTGGAGTTACTCAGCCGTTGCAAGCTCTGTGGCGCTTCTCTTTGCATTTAATGGAGATATGGTGCGGACCGCGCATGAGATACGGTAAGTTCCTTTAGAGCGTACACTTGTTTAATGAACAGTCAACACTTCGGCGGTGTGATCAGAGATCTAACACCTATAAAGGCCTTCAAGGTCAGCCGCGGCAAGCAGATCATCTACCGGTTCAACGGTGATCCGAAAGATGACGAAACGGTATCTGACAGTACGGGAAGTTTTCCCTTTCGGAGGGCCGGCGAGACAATAACAAGGAATGGCAAGCAATGGAGAGTCACGATCGTACGGGATGACTACGATATGTCCGCGTCGAGAGCCGCAATCCCCGTCCATCGCGTCTTCCTTACCGACAAGTGCTAGCCTATTATGGCGACACCAGAGAGTGAGAAGTGCGTACAATTCCGCTCAGAACAATCAATAGAAGGGCGAGGCAATGAAACGCAAGGGAATTCCAAGCGTAAGCCGGAAAAAGCAGACAATTTACCGGTATAACGGCGACCCCCAAAATGATGAGACCGTGGCGGACGAAGCCGGCAAGATAGCTTTTTTCTGGGTTGGCGAGATTCTAGAAAGAAAAGGAAAGCGGTGGAAGGTTGCGGTGCTGAGGGACGACTTAGATATGTTCAGGTCGTCGCACGCGGTCCTAATCCAGCGCGTTTTCCTTACTGACAACTTCTAACACCGGCACTTCCACGCTTTCTAACACGTGAACGTCCTGCTCCTCTAGTCGCCGGGATTCCCGCCCGTGCCACAACCGGCGGGGTTTTTTCCTCTGCAAATCTTTCGATGGAATCATAGAATCAATCAGAGTGAGAACGTCCACCTGACATTACCTCTCCTCCTCGGGCCCGTTCTCGCAGTCAGAAGGATAACGTTTTCGTCCTGGAATTTCTTCGCGTCAATCGCTTCACAGACTTCTAGGATACAGGTTTTCAACTTTAGACCAGCACAGATCGTGACAGAGGAAAATGTGGCCTTTGAGAGTCTTGCAATCCGTGCTGGCTCAATATATGCCCGCATCACATATTGGCGGATTTTGTTTTCGAGAGTCATGGGCATCGGGTATTGATTCTTTCCGAGTAATACGGGCCTCCCTCCTGACTGGAAATAGTTTATGTCCCTCCGAAAGAGAATCGCGGGTCCTGATTGAACATTTCTGATTCTTAATTACCTCTTTGTTCCGGTTCATAAGCGATTTCCCCGCCGACGGTCCTTTCGACTCTTCCGAAGTGAATATTGGGAAGGAAAGAGCCAGTGTATGGTCTCTCTTCTTTGGCAGTTCGCTCGGTTTTTTCGTTCGCGCCTTGAACACTGGGAACCTCTCTAGTTGGTTGGCTCGCGATCCCACCCCCCCCAGCGTCCTGGACTGTAGAGCAAACAATTGCCTAAGACCCCGTCTTTTGCGCCTTGATCCTTGCTCTTGCTCGTGATGGATTCTCTGGTGCGTGCCCCGCGCGGTAATCGGCGGCCATCCATTTGCGCTGCAGGTGCGGTTTAATGAGGGGAGCGCCCTTAGCCGACACACACGCCTGATTGGGCTGTGCGTTACAGATTGAGCAGACGAAAGCTAGGGCAGAACTGAGCATCCCAACCTTTTCACGCTTTGGGGCAGGGCAAATCTGTTCAACGCCCAGCCACATGGCGAACCTTTGACTTCGCAGCAGTTTTTTGGCTCGCCGATATAACTGACCATGGCCTGCGCCAGTTGTGAATCCACCTCGTCCGCTATCACCATCACATCGGACCGCAGAACCCCGAAATCTAGCCGATGTTCATTCTTGTGCAGCGTGTGAAAAATGGAAACTTGCAGGATACGTGACTCCTCGACAAGCATGGTCGGAGAATAACCGTGATGAAGCCGACGCAGTCCGTGTTCGCGAGCTGAATTCGACTGGTCGCTCTTGTTGCCCAGGGGAAGGGGGGGCCGCAGACGATGCACCAGGTCCTTAAACAACAGGGGAAGGTGGGACGAACGCCTCTTGTCATCAAATTTGATTGCTGACAGGCTCTCGTCAGCGATTACGCGTACAATCCATTCTTGGATGGCTGTCTTTGATTCCCTATCAAGAATTGTGGCTACAGACTCCACTTTGGCCTGCGCCTTTTTGTTATTCGCCATGAAAGGAAGTCTCTCACTGGGTGTCTGTCACCCACTGAGCAATCGAGAACACCGCGAATATCAAGCGAATGAACTGAGGCGCTCATCGGCTTTTTGCGGTTTGCTGGAGGTGCCAAAAGGGTACCAGTCCGCATGACCACCACCCATATCATCCTTGGCTCAGATGCCTGAGAGCAACACTGAGCCGAGCCAGCCATCCACCTGGAAACAGGACTTCGGCTCGTTCTGGTGACGTCGAAGGGGCGACGTTTTGCCGGTTTTCAATTCGCGAACATAATGCGGGCGGGCTGCAATTATCGTAATCAGTAAATCGATACGGCAAATGCGTTGTCTCGCTCCCAACGTTTAATTGCCCTATCCATCAGGTCGTCAAGGTTTTCCTTCGGGAGCCGTTTTCGGATTAACTCGGCGCGTTCAAACTCAATCAACCGGTCGATCTTGACCTGATTGCGAGACATTATTCTTTGAAGGATACGCTTCTGGTTTTCTCGCCGTGACCATGTGATCCTCGCACGAATGATACCGACAATTGCAGCAACAACACACAGCAAAACAACCACTAGAAGCAGTGAAAGAAGTCGACCGCTTTGCATATTAGCCCTTTCTGCTGGCCAAAGCTCTCATATTCGCCAATTGGATCTGAGTGATGGGAGAGACAGTAGCCCCTTCACATTTGTGGCAAAGGTAAATCATATTCTTCGGAATGGCTAAAGTAAGTGGCGCAAAGTGTGTAGCCACTTAGATCACCGTGGAGCGCCCGCTTTGCAGTATCAGGAGTCGGTACCGGCCCTTCGGCGCTGATCGTCTACTTTAGTCGTTTGGACGGGTTCGAGGTGTGCCGTCTGTCCGATAGCCCGGACGGCGGCTTACTGGGGGAGAGCAAGACTTGACTATTCCAAGATTAGTCAACGGGCCGTCCTAGTCCATCATGAACCTTGCCGAGGAGCCACAGGGGTTGATGGACGGGAAACTAGCTGAGGTATCTGCACAGGGTGGTACTGAATCCAAGGAATACTTCAGTCAAGACACCTGAGAACGCATTCATGCTAGCGACCGCGCCAAATGTGATCAGACTTGTGCGGCTACCTGGTCGCTTGCAAGCGTCGTCGTGAGAACATCCCGGCACCGGTCGAGACCATGCCTGCGTCGTGGATCTTGCGCAACGTCTCTGAGTGGCGAGGTGCGGCGGTACCTGCTACCTGACATCTTCCGTGGCAGGCTATCCATGCGACTCATCCGCAAGCCTGTCCGGTCGGAGGCGCAACCATGGGCGAGATGAAGCGTGCCTACGCCTACCGAGAGGAACCCAAGATCAAGGATAGTTTTGCGTCCACGCTGGGTGTCGCTGCTTCCATCATCGCTGCTGTCAGGCTGGCACGAAATCAGAACATCACGCGATCATCGCCTCGGCTTGCCCATCCATCAGTCACGATTCGAGCATCCCTACACGACACCGCTGACGCCATGGCTGCCATCCTTGCTCGACAGTACCTGCAGCCAGGGCTGGGGCTGGCCAGGCGCTGTCGGCGGTGAATCCTGAAAAGATGGGCAGGCTGTTTCGAGGTTGGTCGCTCCCAAGCGAGACTGCCAGGGATGCTGTCGCAAGACTGGTACCCCACTGCCGCATCCAAGGTCGCGGCCAGTTTCTCCTCCAGCGTGGCGTTCCTGGGACGATGCGGCTTCTCAACCGCAAAGAAGAACTGGCGCAGGGCCACGGCGTGCCCGTCTGGCTGTCTCGCGCCATCTCTGAATCACATCCGACCGTGTGCAACGCGCGATCAAAAGTGAGCATCCATAGCGACTTGAGATGTTTATAAATCTCAGATAGGAAAGGAAAGACCATGCTTGTAAGGAAAGTAAGTACGTATCTGTTAGGGGCTATCTTGGCGGTCGGTGTTTACGCAACTGGCTGCACCGTTCATGCTGGGCTATATGACCCCTATTACCATGACTACCATCCAGTTGATGGTGAGGTCGTCTATTACGGCCAGTGGGAACAGGAAACCCATCGGGATCATAAGGAATTGAAGGATCGCGACAAGAAAGACCAGAAGGAATATTGGGACTGGCGGCACAAGCACCCGGATCAGCACTAGTCGGCAAAGCCTGCACAAGTGAGCAACCACCCTTCCCCAGACTGAATGCCCCGGGGCCGATTACAGTGATTGCTCATCGCGGTCAACAATCCGGTGAAAATACTCCGCACGCAGGTTGAGGTCGTGTCTCAGAGAGGGAGAAGTTCAATGATGCTGATTCTATTGATTGTTGTTCTGGTGCTTGTATTTGGCGGTGGAGGCGGATACTACGGCTACAACCGTTGGGGATATGCCGGAGGAGGCGGCCTAGGACTAGGCACCGTTCTCCTGATCCTGCTCATTTGCTACTTGCTGGGAGTTTTTCACTAGAAGAGGCGCAGCGCGTCTTATTGAAAACCTGAACGGAACGAATCTTTCCCTACCGTCCCTGGAGACGTCGCCAATCTCTAGATCGATGCGTTCTCACGAATAGCCCCTTGCAGCACAGCGTGGGGCTTTCGTGCTTTTGCGCAGCGTCCCTACGGATGCGTTACTCAGGTAGTTGGAATCTTCCGCACTGAGCGAACCTCATACTGGTCGATGTGCTTCCCCATCATGTGAATATCAAACAGGGCGGCGAGCCGCTTGATCTTGTCTTTCGCCGAGAGGCTCGCTTCCTCGTCAGGATCGAACACTTCACTCCCGCACACCCGGCACGACGCAGATATGGGATTCATGTCCGCGTCAAAGACGATATGGAGTTCTGGTATTCGGGGCACTCGAGAAGCATACATCGCGGAGAAGGACTTTAATGTGATTTGATTCACTAGATTCGTTGCTAGTTTTTGTCTAGAAATTCGCTCAAAAGTCAACATGGGCGATATTTTGAATTACGGGAAAGCAAATAGCAACCGCACACCTAGCTTGGCGCAAAATGCAGATCAACCGCGGCGGCGGGAAGGCGGAGCCTGAACTCCTAAGCGCTAAGCCTTGTTCCGCTTCGTGAATTTGGCGGCTAATACCCTGTCGCGCTCATGCGATTTCTCGGAATGCTCCTCGGCCTGCTTGGTGAGTTCGTGGGGTGTCAAATGATCCGCTTTGTCGGGAGCAGCAGCATCATGAGAGTGCTCCGCAAAGTTGTGAATTTCGGCCAATCGATTATGCGTACTCTGTGGCATGGTCTCCCCGCGCGAATGTGAGATATCAAGCATTCACCGATTGCTCCGGCTGGGCAAGAGCGGCAATTGCGATTGTCAAGTCAGTGTTTCATTCTGTGGCATAAGGTGCTGAGCAATCTGATACATTGATCCGCATTCTTCCCATGAACCGTTGCTCAGACTTGCCCAATGGATGATGAAGAACGACTTCGACCCGGTGGTCGGACACCGATTTCAGTTCCGCTCTGATCCAACTTCCTCCTGGAATTTCGTCCTCGACTGCAAGGTGCTCGTCGTCGATCCGCCGTCGCGCCTGTCCTACATTTGGAGCCCTTCGGCACTCGAGTCCGATGGGCCTCACATGGTCGTGCTCCTCACCTTGGCTCAAGCCAACGGTGGCACTCGTCTTCGCATGGAGCAGTCCGGTATCCCCGACGACTTGTTGGAATAGAACTGTGCTGCCAGCCTATACTGCCGAATCAGTTGATCGTAGTAGGGCATGCGAGAGTTGCCTATGACTTCTTCATAACTGTGGTTCTCTTCGGCGATTATCCAGACATGAGAGGTTCGAGGAACGCCCGTCGGTGATCAAAATGTCGGTGAAGAGCAAGAAGAAGGCGAGAATCAGGCTTCGTTTCGGCATGGAGGGGACCACTCATATTGGTAATTCGAGTTGGTTGCGGGCTTGCCTGAAGGTACGAGTTCGAGCGCGGATGGATGAACGGCATGCGGACTGCACGTGGTGCTGCTCAGCAGATGTAGGGTCGCTTGCGATTTCGGCTGAGGCGATGGTCTGCTAGCAGGTTGTACGGTGGAATCGACCGGTGAGTCGTGGTTCTGCTCAATTCGATCTACACGCCGTCAAGGATTCGCTGCTTAACCTCAAATATCCGCCAGTGCGCTTGGAGCGTTGCCAGGCGCTCCCGCAGACTTGCGATGGATTCCTTGAAGTCCAGCACGTATTTCGCCATTTCGTCATCAGTGCTTCTGGCAATGCAACGTAGGATAACTTCCATGTGGTCGATGTCAAGGCGCAGGTAGGTCCGATGCGCCTGCATCGCAGCCCTCAGCTCTCGAAGCATTTCAGTTTGCTGTGATGTCTCGTGCGCCATATGGGTCTGGGTCGTCATTGTGGACCTCCGGACTTCGCCAAGGGCGGTGATCGGAGAAATCTCCGTTTCCGCAACGTCGATGGAGTTGACCAGGTTTGGGAACGACAAGATCGTCATTTGGATTGCAGATATGTTGATCTTCTGCTGACCTGAGTTCAGCAACGGGTTTTGATTGCGCTACGGTTTGAAAACAGCACAGGCAGATTACGTCTGCCGTCATATTCAGATAATTCTGCCGCATGTAACCGGTATTAACCATGGACTAACTCCTTTCCAGTTACCCACATGCAGAGCACCCGTCATTAGTTTCACCAAATGTAGCGTTGACTATAAGTAAATAATTCATATATGTATGTTCATTACAGCTCAGCTTCTGTGGGAATCATGGCAAGTATATTCGCGGTTGGGGACCATAGAGTTCCTTGACGTCCGTGCCGCGCAATTCGATCCGAACTTCTGGGCATACTGACCAGTTTGCATCTTTATCGATTGAAAATCAAGCACAACATCTTCCTAGACAAATTGAGTCGTAATGTGCATACTGAGTGGTATGTTGCCGGATACAATAGATCTGTTAGTGCGTGGACACAGACCGAGACGCAGCAGGCCCGCACCGCGCGATCCGGAGCGCACACGAGAGCGCTTGCTACAGGCGGCATTCCGCGAAGTATACAGATCGGGCTTCCAGAGTGCCGGCCTGAATGCCATTCTGGCCGCAGCCGGGGTCACAAAGGGAGCGTTGTACCACCACTTCGGCAGCAAAGAAGCCTTGGGATACGCCATCGTCGAAGAGATCATTGCCCCCGACAATCGCGGGCAGTGGTTGCGTCCCCTCGAGAACTGCGAGGACCCTATCGACGCTTTGATCGGCACTGTTCGAGAGTTATCAGTTCAGCCCGAGGTTGTGCGCGGAGGCTGTCCTTTGATCAATCTTGCGCAGGAAATGTCTCCTCTTGACGCGGGATTCCGCCAACGGCTCGCAGCAATATTTCGTCACTGGCAGGACGGCGTTGCCGCTGCTCTGCGGGATGGTCAGAACCATGGAAAGGTGCGCCGCGACCTGGAACCCGCCCAAGCAGCTGGATTGTTGATTGCCATGGTTGAAGGTTACGGCTCGCTTGCCAAGAATGCCCAAGATGCGAAAGTGATGGAAGCAGGGATCAGAAACATCGTAGAGTGGCTGCGGTCTTTGCGCCCGGCGGACAACCGCAAACAGGGCTGAATGGATCGTGTAAGATGGGTCGATATTCTCGCATACCAACCAGTCTGTACTCATCTGGAGGCAACCCGGTACGTGCAAGTACAGGTCGCAAAGTGCGGTGACCTCTAAACACTCAGGACGGCCCCAGAGGCCACTAACCCAAGAATCTGGAACAGGAGAATGGACATGACAAGAATCGAAGTATCACGGCGGAAGGCGCTCGAAGCGGGAGCTTGTGCACTGGCTGGAGCGGCGGGACTCTTAGTGACGGCAAGCGCGCACGCAGAGACGGGGCCGAGCACGGCAACCGAAGCAATCATCCGGAAGTGGTATAAGGCGTGGGTGGAAAAAAACGAGGATCAATTTGAGGCTCTGATGGCCGACAACTTCACGTTTTCGAGTGCGGCCGGCGACGACCACATCAGCAGGAGCACTTTCAAAACGCAATGCTGGGACACACAGGCTAAGCTCATCGATCGATCCGATCTGGAGCGCGTGATCACAAGTGGCAACGAGGCGTTTGTGAAGTATCTTTGCCACACAACGAACGGTAAATCATTCCGGAACGTGGAATATCTCCGGGTGAGAGATGGGAAGGTGGAGGCCCTTGAGTGCTATTTCGGTGGGCCCGGCTATCCGTCAGCAGCAAGCAAGGGGATGTGACGCTGTATTGCCGGCCTTTCTGATATGGG
>JBEKVS010000038.1:0-25707 GCA_049513795.1 Occallatibacter sp. | reverse complement strand
ATGCGGCTGATCGACAAGGTTGCGCAATTCTTTGCCGATGAAAAAGTGGCGGCGGTGATTGAGCCCAGCCGCGACGGGAAGAATGGCGGCGGCTCGGGCGGCACCTTCTTCGACGACAACGGTGCGACTCTGGGCCGCACTCCCTACCTGGCTGACAAGAAGGTCAAGATTCCCGTGGTGGTTGCGGCCATCGAGAGTTATGGGCGACTCTACCGGCTTACGCAGGCGCACGCGCCGGTGAGCGTCGAGATCAATGTCGAGACCAAATTCACCGGCGATCATGAGCATGGGTTCGATACCGTCGCGGAGATTCCCGGCACCGACCCGAAATTGAAAGAGCAGGTGGTGATGGTGGGCGGCCACCTGGATAGCTGGATTGCCGGCACCGGCGCGACGGACAACGGAGCAGGAACCGTGGTGGCGATGGAGGCCATGCGCATTTTGAAGGCGCTGGATGTGAAGCCGCGGCGCACCATCCGCATTGCGCTGTGGACGGGCGAAGAAGAGGGTTTGTTTGGGTCGAAGGGATATTGCAGCAATCACTTTGGCTCGGCGCCGCTTTCCACGGCTCCCGACCAGATGCAGTTGCCGGAATTCATGCGCCGTGCGGCAGGGCCGCTGGAGGTAAAACCGGAGCAGAAGCTCGTCTCCGGCTACTTCAATGTGGATAACGGCACGGGCAAGATTCGCGGCATCTACACGCAGGGCAACGCGGCGATTGCGCCCATCTTTGCGCAGTGGATTGCGCCGCTGAAAGATTTGGGCGTAACTACAATCACCAATCGCAACACCGGCGGAACCGACCACCTGAGCTTCGACGCGGTGGGCATTCCGGGCTTTCAGTTCATCCAGGACGCTCTTGATTACGAGAGCCGCACACATCACTCGAATCAGGATGTCGTCGAGCGGTTGCAGCCCGCGGACTTGAAGCAGATCGCGACCGTCGAAGCGATCTTCCTTTACAACGCAGCGCAGCGCGACCAGATGCTGCCGCGCAAACCGCTGCCTCAGCCTGACCAGGAAGAAAAGAAGCGCGCACCGATCCCCGGCATCTTCCCGGGCGCAGTTGTTCCCGAGCCCGAGAAGAAATAGGGTCGTTGATTTGAAAAGAAGCCGAGCCTGCCTGGAGCGAACAAACGCGCTGGCAGGCCCTCGTTCTGGAACAGCATCTTCGATCTTTCAAAGGCTGACCCGGCACTCATTGTCTAGAGCGCTTAGCGATGGAGAGGCGACGTGCATGCATTACGAAGTCGTTGTTGAAGCTGCGCAGAGCGAGCTGGTGGCGGCTGTCCGCGCCGCTGTTCTCGTCGGCGACATTGCGCGGGCGTGGAAGCCGGCTCTCGATCAGGTGTGGGCATTTCTGAAGGCAAGGGGCGACTTGAAGCCGGGACTGAATTTCTTCCTCTACCACCATGGGGATAGCGCAAACGAGCCGATACATATTGACTTTGGCGTGCAGGTGCAAAGCAGATTCGAGACTCATGGCAACGTCCGCTGCATCGAGACGCCGTCGGGCGAAGTGGCGAGCACGGTCCATTTCGGCCCCTACAATCGGCTCGGCGAAGCGCATAGCGCAATCCGTGCGTGGTGTTCTGCGCACAACCGAAAGATCGGACAGGCTTCGTGGGAGATCTACGGCCACTGGAATAACGATCCCGCTCAGCTTGAGACGACGATCAAGTATTTGCTGGCGCCTTGAGCCGGTTTCCTCCGTGAGCCGGATTCCTGGAAGAAATGTCCGCATGCGATTCGAAATGCTTTGCCGAAGTGCCGCAGACCTGGCCGGCGAACCGGTTAGGATGTTGTCGAATTGGACCTGCGAACTTGCGCGGATCAATGTATACGATTACATTTCTTGGGGGGTGATTTCATGTCCGACTCCGCGCTTCTGCGCTCCACTGCTCTCTCCGCTACCTTCGCGGTTCTTTCTGCTGCGACGTTCTTCGCGGCTCTTCCGGCCAAGGCAGTTGAGGCCCCACGCATCATCCAGAAAGACGGACGCTACGCGCTCATCGTCGAGGGAAAGCCGTTCCTGATGCTGGGCGGGCAGATTCATAACTCGAGCGCATGGCCGAGCGAACTGCCGCAGGTGTGGGACTCAATGGCCTCGCTCCACGCCAACACGGTGGAAGCGCCCGTTTATTGGGAACAGTTCGAAGCGCAGGAGGGCCACTTCGATTATTCCAACGTGGATGCTTTGGTGGAGGGAGCGCGGGCGCACAATCTGCACGTGGTGCTGCTGTGGTTTGGCACCTGGAAGAACGGCAACATGCACTATGTGCCGGCGTGGGTGAAGGCCGATGCGAAGCGTTTTCCGCACACGATTCGGCCAGACGGTGAACCGATCGATGTGCTCTCGCCCAACTCGCGCAACACGCTTGAAGCCGACAAGGCCGCGTTTGTGGCGTTGATGCGGCACCTCAAGCAGATTGACGGCGAGCAGCACACGGTGCTCATGATCCAGGTGGAAAACGAGTCGGGCAACATCGGCAGCGTGCGCGACAATTCCGCGGAAGCAAACAAGGAATTTGCCGGCGCGGTTCCGGCGGATCTATTGACTGCCACGCACAAACAGCCCGGGACATGGGCGCAGGTCTTCGGCGCCGAGGCGGACGAAGCATTTCAGGCCTACCACCAGGCAAAGTACATCAATGAAATTGCCACTGCGGGCAAGCGCGAGTTCGAGATTCCGCTCTACATCAACGTGTGGATCGACTATCCGGCGGCCGAACTTCCACAGCGGCAAATCGATACGCCCGGCATCGGCTACCCCAGCGGCGGGGCGGTGCAGAAGTTTGTCGGCCTGTGGCGAACACTGGCGCCCTCTCTGGACATGATCGGCCCCGACATCTACGCCGACGATTCCCAGTTCTACCGCGAAACGATGCAAGCGTATAAGCGGCCCGACAATCCATTGTGGATCCCGGAGACGGGCCGCGACGACAGCTTCGCCAAGTTCTTCTTTTATGCGATTGGTGACGGCGCGCTTGGTTTTTCCCCTTTCGGTGTGGACCAATCGGGATGGAACATTCTCGGCGACCAGCCATTCAAAGCCCACGCGTACAACTTTGCATTGATCGGCCCCATGAGCGGCGAGATTGCTCAACTGCAATTTGACGGCAAACTCAAGACGGCCGTCGAGGAACCTGGGCAAGCGACACAGGAGCTTGATTTTGGCGCCTGGCAAGCCACTGTTTCGTTCGGATTTCCTCAGCCCGATGGCCGCCGCGCGCCCGGCACAAAAGATGCGCATGGCGCGGCTGTAGTGGCGCAGATCGGACCGGATGAATTCCTGGTCACCGGCATCGATGCCAGCGTCAGCTTCCATCTGCCGGGAAAGATGCCGTGGATCCATAGCCAGATCGTCACCGCCCAGCAGGGGGCCTATGAGAACGGTATATGGAAGCCGCTGCGGCTTTGGAACGGCGACGAAACCGACCGCGGCCTGTGCTTCTACCAGAAGCCGGAAGCGGTGCGGGTGAGCCTGGGGAAATTCTAAAAGCGCCAATGCCGGACGAAGGTCTTGACGCCTGAAGGCGCGAGGCAAGCCGCGCACAGGTTCTGCTACACTGATCGAAGCGCATTCACGGGGCAAAACGCGACCGGCCGCGGCCCATCAAAGTGATGTTGCAGCCCATGTTCGGGGAGTGGCTCAGCCTGGTAGAGCACCTGGTTCGGGACCAGGGGGTCGGAGGTTCAAATCCTCTCTCCCCGACCATTATTTTCAACAACTTACATTGAAATAGGGCCAGGCTGAACGGCCTGGGGTTCCCAAGAGGGTTCCCAATCAACGCCAGTTCCGATGCCGAGGAGGCCCGGCAACGGAGTGACGCTTTTCCTGTTGTCTTCCTCGTCACGTGCGGCAAACACAGCTTCGACGATTCTGTTCACCGCTTCGACGCGTTCGTTCCACCACGTCTTCGAATACACATCCAGCGTGATGCTGCCCGAGCTCCCTGCGTGCCCCATGTTGTCACGGGCAACCTCAAGGCGAGCGCCGAAGCGCCGCATCAGGCTGGCGTGCATGGTCCGGAAGCTCCTGAAGTCCACGGTCTTAGGCAGACCGAGTTTTTCGGCCATCGGCTTCACGTGCCGGTGGAGCAGATTGTGCCGGTCGAGCGGCTTGCCGGTCCGATTGGCAAAAATGAGGTCGTCCGGTTTGCGGAACTTCGTGTTGCTGGCCCACATCCGCTGCACCGCAGCGAGTATGACGCCATGCTTATCGAACGGGACCTCGCGTTTGCCTGCATCCGTCTTTACGTCGTCGAACTCATCATCGTAGACACGTTCGTCCACGACGATGCGATCGCGAAGGATGTCCATCCATCGAAGGGCGAGAACCTCACCCGGCCGCATGGAGGCGAAGACAATCAATACAATCATTGACCTCGTCGGCTCCTTGACCCACTCGATCATCCTGCGGATGTCGAACAAGGAAAGAAGAACGGTTGGCTTCACTGCCCGCTTTCTCGGCAGCTTCACGCCAACCGCCGGATTCCTGTCCAGCATGCCCCAGGCCACGCCCTGGTTCAAAGCGGCGCGAAACGTGCCATGAATCAGCTTGACCGACTTCGGCGAAAGTCCAGGCGACAACGTGTTGAAGTACTTCTGGATCTCAACGGTTGTGAGCTTACGGACCTTGCTCGAACCAAATGCCGGAATCAGGTAGCTCCTGAAGTTCTCCTCGTACTGCTTGCGCGTGGAGTTCTTCAGGTGCGGCCACGTCAGTTCCCGGCACTTTTTGTAGACGGCCTGCACGGTTTCCTCGTCGCTTGCGAAAAGTTCTGGTTGATTGTTCCGCTCATTGACTCGCTCCATGAACTGGTCGCCAAGCCGCTGTGCCTCGCGTTGACCTGGCACGCCGCTTTTTGCCCAGGACTTCGTCCGTCGCTGGCGCGGTGTTCGAGTGTAATCCCAGTAAAAAAGCTTCCATTTGGACCCAAGATCCTGCAACTGGGCCCGCTGATAACGTTCCTGCACCACGGTCCTCCTTCCGTGGTGCTTCAATCGCGGTCTCTTTGTAGCATCAAAGGCGGTCACTGCACAACCTCGGATCCTTGAAGGAGCTGCTGGATAGCTGCCGGGCGGAATCGCACATATCGGCCCAGCCTGAGTAAGCCCGGGATCTGATCGGCGTTGGCATACACCCAGGACTCGGGTACCTTCGCGAGCGCCGCAACCTGCTCCGCGAGGAACAGGCAGTCAAGGCTGCCGAGCCATTGCTCGACTGCCAGTCTGCAAAAACGGTAATAGGATCCGAGCCGACTGAAACCTGGAATCTCGTGGGCGTGCGAACGCACCCAGTCAACCGTCAGAAGAAGGATGTTCGCCAAATCCCGGTCGGACAGAAAGGGCGGAAACTCGAGGCGCGGTGTCTCGGTGGGTTGGGTTTCAAGTTGTTGCATGAGCTCTCCTCAAATCGAGATGGCCGGTTGGTCCGGCCGCGGAACAGCGGAGGGTCATCCATCCGCTGTTTTGCAAGGAGACGGGTGTGAATTCTGATCTCGATCTCGAGCTCGAGCTTCATCGAACCGCGCTGTGCGGGTCCATTGACGCGCCTCCAGCGGTTTGCGCGGCGCCCGACGGATGCCGACACCCTGCTCGAAAACATGACCCGGAACGCCGAGAAACCGGCCGGCGAATGTCCCGGTGAAGCAATGGGCACAACTTTGACTGATCACCGCAGAACCACGAACCGGCTTCCGCTCTGGATCAGTCCATTCAATCAGCGAACAAGCTGACATAATTGACTACCCTTCTAGAAGGAACTGAAACCTTCCCCGTTGATATCTGCATTCAACTCACGACTCGCTCATGGCGCGACCCGACATGCTGTGTCCGGCTGGCCGCATACACCCTCGGTGCATGCCGGCGGCCGGGTGGAATCGGTTCTTGCGTGTACAGTCCCAGAATGAGAGCGTGCCTGGCAACATCCAAAAGCCTGTCAATGCTCAGATCACGCGTCCAGCATGCATAAACTGGCAGCAACCGCTCGCGGCGGAATTTTCAACTCTATGAAATAGATCAGGTTAAGGATGGCTCAGCGGCACTTTGAAAATAGGCGCATACTGCTTCTATCATGGGTTTTAATTCTCCAAATCCGCTGCCAATGATTGACACCGTGCAGGAATTCCTCGATCTCCTGTTCTGGAAATTCCATCGAATTCTCGAGCAGGAGGGCGTTTCGGAGTTGCAGTGGGCGTTTATGCACCGGGCATCGCTCGTTGGCATGGGTGTGTCATTCAGCGCGATTCGGAAGGCAACGGGAGAATCAATGAGCAACGCGCGACGTGCCGCCAACTCCCTCGAAGAAGCAAACGTCGGGCACGTCACAGTAAACCCAGTCGACCGCCGAGAGCGCCTCTTCTCTCTCACGAAGCTCGGGAAGCGGCGCACTAACCATGTTCAGGAAGCCTTTAAAGCCGAGCTTCTGAAATCGATCGGCGTAAGAGAAATCTTCTCAAAAAGGGCGCTGAAATTCACCGAGATCGTATCGCAAGCCAGCTATTATCTGGCGTCCGGTGATCTGGCCAAGAAGAAATTGAGAGTTCTCCGTGGGCAGAATCGCGCTGCCGTACCTGACGACTCATTGAGGTATGAGGAGATGCCCAAGCGGGTTAGGGCGCTGTTCATCGAACCGGAGAAAGTGCCGTATTAGTCTAGTCTGCGAACTGCAGGGATGAGTCTGTTCTCGAATTGAAATCCGTTTACAGCTTTTTGTCACGCATTCATAGGCCGTTCAAGGTAGACCACCACTGAAAGATTGGGGTGAAGCGCATCAATCTCGCGATGAGGCCTGTAAGAGTTGCGGGCTTCGAAGCGATCCAGGGGTTAAGAATGGGGCCGCGCGTCACGGGCAAGTTCAAGAGCCCTGTCATGAACCCGTTCATCTGGAATTTGGCGAACTACAGAGAGAGCGAGCCTGACTGCAAACCAGTCGATGGAATGGCCGCCGTCCCTCTCGTTTTGAACCGGCCAGGAGTGGCGGGAAGATTCAACGGTGACACTGCCCCTTAGGTAGGATTCCTGCCAACCGTCAGCTTTCTGGTCTGCCTTGACGAGCTGCATACGTGCCTGCTCGATGATTTGCTCTCGATCGGCACTCGCCACTGCCTCTTCCTCAAACCATTCTGTGATGGTCAGATAAGCCTGGAAGGCTCTGCGTTCATGCTCAAATGCAATTGCCTCGGGGTGGCGATCGGTACCCCAGGTTCCTGCAATGCCGGCACGGCGCGCCAGCTCCCGCGTGCTTATCTCGCGACGGCGAGCGCTTTCCCGATCCGCCGAAGGAGCCTGCTCTGCTCGCAGCAAACGAGATAAGAGCGATGCCGAGCAATTCAGGAGCGGTGCGAGTTTCTGAAGGCTCGTACCCGCCAGCTGTATGGATTGAACCGCCAATGCCCGGTCGACATCGCAAAGAGCGTGCCATCGAGATTGGAGGCCAGCGACAGCCGGACTTGAATCGGTCATGGCTTGGAGTTGACTTTGACTCTGTTGACGGCGCGAAACTCCATCAGGGCGCTCAGCTCATAGCGGACTGGGCCACCCCCTCCGTATTGCAGATAATCCGGCCCCTGATTACGTTGCCGCCACTTCTTCAGGCACTGGGCGGTAACACCGAGAATCTCCGCAGCCCCATATTGGTTAAAAACGGGATTATCGTCGTAGGCCAAGAGCGGCAGATGTTCTACAGAAAGATACTTCCCAAGAATCCGGGCACGTCGCGGAGCGCCGGAAACGGCCGGCAAAGGCACCTCTGCATTCACACCGAGGCGGGAGGACGGAGTTCCCGCTAAAGACAGAGTTTGAGCCGCGCCGGTAGGTTTGGTTCGAGAATGGAGCAACAGGACTTTGTTGGGTAGCTCCGAGGGGTTAGGCATGTGGCTCCAGTGGCCGGGTCGCTCTGAGTGGCGCCAGATTTTATGCTGAGAGGTACTGCGAAAGAATGTTCCCGTTTTGTACGACTCGTTAGCAGTCAACCGTACTCCTCCTTAGTGACGTCGGGCTGTGCCGAATAGTACGCCGTGCCTAGGATCCGACGGCGATATCATGGCCGATCAGGTATTTGAGGCCAGTCGACTATCGGATCTCCTCCTCCGGTCCACATCATCGCGCAATCTGTTGAATTTGAGTTCGGTTGCAGGAATGGGATGTTGATCACCGATTTGATCATCAGTGGCACTGATTTGCCTGATCAATGTCTTTCGGCAGAGGAGTGGCTAATCTGATGGCATTTTCAATGCGAGCCCTCCCCCAAATTGTGCCAATCATGTGCGGCACAGAAGTCGCTCATCTCGACGCTTCCCGCAAAGACCGAGACGACCATTTGAAAGAAGGCTGGAGATCCTCTGCCTTGCAGCGCGCTCGCCAGGATCCGAGAAGTGGTTCTTCCCGGGCCTTGGTGGGGTGTTCAGATTCCGAGGCCGGCCGCGGCGTTCTCGCGAAAGATCTCGCCGGACCTTATATAGCGCCGCAACGTCGCAATGGTCTTGTGACCCGTCTGACGCATGATGACGAACTCGCGCACGCCGTTCATGGCGGCCTGGGTGACACAGCCTGGGATTGGTCACGTCATCTTCTAGGCCGGGATGGGATGCATCCGCCGCGCGAAGCGGGGCAATGACTGCGTAGTTGACCGACAAAGCGGTGAAGGAGAACGTATTGCCTCGAAAGCTGTGGTCGTCGACCTCCCTCTCAAGGATCTCGTCAATCAACGTCAGCGGGGTGAAATTCCCCCTGTAGGCCTCGCTATCCGTCGACTTCTCTTCGACAAGGGAAAGGATCCGTTCGTTGAAGTCGACGCTCTTGTATTTGCGATAGGCGATCGCATCTTTAAGCGCCTTGCGCGCGGCGTTATGTACCTCCGCATCGCTGTGTTGCGCTAATCGCCACAGCCGTTCAAAGGCATCGCGCGACGTCGGCTCATGAAAGATCGTGACGCCAAGGAGGGGAGACACGTGGCGAAAAACATCATCCTGCGTCACGCGCCGGAAGCTCCAGAACCGGACTGATTCGACCGGCTCATCCATCGCGATTTGCGCTATCCGCTCCACCCTTTCCGGCTGGAAGACGGCGATGACAGCGATGTCACCAAGGAAGCGCTCGCGTTCAATTGCGTTTTGGCTGCGGAACAGGGTGTAGAGCGAGTCCCAGATTCGGTCGAGCATTCTCGACTCCGGGTCGCGTTGCGTGATCCGCCAATCGAGCTCTGCGAAGTTCTTCAAAAGATTGGACAGATGCGTTTCACCGAATGAACTGAAGACGGTATCCGCGAACCCCGTGGATATCCGCGGAAAGCTCGGCCGGCTTCGGGCAAACCTTCAAGAAATCGCGAAGCGCAACAAGGGCTGCCGTGCGTTCGGCGTTCGGCAATCGGCCCTGCCGAATGTCTTCCCACAGCTCAATCGCGGGCTGCGACGTCTTCCATGGCGATCGCTCCTTGGTGACCTCAGCGGTAGTGAGGAAACGGAAGCGAAGCGAAGCGCCCGGATTGGCCTCCAAATGGTGGCAGTAGTTGGCGATCGCCTCGATACTATCGGGATTACGCAGAGTGATAGTGCAGCCCTTCTGCTTGAGCTGCTCCATGACTCGTTGCTTCTCTTTGTCGCCCTTTTCCGAAGCCCCCTGGACCAGATCGATATCCTCGCCGGTCTCCAGTTCCAGGTGGTGCGCTGGGGCTAATTCCAACCAGCGCAGGATCGTGACGTTTACCTGGAAGACATAACCGGCAAACGTCGCAAATGCATCGCGCCGCGGAATTGTTTTGATCGTCATCTGTAACCTAAAGTTTACTCTCGGCGTTGCGCGTTTTGCGGCGAGAGACGGCCTAACTAAGCGCAGCGCGGCTGCAAAATTGGGCGGCACGCTCGCTGACTCATCCTCGCGGCAGATTGGGTCATCTAGCCTTGTTCCGCAATAGAATGGAATAGGCGGAGAGCAAGGCAGGTGTGCAATGGATCCCGAGGAATTTGAGCGAAAGCGAGCGGAGCACCTCGACAGGTTGATCCTGAAGAATCCAGTCTTAAATCTGCTTCAAAACCATCCCAAGGACCAATACCCATACTTCATCCAGCTTCTCGAGTCTCTGCTCCAGCAAATGGACGAGCAGGGCAAGCTCATTCTGCCCAACTTGAGCGCATTTTCGAATAACTCGCTCGGGATTTTCTCCGACTATTCCGGAGAAGGCGCTGGCTCAAGCAACTACCTCACCTATTCTGTCCTCGTGTGTGGATACGGCTATACCAGCGTGTTTCACGACAAAATGGACAAAATTCGTAAAAAGTATCAGCTTGGGGAAACGGAAATCGCGTTCAAGGAGTTCCGCAGAGGAAAGATTCGCGCAGCGCTTCCCGACTATCTAGCCGCCGCAAACGAACTTCCAGGATTTCTATGCACGGTTGCTGTTGACCGCAGAATCGCGACACTGTTCGGCCTTCACAACGACCGAACCGTGTTTCGCCGTTTGAAGGAGGGGCTACTTTCTGAGGGATTGGGAGATTGGGACATAGCGGTGCTGGAAAAACTCATACGGGTCGTCCACATGGCCGCGTACCTCGCCGCTCTGCTGGCCGCTGACGGTCAGAGATCTTCTGGATGAGCGACCATGATTCGATCTGCCCCAACGAGGGAAAGCATGGCTCGATGATGGCGATCTTTGATCGAGTTCTGAGGATATACACCCGCCCCGGTGTCGATTATCCGCTGATTGGAAGCGCGCGTCCGTTCGATCCGCCAAGTGTTGAAATGAACGATTTGCTCAGTCTCGCAGACGTCGTTGCGGGGTCGGTCGCCCAATACATGACGAAGAGTGACACCGAAAACCCGGAGGAAATTGTAGTGAAAAATGGGGCTGAGATGGTCTTCCTCTTCCTTGGGACAGAAGGGATCGGGCTGCGAAAAGCCACCTTTGTCATCCGCCTTAATAACAACAGTGACGTTGTCGCGGGACCTATGGAGATTGCGGCCCGAGCACCAGCGAGCCATCCATTGTCCGTGAGACAGCCAATGAAGCCGATCTCGCCACCATCCGCCCAGTAACCGGATTCCAACAAGGACAAACCCACATGGCAAAACGAAAGGCCGACATGGCAAGAATTTCTCTTGAGGAACTCAAAAGAGAACTCGATGCTCTTGAGCGAGGGTCTTTTGCGGCTATCAGTGATGATGAACTCCGCGAAAGGGTCAAGCAAATCCATGAGGGATTAAGTATTCAGGCTCCCATCGTTCCTGCCGATAAGCTCATCTTTCGCGCTGTTAAAGTCACTCAACGTCCGGTCAGCAAACCGAGGATCAGCTATCCTCCACCTCAAGCCGTAAGGACCCTCGGTCGCTGTAACAGGGCAGGCGAAGTGATGTTTTACGGTGCGTTCAACCAATTTGTTTCTTGCATACAAGAGCTCTCATGGCAACCTGGCGATCTTTTTGCGGTTTCAGCATGGCTGACAACAGCACAAATGGCATTCAATCACCTGGGCTACAGCGCTGAGACGTTGACCAGATTCAGGGCGCTCCGAGAACTGCCGTTTTTCTCGAATCCAGAGACTGGCTCCGATCGCAATTGGCTAATTCGGCAGTGGCAGGCGAGAGTTTTTGCGCAGCGGGTGCCGGGAGGAGAGGAGCACTTATACAGGCTCCCTATCGCGCTTAAGGAAGCTGCGCTGTGGGCGATTGGCCAACCTAATCCGAAAGGTCTCGAAAGATTCTCAGGAATCATTTATCCATCGATTGCTACTTCGGCCTTGGCTGACAACGTCGCTATCCTTCCATCAGAGGTTGATGCGAAGATGGCGCTATTGGAAGTCAATTTCCTTACTGTGGATTCAGCTCGCATGATCACTGGATGTGAAGCGAATACTGCCGCAGAGATGCGCGTAATATCGTACGACTGTGCTCGGTCGACTGAAGATGGCATCCTGGTATGGGGCCAGGAGAGTCAAATACTGCCAAAAGGCGTAGAGGGCATGACGGTGTCCGACCTTCGTATCCTGCCGCCAGATGGCGGATGGTCCAAGCCTTGCGCTATGGAGAGTCGGCAGTGAGTGTCTACGCGCCAGAAAAGGGATCGTGGTCGCTCACCAGTCGCCAATTCGTCAGAACCAATCCGAGCCCGATCGGGCCTCCGTGGCCTAGGGCCGAGGTCGGCGTAGAATGATCCAATTACCCATTCGTTATCGCGCTTTCTCGACTGCGTGGTTCTCTTTCTCTTCATGACGCCTCAGAGCACAGCGGCCTCCGTACACGAATTTGTCTTGTTAATGTCTGGGCCAACTCCAAATGGCGTGCAACGGTTTTATCGAGGCGTCACCAAGCTGATTGGAGTCGTTAATCCTTCGGTGTTTCGATCGGAACTGAGGCGAAGAAACGAAAAGCTGATGTTTGACCAGCTCCTCGCGATGAATCCATCGGACTTTGTCGGCGACTCGACGACCCTGGACAAACTCGTTCGCATGCAGCACCATGGTCTTCCCACAAGGCTCCTCGATATCACCGCGAATCCCCTCATGGCTCTGTTCTCGATAGCGACCGCGCCTCGGTGATGGCAAACCTGGCCAGGCTCACCCCCGAGCAGGCTTCCGCCCTTGATCCCACCCTTTCGCAAGACCAATTCAATGAGCCTGCCCATAGCGGAAAGCTTCTCCACTTCATTAAGCAGGAGAAGCCGTACTTCTTGCCGCTCATTGTGCCCCGCCACATCAAGAGCATCATGGTCATTCGTGCGAAGTGGAGCAATCGGCGGATAACCTCTCAGGCGGGGGCCTTTCTCCTGTTTGGCAACGATGCTCAATTTGAGACCCAAAAAGGAGCGCGCATCCTGCGTCAGGTTGTGACGATTCCCGCGGGAGCAAAAGCTCAGATACTACGCGAGCTAGACCACCTGACGTTTCCGCCGACTAAATAGGTAAGGGGATTACCGGCATCAGGGATCGAGATCAATGCCCAAGTACGGCGGCCTTGAAACCGGCATTCCTCTTCAGAGGCCCCATCGCGATGTTGCGAATTGCTCCTTATTCTTTCTTCGGCCGTTCGCGGACTTTCAGGATTACTACTGTCGCGCCATTGATCTTCATGCGCCGGATGAGCGCCGCCTTGAAGATGCGGCCGTTTGGTCCGGTAAGCCTCCACCCCTTTCCTCGATTCATCTTCTTTCCGCGTTTCTGTTTAGGTGTCGTGATTGTGCCATTCGTGTTCATGCAATCCTCCATCTCCGGCGTACACCACCGGGCGTTGGGATTTTACGACTAAGCGCATTTCTTAAATCACATGCCCCCGAACGATTTGCTAACTGACTGACCCTCCAGATGTTCGGCGACAAGAATAGCCCCTTGCATGTCGATTGACAACGGGAGATTGTCGGCAACGACACACTGAATCTTCACAACGTTGGGAGGGTCGAGCATGGCAGATCTCGAGAACCAAGAAATCGTGGAAGTGATCGCCACGGGAAGACGCGGGCGCATCGAGAATACGCGCACAGACGAGAAGCAGGAACCGATCTATTGGGTCGAATTCGACAGGAACTTCGCCACCCGCGAGTGGTTCGGCGCGGACCAGCTTCGTTTGATCGCCAGGCCAAAAAGCACCGAGGAACCCGGTTTTACTCCGAGTCGATCGATCATGGGCGGATGACGGTTGCCGGAATCAGGAATGTCTACTCAGGAGGGAACCATGAAGAAGAGAGTGATGGATCTTCTGGGTTGGGTACCACAACCTGGCGGCGCAAGATCTAAGGCTGATCGTGCACCGAGCGCGGATGAGGTTTTCGTTGAGCGCGTCCTTTGAGTGTTCGAGGACCATATAATGTTCTCCTGTTGGTTCGTCGATTGGTCCACAGGGGAAGCAGAAGCTCGGTCAATCTATTAAGACTTCTCGATGCTCGACGAAAAGACGCGGTCGAAGATTGAAGAAATCCTCACTGAGAATACGGGGAAAACGCTTTTGTCCATCGGGACAATCGAAATCCCAACTGACTGATCCTTCTCTCAAATGCGCTTGCGCTCGGGAGGATACAAATGTGCGAGCGAAGCTTAGAATTGCACCATGCTGTTTAGAGCGCACCTGCTCCAAGTTGATCCGGTCGTGGTCGGGTCGATCCGGTATTTCCTCATGCTCGCGCAACTGCCGGACGACGGCCGAATGGAAGCGAGAAGCATAGTCGAGGGTGGGCATGTTGGATACCTTTCGGTTGATTCGTTAAGGGAGTTTTTCGGGCGGGCGAGTGTTGGCGACGAATCGGTCAAAAAGTTGGAAAGCGCACTTTCGCAGAACGGGCCACTGTTATTCATCGGGGTACTCGATTTCGATGCTCCACAGCTCCGCGAGCTGGGATTTCAGACACTAGCAAGTATGGTCGAGATCGTCGCACTTGCAAAATGTCAAACTCTGGGAGGTGGGGCAATGGCTGTCGACGTTCACTACCCGATTCGCAAGGATGAGAGGCAATGTGCAAACTGCACCTTAGCCGCAACCTCGGTAATCCATGGTGTACCACAGTGCGACGAGCATGCGGGGCGCCGAATCATCGATGAGTTTCCTGAAATCTTGGGCGCACTATTGGCCCGGAAGCTCCGAACTGGCTGAATCAAATGCCGTTCTCAGTTTTGGAGCGGACCAATGAAGACTGCCCACAGCAGTTCGGCTGCACCTTCATAGGTCAGTTTCTCCCTCGTTTGACCGTAAGACTGCATTCCAAGGGGTTCAAAGTACATTGACTGACTATCGGCTTTGACATAAAGAGCCTCATTCATCCCACTTTGGTGCGGGTCATCGCTCATTGAGTATTCGATACCCTCTCTGCCGATAGACCTACCGCCCAACCGGGCAGAGCCCTTGCAGACTTTGTCCCCAACCCGATACAGCGTGGCGGTGAACCTGTCCGTATCGATCCGACGAAATCCGAATTCTAGTTCAGAGTTTCGCATCGAGACCTCCTTCATGGAATTCTCGAAAAAATTTGCAATGTACTCAAATCCTTCTTGGCGGAACCTGTCCTTATCCAGGTCTGAGAAGGACTTCGACACTCGAAGATTGCTCGACCGAATCTGCTGGGGAAAGGGAGCAATTGAAGGAGGCGGGCAGTCCGGTGCCTGTTTGCGTACTACTTCTACAGAACTTCGGCCTAGATCTTGAAGAGCAGTCTTAATTGATTTCACAACGTCCAGAAAGGCCTCATCGGAATTTGGCCACTTCGTGATCGCGCGTCCGTCTGTGGGCGTTGCCAGTAGACTTCCAAATTCAAGATCATGCCAATCGCATGGGCGCAGGATCACTGGAATGACCCGTGCGTTTCCTTCCGAATGCCTTTGCAGCGCCCGCTTCACTTCCCGTTCGTGGCAATAGTCCGAGGCAATAAAATCCGGACTTACCAGAAACAGAATTACGTCGGCATTGTCCAGATTTTGGTCGATGTCTTTGTCAAATTCTGTCCCTACCAAAATCCGGCGGTCATGCCATGTGGAAATAATTCCTCGTCGCTTCAGACTGGATAGGTGGATTTCCAGTTGGTCGCGGAGCGCCTCGTCCGCGTGCGAATAGGAGAAGAATAGTGTCGCCACCGTATGCTCCAATGAATTCGAATCTCAACCCGAAGCCCCGTTTGCCGGGTGCTCTCACGTCGGGTAAAGGTTACGCCTCAGTGTATTACTTCGGGAGAGACGCGAGAGGATCCATAGACTTCAGCGGTGCCTACAATGTGCGACTTCCGCTTTGTCCCACGTCATTCCCGCGCTCCAGCTGCCTGAGCCGTTCCAGGCCCCGATGGCAATGATGATGAATGTTCTTGATATCGTCGCCGCTGCACTCGGCGATCTCGACCTTACAAAGGCAGTGGCTAGTGGTTAGCGGCGAGTGCGCCTCGCTAAAGCAGGAATCCTATATTCCAGAACAACATACTGTATAGTGATACCTCGCAAGCCTGCCCTTGCTCTAGCCACTCTTCACTAACCCCTGCTCCCCTCACTGCTCAATTGTGCAACGCTGCGAATCGCGGCTAAACACTTTCATAGAAATAATCGTGAATGATCGGTATCAAGGGATCTGCGGCTTCAGGACAGTACTCCTTGGAGTGGGCGAGGATCATGTGTGTATAGCCCCTGGACGAGAATTCGTTCGCGGGGATCATCTCGATAGGCACGGATGGCTCGACTGAAATCGGAGATACTGGGGCTCGACCGTGCATCAGCTTATACTTGTCTTCCTTCGTGACATGGAGCAGTTCGATGAACCCCGATTCGAAATCCTGGTTTTTGAAAAGGAATATGTTGAGATCTCCCGACCGTCCATCAAATCGCTCGATACGCCTCTCGTCACACTCATCCCAAGGGCAGACAGGACTCACGTAGGTGAGACGACTGATCCAGCGATTTGCGATTGCGAACGTAAGGAAGCTCCCCTCATTCAGACGGCCGACATCTCGTTCCGGGGTGGCCCGTTGTTCGAGTGGCAACGCCAGATGCTCGGTCAAAATGTAAGCCCAGCTTGCGTCGCCATACGAGAGGTCCGAGTGCGCGTCGATGTGATGTACTTCGAAACCGGCCGCGATGGAGTTGTTCGATAGCCAACGTTTCCAAGCGTCAAACGCGCCATCATGTCTCTCGCAAAAATGCCCCAGAAGCTTGTTGCGAGGCGAGAGGCCACACTGATTATCGAGGAAATCTCGCACCTGTTCGCTCGTTGCACAGACATGCTCTCCGTCAGGCGGCCTTCCCTCAACGGGGCCTCGTATTGCCGGCCACGAGAAGAAGTCCAAGTCGATATCGAGCACTTTAGCCATGAATTGAGCATAGCGCCGGAATTGAATAGAGCGCCAATTCCTGCGTAGACCCCCGCAAGTGCGGTATTTGCCAGCGATCACGCGCACATTCTTTGCGACCAACTTCCGCGATCGGTACCGGGAAACTCCCAAGGGGCCGCCAATTGGGTCATGCCTGGATGATCGGCAAGCTCTCAGATGCCCTTGGGTGAGCCCGACCAGAGAACAACAGCGGCGCCCCAATTGCCCGCTCAGTACCTGTGAATATCTTCGTCGTTTCTTCGTCTATACTGGTTCCGTGTGGAACCTGCCACAATCCAGACGCTGTAATTTCGCCGTTCGGTGCAAGGGGTGTGCTGAGACGATCCCTACCCCATTAGCGACTATGCGGGACACCTGGATCGTCGTCGTCTGTCCCCTGTGGGGTGAGCGGCGACGGTACTTGCCCACTGACATCTTTCGTGGCGAGCTCTCACACCTGCTTACGGTGAGGCGGGAACAAGTTCGACCCTGACGCTGGCCTGCCGCTTGTGAACCGCTCTCTGGTCTACGTTGGTGCGTGCATCATCGCTGGTCTACGGCTCGCAAGAGAGCGACAGGTGAACACGCGTGTGGTTCCGACGCGGACGGCAATCGGTGAGTCCTTGGACCTTGCTCACTAAGTGTTCAACAGCGTGTTTAGAAGCGTGCCCGAACGGGTCGGAGAGAAGTGATGCGACTGCATCCCGAACGCTCGGGCGAAGCGTCTGGAACCGACCCTGGGCCGGTGCGTTGGTGGCTGGCTGGAAGGTAACGACCAGATTGAGGACTACCAGATTGGGCGCTTTTCGGCATAAAGCGGGGTATGTTTGCTCACAGCCGAAACGAAGTCCAAAGGCGAACCTGCGCAACGTTCCGGAAGAAATGTCATTGATCGAGCAGATCAGTCACCGCCGATTCGATTGGGCGCCAGTGTCCGGTAACGTGATTGTTCCGGGCACAGGCAAGCGGTTGGGGAGTGCAACCCGCCTGAAGAAGGCACTGTCGGCATAATTTCATTCCCGGATACTGGGGCGTTTATGCGGTTGATCGTTGCCGGGTTCTGCGGGGTCACCGAGTTCCGAAAGAACTGTTCAACCTCATATGGATGGCGCTCCCGACCTGCCTTTTCCTCTCCTCAACCAGCCCCGCCATTTCCAAGAGGCCGGAAGCCCATTTGCTGATCGTAAAATTCTCTCTTGACATTTCCTTAGCTTTCTATGTATTAAGTTGTCTTAGTATGAAAAGACAAGACACTCTGCAAGGCTCGCTGGACCTGCTGGTGCTGACGATACTTTCGCGGCGGCCGAAGTTGCATGGATACGCGCTGATGACGGCGATCAAGGAAACTTCGGGCGAGGTGTTGAGCCCGGAGGAGGGGTCGCTGTACCCGGCGCTGCACCGGATGGAAGAGGCGGGGTGGATTGGCGCGGAGTGGGTGGTAAAGGAGAACGGCAAGCGGGCTCGGATCTATCACCTGACGGCGGCGGGCAAGAAGCAGCTAGCGATGGAAGAGGAGCGGTGGATGACCGTGAGTATAGCGATCAACCGGGTGTTGCGGGAGGCTTGAGATGTCGGTTTGGATGCGGGTATGGAATGTGTTTCGCGGAGATGGATTGAACCGCGAGCTGAATGAAGAGTTCGAGTCGCACATCGAAGAGGCGGTTGCCGAAGGGCGCGATCCGGAGGAGGCGCGGCGGGTCTTCGGATCGATGTTGCGGCAGCGGGAAGCAAGCCGCCGTGTGCGCGTAGTGGGATGGCTCGAAGGTGTGCGGGCGGATGCGATTTTCGGCTGGCGCCAGTTGCGGCGGAACCGGGTGACTTCGGCGGCAGCCATTCTTTCTCTGGCGCTGGCGATGGGAGCTTGTGTTTCCGCCTTCCGGCTGATCGACGCGCTGCTGTGGAGGCCGCTGCCGGTGGCGACGCCCGAGCGGCTGTTTGCGGTGTCGCGCGCGGAGCTTACTTTTGAGGGCACACCGACGCACTTCGATGGCTGGGCGTATCCGGATTTTGCGTTGATGCGGGCGGCGGCGCAGGGGCAGGCGGAGTTGGTCGCAGTTTCCTACACCGACCGTATGGACCTGACATACGCCTCGGACGCGGAGATGGAGAAGGGGTTGGTGCAGTATGTCTCGGGGTGGATGTGGGAGAGCTTCGGGTTGCATCCGGTGCTGGGGCGTTTGTTCAGCGAGCAGGACGACAAGGTTCCGGGAGCGCATCCTGTAGCGGTGTTGTCGTACGACTACTGGGTGCGGCGGTTCGGGCGGGATCCGAAGGTGATTGGACGAACGCTTCGGATGGGCGACCAGTTGCTGGAGATTGTGGGCGTGGGTCCGAAGAGCTTTACGGGGACGGAGCCGGGAACGGTGACGGAGATCTTTCTGCCTACGATGATGCACCGATCGGTGACGCGCGACGATTCGACGTGGCACCGAATTCTGGCGGTCATCCCGCCGGGAACGGGGATGGACCCGCTGCGGGCGAAGCTGGACGCAATCAACATGGCATTTGAGGGAGTACGCGCTAAGGGATTTACGGGGATGTCGCAACAGAGCATCGACAACTACCTGCATCAGCGGGTGGAGTTTCTGCCGGCGGCTACGGGGGTTTCGGGACTTCAGGCGGATTACCGGCAGGCGCTGGAGTGGCTGGGCACGCTGGTGGTTCTGGTACTGGCGATTGCGTGCCTGAATGTGGCCAACCTAATGACGGTTCTTGCTGCCGCGCGGGCACGCGAGATGGCGTTGCGGGTATCCATTGGCGCGGGGCGCCGGCGGCTGGTGCAGATGGTGCTGGTGGAGAGCGCGATGCTGTCTGGATTGGCCGGGGGGCTGGGCGCGCTCTTTGCGTGGAGGGCCGCACCGCTGGTGTTGAGCATGATCAGTTCTCCGGAAAATCCGGCGCGGCTTATTCTGCCGCCCGACTGGCGGGTGCTAAGTTTTGGCGTGGTTCTGATCGCAGGCGTGATGCTGCTGTTTGGATTGTTGCCGGCATTGCGAGCTTCGGCAGTGAAGCCTGTCAGTGCGTTGAAGGGTGGAGACGATCCGCACGCCCGGCGGCGGACGATGCATGGGATGATCGCGGTCCAGGTGGCATTCTGCTTCCTGGTGCTGTTCACGGCGGGATTGTTTGTGAAGACGTTTCAACGGTTGACGCATATGCCGCTGGGGTACTCACCGCAGGGTTTGCTGCTGCTGGAGTCGGTGGCGCCGCATGGGAAACTGCCGCAGGCGTGGGAGCAGGTGGCGGATGTGCTGCGGGCCAAGCCTGGGGTGGAGCGCGTGGCGGAGTCGGGATGGCCGCTGACGGCGTCGTCGTCGAACAATGCGGTGGCGGTAAACGGCGGACCGCCGAGCGTGGACTTGGTGTACTTCCTTCCTGTGTCGCCGGGTTGGTTTGAGACCATGCGCATGCGGATCATGGCGGGCCGGGAGTTTCTGTCGAGCGATGTGAATCCAGGCGCGGCGGTGGTCAACCAGAAGTTTGTAAAAAGGTTCTTCAACGGGGAGAACCCGGTGGGGAGATATTTCGAAGAGGTTGGCGACGACGGTTTGCGGCAGCACTTCCTTGTGGTTGGCGTGGCGGTGGATGCGCCTTATCGCAACGTGCGCGAAGCGCAACTGCCGGTGGCCTTTGTACCACTGCGCGAGATGGATGCAAAGGGCGTCGTGCAGCCGGAGCGCAGTACGACATTTCTGGTGCGCATGGCAGGCAACGATCCGGCGGCGCCGATGGCGCGGGCCGGGGAACTGCGCAAGGCTGTTGCGGCGGTGAGTGCAGGCATACGAGTGAGCAATGTGCGAACGCAACAGGAACTGATCGATGGGCAGACAGTGCGCGAGCGGCTGCTGGCGATGCTGGGTGTGTTCTTTGCTTCTGTGGCGCTCTTGCTTGCGGGCATCGGGCTGTATGGGGTGTTGAACTACTCGGTGTTGCAGCGGAGGCGGGAGATCGGGATTCGCGTTGCCGTGGGCGCACGCGGCGGCGCCATTGTCCGGCTGGTGACGCGAAGTGTATTCACCATGGTGCTGGCAGGGCTGGTTGCGGGAGTGGGGCTCGGGCTGGCTTCGGCGCGGTATATGGAGTCATTGTTTTTTCAGGTGAAAGCTTCGGATGCGAGCATGTTGGCGATTCCCGCTACCGTGATTCTGGCAGTGGCGGCGGCGGCTACTGTGCCTGCGGTTTTGCGGGCGTTGCGGATCGATCCGGTGGAGATTCTGCGTGCAGAATAGTCATTTGGGCATGTCCAAAGTTTGAATCGCGGACCAGCCCGAAGTTGAGCCAACCGGGCAATGAATCAATTGCCGAATCGCCCCCAATACGCTCGTCGAGAACAGATTCATACCGGAAAAGTCGGCCAGTGTTCGCTCATCCGACTGGGCATGATCCTGGGTTGACGATAACAGGGGTGGGTGTTGAAAAAGGGCCGCCGATTTACCGGGCGGACGGGACTTCCGAACAGGGGATGTTGGCGTCAGCACCTAAGCGGTGGCCGTCGCCGGTCCCGCGGTCGGCGTGCTCAAGAACCGGACCAGGCGTTTGACGTTCTGCGCGGTGGCGGCCATGAAGAACTGCTCCTGAACGAATTTCAACCTGCGCAAACGGAGGCTATGTGTTGGCTCCATCACTGGATTCTGCGCATCCAGTTCAGTGAGCCACTCGCGTACCGTTCGATTGACTTGCGCGGCTTCCGCCAGTTGCTCTCTCGGGATGCGACTCTCCTTAGAGGCATTCGCCTCAACGAACGTTCCGTCTACCGACAGCTTGTCTCCGCGCACTAGGCCTACCTCTAAGCACTGGGCCACGATGCGTTCGAACATTTGGCCGAACAACTTCGATTCGTGGAAACGTCCATGGCGGTTCTTTGAAAACGTGGAGTGATGAGGAAGCTCCTGATCGAAGCCCAGTCCGGTGAACCAGCGCCACGCCAGATGCATGCGCAACTCTTCTACCAGCTTGCGCTCGCTGCTGATGCCGTATAGATAGCCGATCAGCACAATGCGCAACAGCAGCTCCGGATCGATCGAAGGGCGGCCGGTGTCGCTGTAGCTGTCTTTCAGTTGCTCACGAACGAAGCTGAAGTCGATATGCGTATCGATTAATCGCAGCAAGTGGTTTGCTGGAACCTGATCTTCCAGACGGAAGTAGTAGAACAGCGATTCCGAGCGGGTATGCTGACCCATCATGAGCGTTAGTCCTCCGCCAATGGCAATCCACAACAGCATGGTTGAACTATGCTGCTATGCCGCTCCCATTGCCATGGGAATCGCATTGAATTGCTTCGATCCGCACCGAGTTTTTCAACACCCACGCCTGAAGTCGGCAACTGAGAACCTGGATCGCAAGAGCCCCCTGCGGCCTAGCGAGAGTCGATCACCCAACTGTTGTTTGCAGCCCTTACTCATTTCAGATAAGGGCTCAGAAGATCTACAAGGTCCGCGCCGAGTTGAAGTAGGGGAACCTGGTTCCGTTCGCTGGACAATAGAATGTGAATCCGGCCGGCCAACATTTCCGCCATAAGGCCGTTGATCTCTCTTCGAGTCTTCGCCAGCGACATGATCACATCCATGCCGGCCGATCCCGCTGATAAGCGGCGTTCAATCTCATCGACCTGCGCTTGGATTCGCCTAAGACGGCTCACGAGCTTTCGTTGTGCTCTTCCGGGACCATTCATGCTTTGGTCCACAATTCTGGAAGATCCATGGTTCGATTGGAGTGTCGGAATGATCGTCACGATGTCCATCCAAATAGCTCGACGCCCACTACGACCCGCCACTTCGGCGCTCCAAATTGCGGATTGATTCCGTTGCCCACTCCCAACTTCACACGCGCCTGCCTGCCGTGATTCCCGGTGCCTTCAAACCGGGTGGAGACCAGCCACTCCTTGTCCGTTTCCCCGGCTTGCATAAATGATCGAAAGGCCGACGCACCATACATCTCGGATCCAACTACAACCTGACTGGCTGACGTAACTGGAACCTTCACGCCGCCGGCAATCCCGAAGAGAAGTTCGGTCCCTTGAGGACTTCCCGGTATGGGGGAATCGTTAAGCGGCCGGATGTGCACTCCCGTTTGACCGGCATAGGTGAAGATCCCCTTGTCACCGGCAAACAGAAGCCGGCCCATCGCGCGGAATGTCCCATCGGTGAGGTAATCGGCACGAACGTCATTCGGGATGAAGAGCTGCGCTCCTGCGCCAAGGCGGAAGGGGCTATGCGCGTCGCCCAGAAGCCGCGCATCGAACCCGAGGCGGATGTCACCAACAGCGTCAGGGTCCGATCCGAGACTGATGCTCGGCGCCGTGTAGGTGTAGTTGCCGACGGTGCCACTGTCTCCCTTCATGCTTGTTGGCATGATGAAGGTGGTGTAGACCCTGTAGCGATCGTATGTGGCAGCCAGGCCAAAGTCGACAGTCGCCGCCGTAGATACGACTGCGAGACTTTGACCGTCCGCACGCACGCGGAGCGGATCACGTTCATAGTCTGGTGTGAGTTCCACCGCTCCCCCAATTCCACCATGCATATCAAGGGTGTCCATAACGATCCAACCTGCCCCAGGAGCCGACGTGTATAAACGTTCAAGTGCAAATCCCTGGGCCTGCTGCTGCGCTTCTGCAGATGAGGAGCAAAGGCTCATCGCGATGAAGGCGCTGGCGAACGCCAGGCCGCAAGGCTTCCTAAAACTCCACATGGAACTTTCCCCCGAAAAGATTGACCGGACCACGTACGGCGTTATAGCCGGGATTCCAGACACGCTGATAGTCGAGCGATAGGTAGATTGATTTGACAATATGCCTGCTGTAGTAGGTTTCGGTCATGTTCTCGTGGGCTTGCGTCAAGTTGCCATCCCCAATGAAGCCGTCAACGCCTCCCATCCTCAGGTAGCGCGCGTGAGCAGGAGAAATCCAGGTTGTTCCGAATCCAAGACCCACCGAATCGAGCGGCTGCCCCCACAAGGCTCCCTTCAGGACCGTGCCTACAGAGGCAGAACGGTCGGCCGAGTCATAGGCTTCCACTTCTGTATGCCCGTCGGAATACATTGACCTGAAGAACATGCCGATGTTGGGCGAGAGGCTTTGTTCAGCATTCACACCGACACCGAGCTTCACATTGGCCTTGCGCACAAAACACAGGTCTGGTGCAGTGGCATTTTCCGATCCATAGTTATAGAGATTTCCGCAGTTAGCCGCATTGTCGGCGGAATTGGTCTCGAAAGCATCGATCGCATCGTTAAATCGCCCCATTAGCTCATGGTTGCGATAAAGCTGCAGCCGTACAGCTCCCTGCTGACCGCCGGAGAACGTGTGATCGTGCTCAAGCTCTATGATGTCGCCGTAATACTTGAAAGGCTGAAATGCAATTGTTTGCGAGTTCGGTTCCACCGGCGGCAACAATCGCATCAACCTGACAACCCACTGGTCCCAATAGAGTTCGGAGGCGACGCCAATCGTATAGCCGCGAGCATCCGCTGGGAAGTCAAAGGCTGAGTTCGTCATGAACGCCTCGTCGAAGAACGACCTGCGAAGGTCGCCGATCACATTGTTCTTGTCCATGATGTCGAGAGCGCTGAAATTGCCGAGAGTTAACACGAATCGCCGGCTATCCACCTGTTCGCCCAACTGCATCTGTCCCGACTCCAGCTCGGTGCTCGGGCCGCCGAAGCCAAAGGTCTGACGGGCGAAGAATCGAGAGCGGTAGGCCTGCGGAGTGAGAGCGCCGACCTTCTGGAGCTCAAAGTTCTCCGTTGCCCCGCCCAGTCCTTTCAGATTGGAGAGGGTTGTCTCTGAGATTTCTTCAGGAACGATGTAGAGTTCAGTCCCCGGCCGAAGGCGAAGCCCGAAGAAAAGGGTCAGCGTTTGCGTGAAGCTTGTTTCGGAATCCGTCCTCAGCGACGAGTTGCTTCCATTGAGGTCTGTATAGGAGGCATGAAACGAAGGCTTGTAGAAGCCGATCGTTGTGATCTGTCCATAAACGTTCCAGGTCTCGTTATGAACGTCGTGCTCGCCCGTCTTTGAGAGACGGTGGATGAAACCCATCGTCGTATCGTCCCGCTCGATAGGTGGAGTGCTTTCTCGAGTTGGGGGAGCCTGATGCGATGCAAGCTGTGGAGAAGCGACATCCTGCGCACCATCGGAGAGCCCGATTAAGGTGAAATGGCCTCCTATAGACAACCGTACGGGGACAGGACTTTCAGGCAGAGATGCAGGCTCCTGCGCGCTCATGGGCAGGCAACTCATCAACAAGAACAGAATTGAGAATGTAATGCGCACAACGTCTCCATAAACAAAAGCAATCTCTTCCGAGAGAGGGGTCCGATGCATCCGGCGTTTTGGTTTCTCATTTCATTTTGTGAAACATTCCGCTAAGGTCGAGAGCTGTCGAGTCCAGCTCGACCGTAGTCGTTGAAGCGCGTAGCGGGCTGCTGGTGCTCATGCTGTCCATGCCCACGAGTCCGCCTCCGTTGAACTCTGGACCCGCTCCTGTCCAGAGTTGGTCCAGATGGCTATCAAAGGTGCATTCGCACCCGGATGCGCAGGCATCCAGATGCAGCGAAGCCCCGAGTCATTATGTTGATTGGTGTTTGCTCTGAACAGCATGATTCCTCCTCACCGCAGAAAACAGGCAGCCTCCGCATAGGAGGTCATGGCCGCATTCGGGATTACTAAAAGCTTTGGAGGGTAGGAAGCTTGCTTCCCACTCGCCGGGTTTTATTCAATCGACCCTGCGTATGCGAGTGGGTGACCGAGGATCAGTCGCAGACTGGCAAGACGCAGGCCGGAAACGCCACCGAGCTACCCGGAGGCTCTCTTCTACTGGATTCGCCCATTGATTTCCTTATCGCGTTAGGGCACTCATGCGCCCTCCACGTTTCTAATCGATTGTGGAGCGGCAGGTCTATAAGGAAGATTCGTGTTCCTGATTCGAAAAAACCGAACGATTATG
>JBEKVS010000037.1:0-25791 GCA_049513795.1 Occallatibacter sp. | reverse complement strand
ATCATGAGCATGATGTCCGAGCAGATGATGCCCTCGGCATGCGAAGTTGACATCGCCGGAGTGGTCAGCATG
The DNA here is from genome assembly GCA_049513795.1 of Occallatibacter sp. GTDB lineage: Bacteria > Acidobacteriota > Terriglobia > Terriglobales > Acidobacteriaceae > Telmatobacter. The sequence continues at coordinate 25,719 of JBEKVS010000037.1, read as the reverse complement.
TATGCTTTGCAACTGGCGAGTGGCCGGCCGAGCGCGCTTGTGGATTGGAACAATAACTACGGAAGCGACCCCGACAAATGCGTTCTCTTTCACTGCGGCAACTGGGCCAAGGACTTCCTGCCTGACATCCGCATCGGCACCGCTCCCATTCTTGGCACCATGCTTGGTGAAGAAAACACGGTGGGCGCACTGGCAGGCCGCACTCCAGCAGGCCCGATGAGCTTTGGCAGAGTCAGCACCGACGACGCCTCGGGAAAGATCCGCGCATTTTTCGGAGACGGTCAATTCACCAGCGACCCGCTCGATACCTTTGGTACGCGCGCCGTTGTGCACATTCCGAAGCTGCAGGAGTTGATGCAGTTCATTTGCCTGAATGGTTTCGAGCACCACGCCGCAATGACCACAAGCCACTGCGCCGCAGCGGTCACCGAGGCGCTTGGAAAGTACCTCGGTTGGGACGTCTACCGGCACGTTGCCGTCACACAGTAAGCGAGCACTATGTCACGATTGGACGAAATCCGGTTGATGGCCAAGGTCGCGCGCATGTATTACGACCAGGGCATCCGTCAGCAGGAAATCACCGAACGGCTGAATATTCATCAGTCCAAAGTCTCCCGCATGCTCAAGCGCGCCCGGGAAGCGAACATTGTGCGCATCAGCGTTGCTACGCCCGCGGGGTTCTTTCCCGATCTGGAAGACGCGCTTGAGAACCGCTTCAAACTGAAAGAAGCTGTCGTCATCGACTCCGATGGCGATGAAGAGCGCGTTGTTCGCGATCTCGGCGCGGCTGCCGCCTTCTATGTCGAGACAACCATAAAGCCGAAGATGGTCATCGGCATCTCCTCTTGGAGCCGTTCGCTTTTCTCAATGGTGGACACGCTACACCCGAGCAACGCAGGCGCCGATGGAAAGGTCGTGCAGATTCTTGGCGGCGTAGGAAACGCAAGCACGCAATATCAGGCCATGTTGCTGGCGCAGCGTCTGGCCGGGCTCATCGGCGCATCGCCCGTGCTGCTGCAGGCCCCGGGTGTCGTTGGATCCGCCGAGGCCAAGGCCGTGCTGATCAAAGATTCCGCAGTGGAGCTGGCGGCAAGGTTATTTCCAAAGCTCGATCTTGCACTGGTCGGTATTGGGTCTCTCGAACCATCGGCGCTGTTGGCAAGCAGCGGAAATATTTTCTCCCTCGACGAGCGACGACAGTTACGCCGTTCTGGCGCGGTCGGCGACATCTGTTTTCAGTTCATTGACAAGCATGGCCAACCGGTCGAATCGCCGCTGATGAAGCGTGTGATCGGCATCGACCTCGCCACCCTGAAGACAGCCCCTCGCGTTGTGGGAATCGCCGCGGGTGAGGCAAAAATCCCCGCGATCCTGGCATCGCTCAAAGGCAGGTGGATCAATGTACTCATTACCGATAGACGAACTTCGGAAAGTTTGATCTCCGCTGAGGTGAGACAACAGTAGATGCGTTGGGCGCGCCTGCGTAAAACCCGTGGCTGACGCGTAGACTAGAAACTCTCGTGAAATGCTACCTCGCCCGATACAGCCGACTGATAAGCCGATACCCTGCGCTCAAAGAAGTTTGTCAACTCCTGCACGTCCTGCAGATCCATGAAGGAGAATGGATTCCGTGCGTGGAATGCGGGAGCGATTCCGAGCCGCTGGAGCCGGGCATCGGCTACGAAGCCAAGGTACTGGCGCATATCCCGCACCGACAGGCCTGCGACTCCTCCGCTGAGAAGATCCTCGGCGAACTGTGTCTCCGCATCGACGGCTTCACGTAGCATTTGCACAATGTCTCGCTCGAGCTGAGCGTCCCATAGGTCGGGCTCCTGGCTGCGAACGACATTCACCACCTCAAATGCAAACTCCAGGTGACAGCTTTCATCGCGGAAGACCCAGTTGGTGCCCGAGGCAAGGCCGTGCAGCAGGCCTTTCGAGCGCAGGAAGTATACATAGGCGAATGCCGCAAAAAAGAACAGACCCTCAATGCACGCGGCGAAACAGATCAGGTTCAACAGGAACTGCCTGCGATGCTCACGCGTTTCGAGTTGCTCCAACTCCTGGATCGAGTCCATCCATTTCATGCAGAAGTCGGCCTTCTTGGAGATCGACGGGATATTTTCAACCGCGGCAAACGCAGCAGCACGCTCGTCTGTATCGGGCACGTAGTTATCCAGCAGAGTGAGATAGAACTGCACGTGAACCGCCTCTTCATAGAGCTGCCGGGAAAGATAGAGACGGGCCTCGGGAGAGTTGATGTGCTTGTACAAATTGAGGACCAGGTTGTTGGATACGATTGAATCGCCGGTGGCGAAGAACGCAACTAATCGCCGAATGAGATGAACCTCAGCTAGGCTGAGCCGCTGTTTGAGGTCGACGAGGTCCGTCTGAAAATCTACCTCCTCGACGGTCCAGGTGTTCTTGATACCGTCGCGGAACATGTCGTAAAACACTGGATAGCGCATCGGCCGCAGCGTGAGGCACAGGCCTGGGTCGAGGATATTTTCTGGAGCTTGAACAGATGACATGGAGTATCTCCTGTAGAGCGGTTACGGCGTTGGTTCAATGAAGGCAACAGCGAATAAGAAGCGAGTTACTGGCACGCTTCGCACGAACCGGGGCTTTCGAGCGAGCATGCGACTGCGGACGCTGGGGAAACTGCTGTAGCCGCGGGGGCCATAACCGTTGTCTTCGCAATGCGCGTAGCCGGCCTTGAACGCAAGTAATATGTCGTCTTCAAGCCGCTCTTCCACGCATACATATACATCGAGCTCAGCCTGCCGATGTTGGGCGATTCCACAAAGAGATTGAGCGATTGGCTCTGATCGATATAAGCATTCCGCGCACGCGCCATATCGATGAGCCCACGCATAGGGATCTCCCACACCGTGCGGTAAACCAGCTTAAGATCGTCCGGCAGTTCTTCCATCTGCTGCACAGATCCCTCGGCAAGTTTCAATCGGATGCGCATCTCTTCACTCCACAGTCCGCGCTCTTTCAATTCCGCTACGAGATAGCGATTCACCTGTAGGAACTCTCCGGAGAGCGTTTCACGCTTGAACAGGTTGGAGATTTGCGGCTCAACACATTCATAGCAGCCGACGATGGATGCAATGGTCGCCGTGGGAGCAATGGCGATGAGCAACGAGTTTCGGAGTCCATGATTCCGAATCCGTTCACGCAGAAGATTCCAGCGTGTTTCGTCCGCAGGCTTTACGCCCCACAGGTCGAACTGAAACTTGCCGTCGGCAAGCCGCGTTTCCGCGAAAGAAGGATGCGCGCCGTTCTTCTCCGCCAGCTCACAGGACGCAGCGAGCGCATGGTAATAAATCTCTTCCTGAATGCGCGCGGAGAGGTACTGCGCCTCCGGCGAATCAAAGGGGATGCGCAACTGGAAGAAAACATCCTGCAGGCCCATGATGCCCAGTCCCACCGGCCGCCATCGCTCATTGGCGCCTGCAGCTTGAGGGATGGGATAGTAGTTGATATCGATGACGCGATCGAGCATCGGAATGGCGACTCGAACTGTCTCGGCCAGCTTGTCGAAATCGAAAGCCCCATCCTTCACGTGGCGCGCAAGGTTGATCGATCCAAGATTGCAGACCGCCGTCTCATCGCGCGAAGTCACTTCCGTGATCTCCGTGCAGAGATTCGACAGATGGACAACGTTGCCGGGCTTACCGGTCTGGTTGCACTTCAGGTTGCACGAATCTTTAAAGGTCATCCATCCATTGCCTGTCTCGGCGAGAGAGCGCATCATGCGCGCATAGAGGTCGCGAGCCTTGATTTGCCGCGTGAAGAGTTTTTCCTCTTCCGCCTTTTCGTAAGCCGCAGTGAATTCATCGCCGAACAAATCGGGTAAGTGCGGAACTGTCTTGGGATCGAAGAGCGACCACGCGCTATCTTCCTCCACACGGCGCATGAAGAGGTCCGGAATCCAGTTGGCCAGATTCAGGTTGTAGGTGCGCCGCGAAAGGTCTCCCGTGTTCTCGCGTAGCTCAAGGAACTGCTCGATATCGGCATGCCATGGCTCGAGATAAACGCAGCACGCGCCCTTCCGCTTTCCGCCCTGGTTGACGGCGGCGACGGAGCTGTCAAGGGTGCGCAGCCAGGGCACAATCCCGTTCGAAAGGCCATTTGTGGCGCGAATCAGAGATCCCTCCGAGCGCACGCGATGGAATGCGAGACCGATGCCGCCGGAAAACTTCGACAGCATCGCAACCTCTTTGTAGGCGTCGTAGATCGATTCCAGCGAATCGAGCGGCGAGTCGTGCAGATAGCATGAAGACATCTGCGCATGCTTGGTGCCGGAGTTGAAGAGCGTCGGCGAGCTTGGCATGTAGTCGTGCGAAGCAATCAGATGGTAAAACTCGATGGCTTCGCTGGGCGTGCCGGCCAGGCCGCATGCCACGCGAAGAAAGAAATACTGCGGCGTCTCGACCACCTTGCGCGAGAAAGGATCGCGCAGCAGATAGCGATCGTAGACCGTGCGCAGACCGAAATATTCAAAGCGATCGGAGAGATGATCGTCGATGGCGTGGTTGAGCTTGCGCGCATGAGTACGAACAAACTCCGCCGTTGCCGAGTTGACGACGCCTTGCTGGTACGCGTGCTCCAAAGACTGCGAAAAAGAATGCAGATTCTGGCCCGCGACTTCCTTCACAATTGTTCCCAGCAACAGGCGCGCAGCAAGCTTGGAATACTGCGGCTCTTCCGCGATCAGCGATGCCGCTGTGTCGATCGATATTGCGTCGAGCTCTCCCGTTGAGGCGCCATCGTAAAGACCGCCAATAGTCTTGCTGGCGATGCGCATGGCGTCTACTTGCGAAAGACCGTATCCGCAGCGCTGAACCGCGCGGACGATTTTGTTCACATCCACAGGTTCAAAGGAACCGTTGCGTTTACGCACATGCATCGTCGGCGTTTCCTCGATGGGAGGAAAACCTGGAAGCAGATCGGACAGTTGCGATTGGGTCGTGGCCATGGATTGCTCTCCTTGGCCTCGAAGAAGACGAGCGAGAAAACAGCGGAGAGCCCCGAATTGGGGACAAGAAGCCACTGCCACCTCGCCTCCCCTCGGAGGCGTAAGCGAATGTCTTCGTGGCAGGTCTTCGGACTTGCAGGCTGCCTACTTGCCCGGCTTCCCAGCCTCAGGTGAGGCCAGTGCCTGTCGGGGGTTCGTTCCTGCTTACCGCTGCGGGGCAGTTCCGGATTTGCACCGGATTCCCATGTTCGCCTTACGCCTGAGCGCAAGGAACCGCGAAGTGAATCCACTATATCTTGGGGCTGACAAAAAATGCAAGCCCATATTTTGGGGTTGGATGTGGAAAGCTGGATACTTGCGGATTGCGCCCTATTGCCTAGTCGTTGACGGGCGCATACACGCAATATCCGCGGGGCGGCGCCGGAAACTCGGAACGGCCGTCCCCGTCGGTAGTTCGCTCATCTGGATGTGCCCCGTCTTTGCCATCCCAGGCGACAGGTTTGAATTTTTGATTGGGCCACTTTGTTTTTATGGATGTCCCGCTCCACTGACTGCCGAGATTGTTGAGGACATACACCAGGCCGCTTTGGGATTCGGTCCCGCCGCGTTGAGAAATGTAGAGGTCTGGATCGGCGTGCAAAACACAACTCTCCCCGCCGGCATGAGCATGGTGCGCTGCAATCAGCGCGTCAATGCCATGCGGAGTTCCTGGACGAGCCAACTCGCAGTTATAGTAATCCCACCAAAACACACACGGATAACCATCTTGCGTGAGGATGAAGGAGTAGCCCAGCATCTTATCGTTGACTACCTCGTTGCCGCGCATGTCATGGTTTTCAGTGAACGTTACTGCATTGAACGGACGAGCCGCCGACACGGAAGCACCGTCGGTGAGGTTGCGAAGATCGTAGTTCGGGGTATCGCAGACATCCTTCAGCTTATAGCGCAATGGAAAGTCGAAGGCGGCGATTTGAGTATCTGTGAGGGCAGCCACTCCGTCGAGCCAGCCCCCGATGTCATCCGGGCCGGACCAATACTCCCCCACGACAAAAGGTGTGAACTCGCGGCCATCCTTCTTCTGGTATTGATACTTGGCAAGCAGCCCGATCATCCACGTTCCGAAGCCTTTTACGAAGTCGAAGCGAAACCCGTCGAAATCCAGCTCTTCGATCGCCAGGCGGGCATATTCGTACATCGCCGTGTAAACCAGGGGATTGCGATGGCAGAGATGAGGGAAGCCGGCGAACCTTTCACCCTCGATCATCCGCCTCTCATAACGGCTGGGATGAAATGAGTTCCAATCGCGGAGAAACTTACCGCTCTTGGGATTGAACTTGGTCCAGCGCGACTTGCCGTCTAGTGGATTGACTTCTTCTGCGTCTGCGCCCGAGTTATGGTTAATGACCATGTCGGCGATCGCGCCCATGCCGTTGCGATGAATCTCACCGATCAACTTGCGGAGCTCGTCCCCATTTCCATATGCGGTCTTGACCGACCCTTTTTGATCGTAGTCTCCGAGATCAAAATAGTCGTAGGGATCATATCCGTTTGAGGTTGGATTGGCCGCCTTGGAGAAGGGAGGGAGCCAGATCGAATCAAAACCGGCGCCTTGCTTGCCGAGCTTGGGCATCTCAGCGGCGAGAAAATTCCACCAATCGCCTAACTTTTGCTCTTTAACTGCGCAATCCCAGTAGAACGCCTGCAGCATGACTGCCATGGCCGATCCTCCGCTGGACAAGATCGCGGTAGCCACTGGCTGCGCTCGTCACAGATGTCAACTATCTTTTGTATGATGCTTGAAAAGAGACAGACGGCAGGATACTTGCTCAGGAAATATTACGCTGGGCGTGGTTCGGCCCACTCATCCATGCATGGGAAAAAGCCCCGGCAAGATTGTTAGAGCAGTATCTGAATTTGCGAGCTCTTGTTCAGGGGCGTGCAGGGTGGTTTTTTGCACCCAGCGACGAAAACCCATCGCTGGGGACCCCGGCAGGAAAAAGCTGCTTGAGCGCATGCTTTCGCTCCACAGCAATTCAAAGCTGTTGCTGCCTGCCGGGGCCGGGGTCAAACTTGCGTGATGATCGAAGCCGACTCGTTACTCCGCATAGCGCGCAGATCTCACCATCTGGAGATGTTCAGATTGTCCAGGTACACCGTAGTCGACCCGCTTGATCCGTGGCCATCTATCTGGAATTGAGTATTGATTTCAGGGCCCCACCCCAGGTCAAAGGCGCCCAGCACAGTTACATTCAACTGGGACTCTGCTCCATCTACCCACACTGAGTGATAGGTTACATATCCCGAAGCATTGCGGGAGTAGAAAGCCTGAATGTGATGCCATTCGTTCTTTGTCCAGTCTTCCGGGTTGCACTTGGTTCCCGGCGCAACTTTCCAGTCGGGCCTTCCATGCTCAGGAGTTCCAACATTGGCGGTGTAAGTCCATGTTCCCGTCCAGCCGGCGCACTGCACGCCAAAGATCATTGTTTGCCGCGAGGCAACCACCTGGTTCGTATCCATCTCAATATTGGCGATGGGACCCGAGGAACCTGGAATATAAACCCAAGCGTCGTAAAAGAAGTTTTCAGCCGTTTCATCGTCCGCGTAGGTGACGGAAAAGCGCTCGTCTCCCGAGCTTTCGAAGTGAGTCACAAATTGCCGCGTACCCCCGCTGATAGTTGGCGAACCCACAATAGTTGTCGATCCGGAGGCGTTGCCGGATCCCCCGGTATCATGCATCCCGATCCAGTTCTTGAGCGCCTGAACGCTGTGTACTGTGATCGCATTCGCCGGAACGATCGATGAAGCAACCGGATCTGCCTTCACCATGAATGTGACATCGGTGACGCATACCGATCCCTTTTCACCCAGCGACTTGACGTGCAGAGTGTGTGTTCCAGGCGGTGACACGAGGCTGGTCTCAAGAGACGCGCCGCTCAAGACGGGAGAATCGGGACTGCTGTCAAGCGAATAACTCATCGCGGCAACATTCTGAGAAGCACATGCGTCGGAACTGGCTGAAATCGCGATTGGCGACTTAACTTCCGACTCGTTCGCGGGGCTATGGATGGTTACGCTGGCCAGCGAGGGAACTGAAAGAACGATGAATAGCGAAGAAAAAAGAGCGGTATCTCTGCGAACGCGCACGATGTTCCTTTCGACTCTGAAGTTGTGACACACTTGTCGTTGCCGCCTCTTCGACGAAGAGGCGGGATAAGTTTCTCAGACATGCATGGGATGGTCCGAGCGGCACTCGCTTAGCTGTGTCGGCCCCGACTGAGTTGCAATCCTCATTAACCGCCGTTTCGGTGGCGCCGATTTCGTGCGACGCGCCGCCGGACTGGATGTGGGCCAAGGCTGAAAGCTTCAATAGAACATCGGTGGACAGGGTCTCTTCTCTCTGTCCTCTTCAACTAAGTCCACGAATCCCTGAGGCACGAAACATCGATAACTGAGGGGGTCTGTTGAAAGAAATCGTTACATATTTCGAACGGTCGGGCAACCATTTCTGTCAATATTTTCTAGAATCAATTGCTGTATTGGGAACCCCTGTAAATATTGCTTCCCGTTCGTAGGAATGTACCACCAATGATGTAAAAGTTACTCTTTCCGGAAGGGCTAGTTTCGACGATTTCCAGCTTCGACGAATGAAAGGAAATTGGCTGGCGTTGCCCATTCATCAGCTAGCTTTTTCCCGCTCGGATCTTGCCCTCGCCTTCCATGCCGAACTGCATCTTTTCCTGATGCGCCTTAGAACTTGAAGCGCGCGGAAAACTGTAACACCCGCGGAAGACCGTTGGGGCTAATCTCCTGCAGCGCTCCAAAGTTGCCTGGACCGGCGTTGGGCACCAGGTAGCAGGTCTGATTCTGCGTCGCGCCGTCCCCGCAGTTGCTGCCAATCGGGTTGTACTGCAGCTGGTTGATGCCGTCACCGTTCTGTACATAAAAGTTGGCGTGATTCAGCAGATTGAAAGCCTGCACTTGAATCTGCAGATCCTTGCCTTCCTTCAACGGGATACTGCGTGCGAGCGCGGCATCGATCCGCTGCAGCCAGGGTCCGTAGAAGGAATTCAGGCCGATGCCTGGCGTGGGCCCGCCGCCATTGATGCCCCCGGCGGTGTTGGCCGTGTCCTGGTTGAAGGCCGTGTCGTTCAGGTTGTCGTTGGACCCATCGCAATTGTTGAACGACAGCGTCGAACTGGTGCAGGCCGGGCTCAACAGTCCCGCGTACGGGCGCCCGGATGAAAACTCCATCACCGTGCTCAGCGTCCAATTCGACAGCAGCACGCGCCCTGCGCTCCCGCTTGCCCATCTCTCCAACGCCGGCTGGTACACCCCTGCCAGAGTCACCCGATTTCGCTGGTCGAGCAGCGAGGGTGCATGCGTGTTGCTGAAGTCGAACTGATTGTTGAAGTCCATGCCGTCGCGCATCATGCTCTTCGCCCAGGCGTAAGAAGCCTGCAGCGATAGCCCGCGCGCCACGCGCCGCTCGAGCGTTGCGAACAGCGAGTTGTAATCGTTCTGTCCCGGACTGATGAGCTCGTTGATCTGCCCCAGGTTGCCGTTGATGAGGCCTTCCGTCATCAAGCCATTGTCCATATTCGGCAGCGTAATCGTATTCCCGGGGCAGGGGGCCGCGGTCGCATCGGCGCCGCAGACCACGTAGGTCGTTGTACCCTGCAAGGGCATCAGGTTCATGTCATACGCGCTGCCGGAGAGCAGATGGACTCCATGATTCCACATGGCGCCAATGCTGAAGGTTGTATTGGGCAGAATCTCCGTCTCAATCTGCAAACTCGCCTGCAGTATGTAAGGCGCCCGGAACTCGGGAGAAACCAGAGAAATGTCAGGGGACGCTCCGAACAAGGAGGAACTGCCGGGAAGGATTGACGGGAACGCCGGTAGCTGTTGATTTGGAGAACCCAAGGCTGGCGTGTAACTGGCACTGACCTCGGACTGTTGCGAAGCCAGCCCGTTCGAGATCACCGCGTTGCGATAGTTCAGCCCGTTCATGTTGGTATAGAAGTCGCCGAATCCCCCACGCACCACGGTCTTCGATGTTGGCTGCCAGGCGAATCCGAGACGCGGCCCGAGGCGCAGAAACTGGTTGGGATATTGTCCGGTGAGTGGGAAGGCAGGATTTTCGGCCGGCTGCGGATAGACCTGAAAGTCTTCGCGCAAGCCCATCTCCAGCGTTAACTGCGGCAGCGCGCGGAACGTGTCCTGCGCGTAGAACCCCAAGTAGGGCGCGGCAAAAGCAAAGGTCGGATTTCCGGAAGCCTGGCTGAAATTGATGTACTCGCCCAGCGCAAATGCTTGGAGATTCGGAAATTCATACAGGCCGAGCGGCGATCCGAAATCAACGGCCTCGTTGGGATCCGCGCCGCCGTCATCGGTATCCGCATCCCAGGAGTGGTTCCAGTCAAAACCAAATTGCAGTGTGTGCTTGCCGATCACATAGTCCACGCGGTCGGAGACTGAGTATTGTCTTTCAAAGACTCTTCCGATGGAGAAGGCAGAGTTTCCCAGAATAAATGCGGCGGGGCTATCCAGAACCACCGTCGGCGTGTTGGGAGCCAAGCCCGTTGGCGTCGAGATTTCGTTATCCTGTGAAGTGCCGGTATGAAACTCGTTCAGCAGCCTTGTGGAGAACGTGTGCGTCCAGCCAACGGTAGCTCCAAAGGTATGCACATAGGCGTTGGCCAGCGTTTGCAGGCCATAGTTGCCGACCGTCGGGTCGATGATCACGCCTCCCGGCGAGTTGAACCGGTTCAGGTTCAAAGACAGAAACAGGCTGTCGCCGGAATTCGCTTGATAGTCCAGCCGCGGAGTCAACACCAGATCGTTGCCGTTTCTCGGCTTCGTGCCGAGATTGGAGTTCAACGCGTTGATCACGTTCGATACCTGCTGCAGGTACACAGGATTGGCGGGATCGGGCGCGGCGTCGCTGCCAGGAATCGGCAAGGGACCGTTCGGAGCGGGAAGCGTAGTTCCGAGGGGAAGACCGAAGTTGGCATTCAGGAACGACCCAAGGTTCGACGAGTTTGTGGCCAACGCGGAATTGATTACGGGGATCGGAAAATTCCGCAACTGTTGCTCGTAATCCGTGAAGAACCATAAACGGTCATGCCGAATTGGTCCGCCCAGCCCGGCGCCGAATTGCTGCAGCGCATCCTCCGGTTTCGCATTGCCGGCGGCTTTATCCAGAGCATCGTTGGCGCCGGTCGCGGAGTTGCGGTTGTAATAAAATGCACCGCCGTGGAACGCATTGCTCCCCGACCGGGTGACCGCATTGACGAAACCCGCACCGCCTCCATAGATCGCCGAGTATGGGCTTATGGAGACTTGAAACTCCTGGATCGCATCCTCGCCATAGAGGTAAGGAATGCGATTGCGGCCCACAATGTCGGAGAAGTAGTTGTTGGTTGCGTTGGTTCCATCTACGGTGAAGGCGGTCGAGCCATTTCCATTCGCATATCCTGAGTCCTCGCCGCCTTGCTGACCGGCCACACTCACCAACCCGGTGTCGCCGTCGTAACTGGTATTCGGCGTCAGCACCATAAAATCCGTATATTTTCGGCCGTTGAGCGGCAACTCCTCAATGAACGACCGCTCCATCACGGTGCTGGCAGAGGATTCCTCCGGCCGCAGCGGCGTGGTCCCGGTTACCTTCACCGTGTCTGTGCTCGATCCGACCTGCAGCTTGATATTCTGCGACGTAGTATTCCCCACCCGTACTTGCACCAGGGCCTCGACGTCACGAAAGCCCTTGAGGCTTGCAGTCAGCGAATACGACCCCGGCATGAGGGCCGGAAACCTGAAAAGTCCGGTATGGGTTGTAAGGGCAGATTGTTGCACGCCTGTGTTTAGATTCCGCAGAACCATCGACACACCCGGCTCCACTGCTCCGCTCTCGTCAGTGATGCGGCCGCCGAACGCACCCGTCAATACCACGCTCTGCGCATTCAGCAGAACGCCGCACGCCAGCAGGATCAAACCACCGAAGATTGGCTGCCACTTGGCCTCACCAGCCTTCGCCGCCAGAAGGCCCATCGTTTCCTTGATCACACCCCGCTCCTCAGCACAGGTTCACCAGTCTCTGCTCATCAATCTCAAGTCTCAGTTGTTGCCAGAATCACCCGGTCCTCACCGAGCGCCGAACGGAGTTGGCTACGCCGCCAGTCTGCCACAATCCGAATAATCCTGAGTAGCAGCGCATTTCAGAAATAAGTCTCGATCACATCGATGACGTCAAACTGCTCGTTCAAGACTGCCAGGGTCCGCCATTTGTCGAAGGTCAGGCAGGGGTGTGAGATGTCGAAGCCGATCATGTCTCCGACGTGTAAATCATCTGTTGGGTCAATATGAAGATACGCGTGTTGATCCATCATTTTTGTCACGGTCCAATGCGCGGGAGCCGGTCTCGGTCGAGCGTCTCCCGGCCTGTAATGCAGAGCCGGGACGGGCAGGCCGGCATCGAAGGCGGCATCGCGTTTTCCCATGGCGACGATAGCCCTTTCCGCCTCGGGCACCGATTGCACATATGCCCAGACGTTGAGCGCGGGCAACAGCTCGGTCTTCATCCGCTGTGCAACCGGGTTGCTCTCGAGAATTCTGGCCTGGGCCGTGCGATAGGCGCCGATGTCGTGGGTCAGATAGCAGCCGGGGCGCAGGACCACTTCGACGGCAGCGCCTAATTTCGCGGCAGTAAAAACGTCGGCAACGATGTCGTACCATGCCGATCCGGCGCCCGAAAGCAGAACGGGCGTGCGTTGGAAGTGTCCCGACGCGGCGAGCCTCTGAGTAACCTCGACCGCGCGGCCGAGAAAGATGCGAATGGAGGTTTCATCCTGCAGAACGCCTTCGTAGACTTCGACCCCGCTCAAGACAATCGAGTCTCTCCATCGCGCCAGGGCATCGGTTACCAGCTGCAACTGCCCGTCGTCTCTCACGCCCGTGCGGCCGCTCATTGCGCCCAATTCGATCAGAACCTGCAGGCGGAGTCCGGCCTTCGAGAAATATCCGCCAAGTTGATCGATCTGCTGCGCGGAATCGACCAGGCAATAAAACTCAAATTCCGGATCGCGCAGCAAGCCAGCGACGATGGCCATATTCTGCTTGCCGACAAGCTGGTTGGCCATCAAGACGCGGCGCACGCCGTGCGCATGGGCCACGCGCGTTTGATGCGCCGTCGCGAGCGTAATACCCCATGCGCCGGCCTGCAACTGCATCTCGAACAGACGCGGCGCCATGGTGGTCTTGCCGTGCGGCGCCAGCTTCACGCCATAGGCAGCGATGAATTGCTGCATCCATGCAAGGTTATTCTTCAATCTGTCTTCATAGAGCACGGCCGCCGGCAGGCTGAGGTCTTCGCGCAGAAGATTCCAGCCGAGCCCGGCAATTGTCTCCCGCACCACCGGGACCTCGATGCTCCCCAATCCTTTGTTCAGCGGAGAGATCATGCCGCCATTACTCGTCAACGATGCTTTTTCTGTTTTCAATTCGCAAATCTCCAGTCAAGCTGCATAAAAATCGAGCTGCTTTGGGACAGCAATGCATAGAGTCAATATATTCTGGAAACCGTGATGCCCACCTGCGACACCCTGATCCGCAATGCGAGCGTCTTTGACGGTAGCGGAGCCGATGCCCAAATGGCCGACGTTGCCTTGCGCGGCGATCGTATCGCTGCGGTCGGCAAGTCTCTCGACGTGGACGCCGAGCGCGTGGTCGAAGCGGAGGGGATGGCGTTGGCTCCCGGATTCATCGATGTTCACACTCACGACGATCTTAGCGTGATTCGCGCCCCGGAGATGACGCCGAAGATTTCGCAAGGCGTGACAACGGTGATTGTCGGCAATTGCGGCATCAGCGGGTCGCCTGTGGACTTGCGCGGCAGACTCCCCGAGCCAATGAATCTGCTGGGCGATGCGAGCGAATTTCGCTTTCCAACATTTCAAGCGTATGTTGAGGCGATTGGTGCGGCGCGGCCGGCGGTGAACGTCGCTGCACTGGTGGGCCATACTGCATTACGCAACAATCATATGGATCGGCTCGATCGCGCGGCAACCGGCGCGGAGATTGAGTCCATGCAGGCGCAGTTGATTGAGGCGCTGCATGGTGGAGCGCTGGGGCTGAGTTCGGGCCTTGCCTATCTCTCCGCGAACTCCGCCAGCACGGAAGAGGTGCTGGAGCTGGCAAAGCCTCTTGCCGCGGCGGGCGCTGTGTATACGACGCACATGCGCACAGAAGGCGATGCCATCCTCGATGCGATGCAAGAAGCCTTCGCCTTAGGCCGTTCTTCGCGCGTGCCGGTCGTCGTATCGCACCTCAAGTGCGCCGGCATCGCCAACTGGGGAAGAAGCGGCGAGGTTCTGCATGCGCTTGAAGCAGCGCGGGGATCGCAGGAGATCGGCTGCGATTGTTATCCCTATGCTGCAACTTCGACCATCCTCGATCTGCGCCAGGTGGATGAACGCGTAACAATCACCATTACGTGGAGCGATCCGCATCCGGAGATTTCCGGCAAGGCGCTCGCAACCATTGCAGCCGATTGGAAAACCACCCAGCTTGAAGCAGCGCGCCGCCTGCAACCGGCTGGAGCGATCTATCACAGCATCGATGAGACGGACATGAGGAGAATTCTGCGCCACCCAGCCACCATGATCGGGTCCGACGGTTTGCCCAACGATCCGTTTCCGCATCCGCGTTTGTGGGGAACATTTCCCCGCGTGCTGGGCCGCTATTGCCGCGACGCAGGCCTGTTTTCGCTGGCATTGGCCGTGCACAAAATGACCGGCATGCCCGCGCAACGGTTTGGACTGGCGGAGCGCGGGCTGATTCGCACAGGCTATCGCGCCGACCTGACTCTCTTTGATCCGGATAAGATCGTCGACACGGCCACATTCTCGGACCCCAAGCGTGCGGCGGACGGAATTGTTGGCGTTTGGGTGAATGGCGTTCTGACATACGAAGCAAAAGGCCCGACAGGGAAGCGCGGAGGAATCTTCGTGCCGCGCGGCAGGACGGATTGGGTTCAGTAAATGAACTGCGAGTGAGTGGACGCTGCAGTAAGTGAAATCTGCAAGGAGCGGAGCATGAGTATCAAGCGATATGGCGTGGAAGGCGGAACAGGAGCAGGCGGACAACATCTTCCTTTTGCGCGAGCTGTGGAAGCCGGGGGCTGGCTGCATGTATCGGGCCAGGTGCCTTTGCTCGATGGCGAGCTGGTTCAAGGCAATATATCGGTGCAGGCCCGGCAGGCGATTCAGAATCTTCTGGCGGTGCTCAGCGAAGCGGGATATGGGCCGGAGCACGTGGTTCGTTGCGGTGTCTGGCTCGACGATCCACGCGACTTCTCCGCATTCAACGCGGTGTTCCGGGAGTTCTTCGGCGACCATCCCCCTGCGCGTGCGTGCGTCGTATCCCGTATGGTTGTAGATTGCAAGGTGGAGATCGACTGCGTGGCCTATAAAGGCTAGGGGACCGATCGCTGCAGCATGCGAACCTCGAAACTATCGCAGGTCAAACTTTTTGCGGATTGGCCCCGACGTATCGCCTATGACCGATGCACACAGCATATTTCTTCTCTCCGCCGCAGCCGCAGCCGTAGTCGTGCTGATCCTGCTCATCGCTGTCGCCAAGCTCAATCCGTTTATCACTCTGTTTGTCACCTCGCTCGCGCTGGCTGCGGTTACGGGCATGCCGCTGGCGACAGTCGTTCATTCCTTCGAAGCCGGGTTAGGCGGGACGCTGGGACACATTGCCATCGTCGTCGCATTGGGAACGATGCTCGGCAAAATGATGGCGGAGTCGGGCGGGGCGGACCGCATCGCCTATACGCTGATCCGCGTCTTTGGCGAGAAGCGCGTTGACTGGGCCATGGTCGTGATCGGCCTCGTGGTCGGCCTTCCTGCGTTCTTCGAAGTGGGGTTCGTCCTGCTGGTTCCCATCGCGTTCACCGTGGCCCGGCGCACGCGCACTTCACTGGTGCTGGTGGGCCTGCCCATGGCCGCCGGACTCTCCGTAGTTCACGGATTGGTCCCTCCGCATCCGGCGGCCATGATGGCGGTAACCATCTTCAAGGCGGATGTTGGCCGCACAATTTTCTATGCGCTTCTTGTCGGCATTCCCACGGCGATCATCGCTGGACCTCTCTTCGCCAGACTGATTGCCAGGCATGTCGATATCTCCGCTGACAATCCCATGGCCGCCGAGTTTGTCGAACACGGTGAGAAACGCGCGCTGCCTGGCTTTTGGCTCACGTTGTTTACGATTCTGTTTCCGGTGCTGCTGATGCTTGCCGGCAGCGGGGCCGATGCCGTCACGGCGCCGGGGAGCTCCGTCAATGCGGGGTTGCACCTGATCGGCAACGACGACGTGGCGCTGCTCATCGGCGTGCTGCTCAGCTTTTATACCCTCGGCCGCTTGAGAGGATTCACGCGCGCGACAATCCTGCGCTTCAGCAACGAGTGCCTGGCACCCACGGCGACGATCACATTGCTGGTGGGCGCAGGCGGCGGGTTCGGCAGAATCCTGGGCGACAGCGGCGTTTCGCAGGCTATTGTTGCGATGGCCACCAACAGCCATGTGCCGGTGCTGCTGCTGGCCTGGCTGCTGGCCGCGGCCATGCGCCTGGCAACCGGTTCATCGACGGTGGCTATGACCACCGCGGCCGGCATTGTGGCTCCCATTGCGCTGCACGTGCCCGGCGTAAGTCCCGAGCTGCTGGCCATCGCCACCGGTGCAGGCTCGCTCATTTTTTCGCACGTAAACGATGGCGGCTTCTGGCTGGTGAAGGAGTATTTCAACATGACAGTCGCGCAAACCATGAAGACCTGGTCGGCCTGCGAAACCATCATTTCGGTCACCGCGCTCGTCTTTACGCTAGGATTGGCGCGTTTCGTTTGATACAAGCGCGCCAACCTGCTTCAAAGCCCGCGAAGGGCAGTCACGGTGCGTTGCCGTCGGCAACGAATTTGTGCCGATTTGAGAATGCGAACTCAATGGATTTGTCGTAATCTTGAAATTCACAGAGTCTGCCGCGCAACTTGTTACCGGGAGAACGGCTCAAATCCCCTTTTCCAACCAACATCCTATTGAAAGCGAGAATCTTGTGAACCCACTCCGCTTCAGGCAGGCAGCCGCCGGCTGCACTATTGCTCTGCTATTCATTTCCGGCGCGCCCGCGCAGGAACAGGATGGCGACAAAGTCGATCTCAACGCATTGACCCAGATCAAGAGTGAGGCCTTCCAACACTCGCAGGTTATGGATAACCTCTTCTACATCTCAGAGGTTTACGGGCCGCGCGTCAACAACAGCCGCAATCATCGCGCAGCGGCCGAGTGGGCCATGCAGCGGATGACCTCATGGGGACTGCAAAACGTGCATCTGGAAAAATGGGGCCCATTCGGCGATGGGTGGCAGATCAAGAAGTACTATGGCGCCCTGGAAACGCCGGCATACGCCGCGCTGATCGGGTTCCCGCTGGCGTGGACACCGGGCACGAACGGGCCGGTGACGGCTGAAGCCGTGCTCGCGCCACTGCACTCCGAGGCAGACTTTGCGCAATACAAGGGCAAGCTGAAGGGCAAGATTGTGCTCATCTTCGATCCGCGCGAGCTCACATTGCATACTGAGGCGGAAGCGCATCGCCTGACCGATGAAGAGGTTGCGGCACGCACCAAGACACCAGACCCTGCGCATACCGGCTTTGGCCCTCCTATCCGGCCGGGAGCTCCGGTGCCTCGGCCGGGCGAGTACACGCCGATGTCGCTCTCCACGGCCGCGCCCACCGGCCGCGTTCTGCGCAACCAGGTGAATGCCTTCCTGAAGGAAGAAGGCGTGGCCGTGGCTTTGACGCCGGGCTACAACGGCGACGGCGGCACGATTTTTGCATCCTACGGCGGATCGCAGGATCCCAAAGATCCGGTTGGGCCACCCATGGCAGCGATTACGCCGGAGCAGTACAACCGCATCTGCCGCCTGCTGCAGCACGGCATCACCCCGAAGCTGACCTTCGACATCGAGACTGAATACCAGAAGGATGACGAGATGGGATTCAACGTGGTCGGCGAGATTCCCGGCACCACCAAGTCCGACGAGGTGGTGATGGTGGGCGGCCATTTCGATAGCTGGCAGGGCGGCACGGGGGCAACCGACAACGGCACAGGCTCGGCCGTTGCCATGGAGGCCGTACGCATTCTGGCCACGGTCCACAAGCCGATGGCCCGCACCGTCCGAGTAGCTCTATGGGGCGGCGAAGAAGAGGGGCTCTATGGATCCCTGGCCTATGTACAGCAGCATTTTGCTCCGCGCGACACCATGAAGAAGACTCCGGAATATGACAAGCTCGATGTCTACTTCAACGACGACTCGGGCTCGGGTAAGTTCCGCGCTGTGTCGGCGCTGGGGAATTCCGAGCTTGCTGCGATCTTCCAGTCATGGATTGCGCCGATTAAAGACCTTGGCATCGAGGCCGTCACCGGTTTGACCGCTGGGCCCACTTTGCGGCCTGGCGGCACGGACTCCACCAGCTTCTCGTGGATCGGCCTGGACGGCATCGGCTTCATGCAAGATCCGCTTGAGTACGGCTCAC
This sequence comes from Occallatibacter sp., assembly GCA_049513795.1. Taxonomy (GTDB): domain Bacteria; phylum Acidobacteriota; class Terriglobia; order Terriglobales; family Acidobacteriaceae; genus Telmatobacter. The sequence goes on along the minus strand of JBEKVS010000037.1, from coordinate 7,140 downwards.
GCACGCACCATTCCAACATGGACTTGTATGACCGGGTACAGGCTGGCGACGTGATGCAGGGAGCCATGATCGAAGCATGGTTTGCGTACAACGCGGCCACACGCGCCGAGATGCTGCCGCGCATTGAAACACCGGCCCCAACGACAAAGTAACGAGAATGTGCAATGACAAGGGCGAGGCTTTGGCCTTGCCCCTTGTCATTGCATCGCAAAGTCGAAGGGTTGCTAGTTGTCCCGCAGGCGGCGCAGACCCTCGACCGAAGGCACGAAATAATAGGAGCCCGTCAACGGCTGGGTAAAACGTGTGAGCGCATCGCGCGTGCCGTTGATGAGGCCCGCCATGCTATCGAGCATTCTGGAAAGCCGCTTCTGGTCTGCGCTGAATCCAACGAACATGGTGCCATGGTCTTCGACGCTTCCATAGGGCATGTTGCGGCGAAAGATGTGCCCAAACTCGTCCTGATCGGTGCGAGCAACATGCGAGTCCGATGGCTTGTTTTCGAGCTCGACGCTGTCGGGCTTGGTGCGCCCCATGATGTGCTCCTGCCGATCGACCGGCAGAGCTTCCCACTCAGCTACCTTGTGCTTCCACTTCTGCAGCAACAGGACTGAACCGGCAGCACCAGGAATCCCTTCAGGCAAGAGGGCCGCCATGGGCGCGTCGAGCAGCGTCGGATTCTCTGAGCCATCGACGAAGCCGGTGAGATCGCGATCGTGCCGATACGACCAGCTCGAAGTTTCATCCGCAAGCGAGGCCTGGCCTGCGAGGTCATGGATGACCGAGCGCGCCATATCGAAGATCACGTCATAAGCACTGCCGGAGAGCCACACCAGCGCATCATGCTGCGTGCAGGGCATAACGAATCCTTCAGTGCCCTGGATCTCGTTGTTGAAGCCCTCCACGCCGGGAGGGGCGTCGTCTGGAACCATATCGCGCCAGAGCTCAGGCCGAAAGCCGATGACGAAGTTCACTCCCCCCGTAGTGGTGCGTGGTTCACGGATCGCGGCGATGGTCGAGGCAAACTCTTTCGATTTCTTCGCGTCCAGAAGATCGAACTCCAGGTACGCATGAGAGGAAGTTCCAAGAGCGAAGATTCCAGCCTGGGGCGTGTACATGTGGGCATTATATCGGGCGCCGTCTTTGCCGAAACCAGGCTGTTGCATCGAATGCCCGCATGGCGCGGGCCATTTTTCCGCTACAATTTGGAATCGCACGAATCCTCTTAGCTGAACGAGGCTCATTATGATCCCCAGGCTTGCTTCCTCTGAAATTGGCAGGTTTGCTTTGCTGCCGTACGTCACTATTCTCGCGATTTTCCTGTTGATATTCGGCTGCGCTCCTTGGCATCTGCGCGCCCAAAATTCGAATGGTGCGCTTCGTGGAGAGGTCCAGGATGCCCGCTCAGCGCGAGTCGCGGGGGCTCGGGTCGAAGTGAAGGCTTCCGGATCTTCTGTCAGCCGTGCGGCGACTACCAACGGGCAGGGAGAATTCCGCATGGAGGGACTGCTCCCCGGCTCCTATCGCGTCACCGTAACGGCCGCGGGGTTTGCCCAGGCCACATCGGATGTGGAGGTCGCCGTCAGCGTTGTTCGCGCGATCAATGTCACGCTGAAACCGGAAGGCGGGCGCGAGACAGTGAATGTGCACGGGACGCCTTCGTCGATCACGGAAGAGACGATTGACACGTCAAGCGCGGTGCATGGCGGCGTGGTTGGCAGCCAGGATCTTGAGTCTCTTCCACTGCCGGCGCGCAGCTTTGCCAATATCGCTTACCTCGTGCCGGGAACGGAGCCGGTCGAGCCTTCCGACCCAACCAAAGCGCGCATCACGGCTGTCTCCACCGGCGGTAGCTCGGGGTTGAACAATGAGCTGTCGGTTGACGGGGCTGACAACTCCGATGACTGGATCGGCGGCTTTCTGCAGAATTTCTCACCCGACGGCATTCAGGAATTCGCCGTGCACACTTCGAACGAAGATGCCGATACAGGCTGGACCACGGCCGGGTCGGTCGTAATCACCACCAAGCGCGGCACCAATGACTGGCACGGCGATGGAGCATTCTATGAACGGGCCGCTGCGCTCAACGCCCGTTTCCCCATTGAGAATCCCGCGGAAACCTGCACGGATACGAGCTGCGTGCACAATCCCAAACAGCCGTTCTCGCGACAGAATTATGTGGGCACTCTGGGCGGGCCGATCGCAAGAAACAAAGTGTGGGTATTCACTTCGTTTGAGCAGGTGCATGAAGATGCCAGCATCGCCTATAGCCCCGCAAGCACGCAGCAGTTCGATGCGCTGAGCATGATCGCATCGCAAGGGTTGATTCCCGGCGCCTCTTCGATCGCGGTTCCGGCCAGTGTTCCCATCCCTTTTCGCGATTATCTCGGCACAGCGCGTTTTGACTGGGCCGCGTCGCAGAAGTCGCAGTGGTTTCTGCGCACCTCTGAAGACACTTACCTCACCCGCAATGCGCTGGTGGAGCAAGGCACGCTGCCCTCGACTGGACTGATCACGCACAACAACTACTGGAACACGGTGATCAGCAATACCTATTCTTTCAGTCCGACCTGGCTCGGCAATCTGGTTCTTGGCGCCAGCTTGCTGCACCTTACGCAGACGCGCAACTCGGATCTGGGCTTCGCGCTGGCGTTTCCATTCAGCTCCACGGCGCTGACGATCTCCGGATTCGAAACCTTTGGAGACAACCAGTTCGCCACGCCGATCACGCTGTTTCCCGACCTGCGCAATCAGGAAAAATATCAGGCGCGTTACGACCTGACCCATGTTGCGGGAAGTCACGCTCTCAAGTTTGGGATCGACTTTATTCACGAGCCGGTGCTCGGCGGCGCATTTGCGTCCACTGCGGAGCAGTTCATCCAGTACCCCTCCAATCCTGATTGCTACGTGAATCCGCCGGGAAGCGATTGCGGGGGCATCACGAGCCCGTTGCCGTTTTATGATGTCTCGCCAGCCTCGCAGTGCAATCCGGCGCCCAGCGCAGATTCAGGCATCACGTGCACGTATACTCCCGCGGGCGATGGCAGCTTTACGCAGAACGTGCAACGGCTCGGCCTCTACGCTGAGGATTCGTGGCGCGTCTCGCATCAACTCACCGTCAACTATGGGCTGCGTTACCAAACCACATATGGATTGTTCGAGGGCTCGGGTCGAAGTCAGCTGGAGAATAGTGCGTACATTACCATGCAGACGTTGCAGATTCCCATTACGCCGAGCGTGCCGCACGATTACCGCAAGCAAATTGCGCCGCGCCTGGGGATTGCCTATTCTCCCGGAGGCAGCGCGAAGACTGTGTTGCGCGCGGGATTCGGCATGTTCTACGACGATTTGGCTCAGAATGGATGGGCGACTGCTTTTCAAGGGATCAATAACTCAAATGCGACCAACGGCACTTGTGCGCTGACCGGTGGTCCGGGATCATACGCGCTCACGGGCGCGGGTTGCCTGCAAGGTGGGGCGGGCAGTACGGGCAACCTGATCGGTGCGGACTACAAGACGCCCTACGCCATCCACATTACGGGCGGAGCGCAGCACGCATTCAACGAACATTGGCTGGCCAGCGCCGACTATACGCATGAGCAGGGCAATCACGGATACCGGGCCTTCCCCTACACCAGCGGCGCGAATCTGTTCAGCCCGCTTATTTCCAGTTCCGATCCAGACTATGCAACCGACCAGGCGAACGTGGTGCCGAACGTCAATGTGTTTCAGGCCGACAATCGCTCCAGCTACAACGCACTGATGCTGCATTTGCAGGGGAATATGCGCCGCTTCGGGTTGGTGGCGAACTATCAGCTCTCCAAGGCGCAGACCTGGGGCTGCCTGCTCGGCGAACTCTTTGACTATGTGGATGGTGTCTGCACATTACAGAGCGGACCGAATGCTGGCCAACTCGATGCCTTCGGGCCAGGCGATTACGGACCATCGGGCGAAGACGTGCGCCATCGCTTTGTGCTCGCCGGCACGGTGCATATGCCGGGTGGTTTTGAATTGAGCGGCGTCTCCCAACTTGAGAGCGCCCGACCGATCACCATCACCAACGCGGATAACACCGCGCGCATCTGGGTCAACGGCGCGTATACCAGCCTCGACGAGTTTCGCGGAACACCCTATCTCCAGACCGACCTGCGCGTCACGCGCCCCATCAAGATTGGCGAGCATTGGCAGATCGATCCATTCGCGGAGTTCTTCAACCTTTTCAACCGCAACAATCCCGGAGCGAATTTCGCCGTCAACGTCGCGCAGCTTCCCATCCCCGCGGCGCAGATGCAGCCGGATCAGAACGGAATCACGAATGTCACCCAGGTTTGCACAAACGCCGACTGCTCGCAGACCGCACCTATCACGAGCCTGAAGCAGCTCGAGATACCCGAGGGCGCGTTGGGGGATTTCTTCGGACCTGGCACTACGGTTGGAATACCATTTGCGGCTCAGCTGGGTTTTCGGGTGACGTTTTGAAGCACCTCTTCTTTTGCTGAATGGCTATCCCACCCTAGCCGCAAAAACAAAACGCGGCGAGGGCGGGGCACCCAGACTTCACACCTTTAGAGAAATGCTCAAGCTATTGCCGGATGCGATCGAGAACTGCGCTTACTCGTCGTCTCCGTCTTCCGGCGAGGCTTCGGCGCCTTTGGGCAACTGCCGTGGATCGGGCTTGACGGTGACTGGCTGCGTCAGCGTCTGTCCATCGACGGTGAGGCGAACGGTGTAGTCGCCAGGCTGCAAGCCCTGCGCGCCGCGACCAGGGCGTGTTGGCGCGGCCTTGGGCTGCGCCGCTGGCGTTCCCGCTGGATGGCAGGCGTCAACGGGAGGTGGCGTCGGTCGACGGCCGAAACCGAAGCCACGCGGCGCGACCACGTTGAGCGCGATGCGATGCATGCCGGGCGTGGCCGAGGGCGGTAGCGTGGGTTCTTCCCAATACGCCTGCACATTAATCGCTTCGGTATCGACCGGCTTCACCGGTGTATCGCTAGCGAGGCACGCGGCAACTTTTCCGCTTTGATCCACCAACTCAATTTTCAGCGGACCGCTGGCTGCGGACTTCAACCAGTAGTAACCTACGACGCCGGCGGGTGGATTCTTTTCCTGCGGTTCTTCGTGCGGCAGCGGTGTGCCGTTCTGACTGCCCTGGTGAATGGCCATCGTCTCTCCCGGCGCAAACAGATACGCCGTGGCAGACTCGATCTGATTGCCGCGCGCGGCAATCTGGCGCAGCGCCGCCATCTGGTCAAGCACCCAGAAACCACGACCGAATGTGGCCACGGCAAGATCGTCGCCATGCACCACGAGGTCGCGAACCGATGTGATGGGCATGTTGAGTTGAAGGGGTTGCCAGTGGTCGCCATCGTCAAAGGAAGCGTAAACACGCAGCTCGGTCGCTGCATAGAGCAGCCCTTTTTGCTGCGTGTCTTCTTTGATCGTGTTCACAAACGCGCCTGTGGGAATTCCATCGACCACGTTCTTCCAGGTCGCTCCGCCATCGTGCGTGCGGTAGATGTAGGGGCGATCGTCGGCCAGGCGATGGCGATCGACAGAAGCATACGCCGTCTCCGCATCGAAGTGGCCGGCCTCAATTTGCGACACCTTGCTCCACGCCGTCATCGCCGCTGGCGTCACGTCTTTCCAGTTGGCGCCGTCGTCGCGCGTCACATGAATGAGGCCGTCATCGGTGCCCACCCACAGGGTTTTTGCGTCAAGGGGCGATGGGCCGATGGTGTACACCACGCCGAAACGGTCGGTCATGGGCTGGTCAATGTCTTTGGCTGTGACTGGATCGAGAGTCTTCGGCACTTCGGGATGCATGCGCGTGAGATCGGGGCTGATTTTTGTCCAGGTCTTGCCGCGATCGCGGGTGCGAAAGACAAATTGATTCGAATAGTAGAGCGCCTCATCTGCCAGGGAAAAGGCCTCTGGCAAGGTCCATGTCCTGCGGTTGGGATCGCTGGGATCGGCAGCGGGCAGTTCGCCGCCGGCGGGCGCGGGCAGATTCAGCGCCTGATCGCAGCGCTGATCGCCGCTGCCGTAGAGCAGGTTGCCGTCTCGGGGATCGGGCAGCACGGTATTGCTCTCGCCTGCCTGGCAAGTCGGCTCCCAGTTGCGAAAGCTGAGCGTGCCCATGCGCGACCAGGTGCTCACGCCCACGCCGCCCGAATCCTGCTGCGCTCCATAAAGCCAATACGGAAAGCGATTGTCGGCGGCGAGATGATAGACCTGCGCGGTGGGCTGGTTGTACCACGTGCTCCACGTCCTGGCGCCGTCAACCGAAACCACCGTGCCCTGATCGCTCGAAAGCACCATGCGATTGCCGTCCTTGGGATTGATCCAAAGCTGGTGATAGTCGTCGCCGCCGGGCGCGCCTTTTACGGGCACCCACGTCTTGCCCGCATCGAGCGTCATATAGGTTGCGGTGTTGATGTCGTAGGCGCGATCGGGGTTCGTGGGATCGACTGCGATCTGGCCGAAGTACCATCCGCGCCCCCACAGGCGCTGCTCGCTGTTCACCTGCTTCCATGTCACGCCGGCATCGTCAGAGAGGTAAATGCCGCCGGAAGGCTTGGGCGCGGGCGCTGCCTGCGCAGCCGAGCCGCGGATGGGCCTGGCGATCGCGGAGCCAAGATCATCGACAACGGCGTAAAGACGATTCGAGTTGCTGGGCGCAACGGCGATGCCGATCTTTCCCACAAAATCGTCAGAGGGAAGGCCGCCTCCGAGTTGTTGCCACTTATCTCCGCCATCGGTGGATTTGTAGAGGCCTCCGCCGGGCATGTTGGTTGGCGCATAGACCGACCACGGCGGACGGCGCGTGGCCCAGAGGGACGCGTAGAGGGTGCGCGGGTGCTGCGGGTCGAGCGCTAGATCGATGGCGCCCACATCGTCGGGATCTTTCGCGCTGGCAAGAATCTTCTTCCAATGCGCGCCGCCATCGGTGGAGCGATAGACGCCGCGCTCTGGATTCGCCCTGTAGACATGACCGAGCGCGGCCACATAAACGCGGTTGGGATCGGCGGGATCGACGACGATCTTGCCGATCTGCCGCGTCTCCGCTAGGCCGATGGAGCGCCAGGTCTTGCCTGCGTCGGTGGATTTGAAAAGGCCGATTCCATAGGAATGCTGGCTGCGAAT
>JBEKVS010000036.1:0-27372 GCA_049513795.1 Occallatibacter sp. | reverse complement strand
CATCACGTATTCTGAGCCGAACGTCGCAATGGGCGTGTAGAAGGGATGAGGATGGGTTGCGATCTGCTCCGGTGTCGCGCCTTTGTCGCTGAGAAGGACGTCACCCGGAAGGAAACCTCCGACGGAGTTTGCGACGGATTTGCCGGTGCCCCCGTGCAAATTGACTCCGGAATAGTTGTTGCTGGCGAGAAGCAGTGAATAATCCGCAGCCCACATAGCTGCGGCGAAAACGTCTGACACACCGGGCTTGCCGCCGCGATAGCAAGTATTTCCCTCAGTCATACGGACGCGGGCGCCCATTTTACTTGCCGCGGCTGTCGCGATATCCGCCGTTTTCTGAACTCTGGCCATCGTGGCTGGACTCAGCAGCCTGGAAATGTTGACCTCCGGATTTGTTGCCGGGCCTCCGAAATAGTAATGGTGGGTAAGCGTTGTCACGTGGGGTGGATTCTCGATCGAAGGCCACAGATCGGCGATCTCCGTCAGCCAGGCCACATTCCCGGCGACATCCGGCATCCCGAACTTTGCCCCCGGCACGCGGGAGGTTACGGCCCGTGCAAGTGCGAGCCACTCCTCCAGGTATGTTTTGGCGGACCACGTTTTGGGATCGCGCAAGTGATGCCCGAATAGGTCCGCCTCGTTGCCAATCTGAAAAGACTGCAAGCTCTCACCAAGAGTCTTTGCGACAAACGCTGCTTCCTCCGCGGCACGCTCCGGGGTATTGGTGCCCATCCCGATGCCGTACAGGCAGGTCCAACCGGTCGCTTGGAGAAATCCTGCCAGGTTGCGCACAGCTTCAGCTGTCACGGCGTAGTACTGGGCTTTGGGCTCGCCTTCCACCTCGCGGGTTTGCGGGTGCCCGGGCTCGGGAGAATCGGGCGTCGGCTTCCACCACGCAAACTCGCTGGTATTGCCGCCCAGGCGCAGGACGCCATGCGGGGCAAGAGCCTTGAACTGGCTGATCAATCCGATGTTGCTGGCCGCAAAGAAGCTCGGGTCGGTCAGTTGCTGCACCTCGTAGGAGAGACCGGCAAAGTCGGCAGGCATGTGTGCACCGTTGGCGTCAGCCGGAATGTTGAGGGTGACCACCGCTGCCGCCCGGCCTTGCGCACGAAGGTGGGTTGCAGCGAGAGAAACGGCAGCGGAAGCAATGAATTTGCGGCGGCTGATCTTCCTCGTCATGGTAAAAGTGTAATTGGAGTGCGAGATGTCTGGCTGCGCCTTTCGCTTCATTCGCCTGAAAAGGATCGCAGCTCACCGCCCGTAATTCTACTTCCGGTCACTTAAAGCTGTCGATTGATTTGGGGACCGTGTAGTTCGCGAGGGCGAACATAAGGGCCTTGGTATATTCCGCATTCCGGAATTGGCCGGATGAATCTGGAACTCCCGCAAGGGGTTTGATTTTTGTCTGCCGCTGACGTTTGCCAGCAATGCCCTAGCCGCCGCGCCGCTTGACCAGAAGCAGATGTTCGCACACCAGAACGGTCTCATCTTTCTGATTCAAGATCTGGACTGCCTCGATCACAATCCCAAAATCCGGCCGTTTGGGATCGTCTCGTTTCTCCTTGATCGTGACCTCCACATGCAATGTGTCTCCAATGAAAACGGGACGCACAAAGCGCAGACGATCATAGCCGTACGACATGGCGTTGGGATTGATAACGCCTGCAGTCATGCCGATGCCGACACTGAAGATCAGCGTGCCGTGAGCGATGCGATGGCCAAAGGGTTGGCTGCGGCACCACTCTTCGTCCATATGGTGTGGATAGAAGTCGCCGGTCTGGCCGGCGTGTATAACGATGTCGGTCTCGGTGATGGTGCGGCCTCCGGTCACGCGGTAAGCGCCGGCCTGATAGTCTTCGAAATGCAATGCAGTCATCATGATTCTCCGCAAGATGCAAGACGCGGCGCAATTGCGGCGCCATCTGACAATAATTACACTTGCCAAATGTGAAAGCTGATTTTACTAGTAACAAGTGTTTCGCGTGTATCCGAATCACGTCGAGTCGCCAAACATGAATGGCAGCCATCAGAATCTGCTTCGCGGCATTACCTGGAACCACACCAGGGGCTACTTGCCCATGGTTGCCACCGCGCAGCGGTTTCACGAACTGCATCCCGAAGTCAGGATCGAATGGAGCGTCCGCTCTTTGCAGGCATTTGCCGATGAGTCGCTCGCCAGGCTGGCGGACTCGTTCGATCTGCTGGTGATCGATCATCCCTCGATTGGCGCCGCGGCGGAAAATGGCTTGATTTTGCCGCTCGATGAGATGCTCGATCGCGACTTCCTCGAAGATCAGGAGAAGCACTCTGTGGGCGCATCGTACCGCAGTTATTCGCACAACGGAAGTCAATGGGCGCTGGCCATTGATGCGGCCGCTCCAGTCAGCGGGTGGAGGCCGGATCTGCTGGCCGGGGCGGGTGCGCGCGTGCCGAAGACATGGGAAGAACTGATGGAACTGGCCCGACGCGGTCTTGTAGCCGTGCCGGGGCTGGCAATCGACAGCCTGATGCATTTGTATATGCTCTGTGACGCCGTGGGTGAAGAACCATTTCAGCAGCGAGGCCGGCTTGTGTCGCCTGAAGTCGGTGTGAAGGCATTGCAGCACCTGCGCGAGTTGATGGGGCTTTGCGATCCTGCCTGCATGGAGCGCAATCCGATTCGAACCTGGGAGCTTCTGGCATCGAGCGACCGCGTAGCGTATTGCCCTTTCGCGTATGGCTATTCCAATTATTCGCGGAGCGGCTTTGCGAGCAATTTGATCGAAGTGGGAGACTTGCCGGCCTTCGATTGTGAGACCCCCTTGCGATCGGTGCTGGGCGGGGCTGGACTCGCGATCTCGAGTCGTTGTGGAAGGCGCGAGATCGCAGCCGGGTATGCGCAATTCGTCGCCGGCGAGGTTTGCCAGAGAACGCTCTACTTCAACGCCGGCGGCCAGCCCGGGCACCGCTCTGCGTGGGTCGACGCGGAAACGAATCGGCTGGCGAACGGATTCTTTCTCAATACGCTCGAAACACTGGACCGCGCGTTGTTGCGACCGCGCTTCAACGGTTATCTCGAGCTTCAGGACGCGGCATCGGAGCGTGTGCATCGTTACCTGCTTCGAGGCGAGCCCGAGATTGAAGTTCTGGCCGAGCTCGACGCGATTCTACTGGCAGCGCAGTGCAAACAGGCCGAAGGGATGCCATGAAACCACTTGAAGGGTTGCTGGTAATCGATCTGAGTCAATTCCTTGCCGGACCGTCGGCATCGCTGCGCCTCGCCGACCTGGGGGCGCGGGTGATCAAGATAGAGCGGCCTGAAACGGGCGATCTGTGCAGGCAACTCTATATCTCGAATCTCGAATTGGATGGGGACAGCACGCTCTTCCATTCGATCAACCGCAACAAGGAAAGTTTTTCCACTGACCTGAAATCGAACCAGGGGCGATCAGCGCTTCGCCAATTGCTTAAGCATGCAGATGTCATGATCCACAACTTTCGGCCTGGAGTGATCGAAAAGCTTGGGTTTGATTATGAAGCGGTCGCGGCGATAAATCCACGCATTGTTTATGGCGAGGTAAGCGGCTACGGGAAGTCCGGCCCATGGCGGGACAAGCCCGGACAGGATCTGCTCATCCAATCTTTATCCGGACTGGCGTGGCTCAGTGGGAATGCGGATCAGCCGCCGGTCCCGGTCGGCATCGCTGTTGCAGATTTGTTTGCGGGCGCGCATTTGGCTCAGGGCATTCTCGCTTGCCTGGTACGTCGCGGAATTACAGGGAAGGGCGCAAAGGTCGAGGTAAGCCTGCTTGAATCCATCCTCGATTTCCAGTTTGAAGTCATTACCACATTTTTGAACGATGGCGGAAAGCTTCCGCTGCGTAGTTCGATCAACAATGCGCACGCCTATCTTGGCGCGCCGTACGGCATCTATGAAACGGCAAATGGGTACCTGGCGCTGGCCATGGGGTCGGTAGTTCGTCTGGGGCAGTTGCTCGGTTGCACAGCGCTGCTCGAGTTCCATGATCCGTGCGGTCTGTTTCTGCGCAGGGACGAGATCAAGCGCGTGCTGGCAGATCACTTGCGCACGGCAACGACGCAACACTGGCTTTCCATTCTGGAGCCGAACGATGTCTGGTGCGCAGACGTTTTTTCCTGGCCGGAGCTGTTTGGGCACGAGGGGTTTCAGGCGCTGGATATGGTTCAGCAAGTTTCTCGATCCGGAGGCATTGACATGCTCACCACTCGCTGCCCGATTCATGTGGATGGTTCAATTCTTAAGTCGGATAAGGGCGCTCCACGCCTCGGCGAGGACACTGCAAGGATCAGCGCCGAATTCGGGATAGAACCAGGCGGTCATGCACGCTGAATCGGAGAAGGGAAGTCGTGAGGTGATCGCAAGTATGCGCCAAAGGTTTCGCGTTGCGGTGAGGAAATTCGGGCCGTTTGAGTCTGCCATGCGCAACCAGTGGAGCGCCTTCGAGCAGTTATCTGACTGCAGACTTGACTTCGAACTTGAGGCCTTCGAACTGCACGCACTTTACGACGCTCTCTTCGAGCAGAAGCGAATTGCCTCGGGCGACTTCGATCTTGTGCTTCTTAATACGGACTGGGTGGCGGCTGCGCATGCAACGGGATGCGTGTTGAATCTGGCCACACGGATCACGGAAAATCCACCCGAGGGCTATCCCGACGGCTGGACACAGTCGCTATTGCGATTGCAGTCGATCGATGGGGTGATCCTCGGCGTCCCATACCACGACGGGCCGGAGTGCCTGATTATTCGCCGCGATCTATTCCAAGGTGAGAAGTGGCAGAGGGAGTATGCCGACAAGTTTGGGACAACGCTGCGCGTGCCGGAAACGTGGGAGGAGTTTCACCAGGTGGCGCGATTCTTTCATCGCCCTGACGAAGGACTGTGGGGCACAGCTTTTGCCGGCTTCCCCGACTGCCATAACACGGTCTACGACTTTATGCTGCAACTCTGGACGCGCGGGGGTGAGCTTGTCGATGAGTCCGGCAGGGTGCGGTTCTATTCTCCCCAAGCCGTTGCCGCTCTCGAGTTTTACCGCGCGATCATGCAGGACCGCGAAGCTGTCCATCCGGACTCGCTCCAATTCGATTCTGTGCAGTTGGGGCAGGCATTTGCGAATGGGCAAATCGCCATGATGGTGAACTGGTTCGGTTTTGCTGCATGGGCAGAGACCAGCCCCGGATCCCGCGTGCGGGGCAGGATCGATCTGGCCCCTGTGCCGCACGCGCCAGGATGCAACAGCGCTTCCCTTAGCATCTATTGGCTGCTGGCCATTGCCGCGGGATGCCCGCGGCCTGAGCTCGCGTATCTGTTTCTGCGCCACTGCGTAAGTCCCTCGATGGATAGGCTACTCACGCTGGAGGGCGCTGTTGGCTGCCGCAAGTCGACTTGGAGCGACGTGGAGGTTTGCTCGGTCGCGCCTCACTTCAACCTTCTCGAGCCTCTTCATGCGCATGCTCGCGAACTGCCTCGGCTTGCCGAATGGCCATCAATCGCTACGCTGATCGACGCCTTCGTGCGCGCGTCAGCGGTGACGCAGGATCCAATCGAGGAACTCCTGATGGAGGCCGATGCAAAGCTCGCGAAAGGGAAGACCTCTCCGGTGCGAGGCAGTTAACGGAAACGAGGAATATTTACTCTTAATCCCATCGAATCGGCTCAGGATTTCCCTCGCTGGCGCGATAGAAAGCTTCCACCACCTGCATGGTCTGGTAGGCATCGTCAACGCACGTCGGAAGAGTATCGATTGCTCCCTCGACATAGGCCTGAAGTGAGCCCATGACGCCGGCGAAGGCGTCAGGAAACCAATGGCCGGACACCAGCTCATTTTTCCAGTGAGGATGGAGTGCGGTGCTGTATCGGAGCTCATCAGGCTTGCCTTTGGGATAGTCGAGGATCACTCCGAGGGTTGCGCGCATGGCGCCCTCCGTTCCTTCCCATTGCACAAACGCACGCTCCATCTCGTCGCCGAAGCGATAGTTGTGATTGGTGGCGATGAAGGCGCGCTTCCATTCGCCATAGTCCATCACGATAACCGACTTGGTCGCCTGCAGCGTGGGCGTGCTCGGATTGCGCACGGTTTTGCCGTAGACGGCGATCGGATTGCCAAGCCATGAGCGCACCAGGTCAATGTAATGAATGCTGTGATAAAGCACCTCGAGCCGAGGCGCGGATGCGAGAAAGGTCCACTGCGCCCAAGGCATCAATGTCCTGACCTGTACTTCCATGTCGTGCAGTGTTCCCAGGATGCCGCGTTCGTGCAGGGCGCGCGCCTGGAGCATCGTTGGAGCAAAGCGCAGCTGGAAGTTTACGGCCGCGGTGAGGTGTTTGGCGCGACAGAGGTCGCGGATCGCACGAGCTTCCGCCAGTGACTCACCCATCGGCTTTTGCAGCAGCACCGCCGCTCCATCGGGAAGAAGCGGGATAACGCTCAGCAGTTGGGAGGCCGGCACGGCCACGTCAAAGACAACTTCGCGCGGCGCAGCGCGGATGCAGTCTTCAACCGATTCAAATGCTCGGTCGACACCGAATTCCATTGCGACTTCCGTGGCTCTCCCTGGCACCGGATCGGCGACAGCGAACACCGGGAAGCGCACCTTTGCGTACGCAGGCAGATGCGCGCTGCGGACAATGCCGCCAGCGCCGATGATAACAATCGGCAGCGGCCTGAAATCCATGGGTGCGACCTTGGCGGGCATCTTTACCCTTTGAAGTTCTTGCAAATGCTTATAGGCGATGATACTGCGGGAAACCTAGAGACTCTCGTGCTTGAAAACCGAGTAGGACTCAGTTCGAAATTGCACTCCGGCTCAGACCTCCAGCACGCTCACACTCAGCGATGACCGTATTTTCAAGAGGGGCTGTGTCTGAGCAATTCTTGTAGAGCGAGCCCTCCTTCATGATCACATGCAGGTTCTTTTCCCTCACCACCAAGTCAAGATCCTCGAGCGGATCACCCTCAACGAGAAGTAGATCGGCAAGGTAGCCTTCCTTAATTTGACCAAGCTCGTTACCCAGTCCCATTACCTGCCCACCGACGCGCGTGCCGCACTGGAGCGCCTCACTTGGTGAAAATCCGAGAAGGTCGACGAAATGTTTTAGATCGCGGGCATTGTCCCCCTGCGGCGATTGCGCAAATCCGTAGTCCCCTCCAATGAGAATGCGCACGCCGCGCTTGCGAAGTTCTGTATAGACCGCAGCAGTGGAGTCGATGACACGCTGCATCTGGCGGCCGATCCCCGAATCGCGATGGAAGCCGAACTGCTCGCCCTCGTAAAGCGTGCTATAAATGATACCAATCGCGGGCCCCACGAAGATTCGATCCTTCGCGGACTCCAGCATGTCGATCGCTTCCTCGTCTGCAGATTCACAGTGATAGATAACATCAATGCCGCAACGAACCGCTTTCTTTACTGACTCTGCCGCGCGCGCATGGCAATTGACTTTCTTGCCGAAGTCCCGCGCCACGCTCACTGCCATCTGCACCTCATCGTCGCGCATTACGGTCAGGCCGCCGTGCGCCGCAGGACTGAGATCGTCTCCTGAAATATTTACCTTGATGTTGTCTACGCCTTCGCGGCAGCACAGGCGCACAACCTTCCTTATCTCTTCCGGGCCGTCGGCAATCATGCCAAAGCTTTCGTAATACATATGCGCTTTGCGCTCGTCGCCCAGACCGCCGTGACGGTGATCTCCGGGCTTGCCGCACGGATGCGAGGCCCTGGAAACTGCCCTGCATTGACAGCATTGCGAATTACGACATCAAGACGCAACTTGGATGTGGCAGCACTATAAGCGCTGGTAAAGCCATGATCAAGCAGCGTCTTTGCATTGCGAACAGTGAGCAGCACATGCTCTTCAGGAGGAATGTTGCCAAGATCGGAGTCATTCACCGCGCCACCAAATGAGATATGCGCGTGTCCTTCAACGAGACCGGGCATCAGGGTACGGCCGCGACACTCTATGACCAAAGCTCCATTGCTGGCGAGCCGTTCTGGCGCCTGCGCGATTGACTTGATCCTGGAGCCTTCGACCAGGACGTCGGCGGAAAAAGCGGGAGCGCCACTGCCGTCCCAGACACTGGCGCCGCGGAAGAGAATTGGCTTCATAAGGCGCACCTCCTGGCGTATGTGAAAGCTTACTTTCCTGGTCGCCGTTCTTAAGTCGCGCAAAGCGCTCAGGCAACGCTTTCCATGGTTTGTAATAGTTGTTGAGAAAGATGACCAGAAAATGCTAGGATCTCAGCTCTTTCAACATCGCCCAGAAATGCAAATATGTCAAACGGACAATCTATTTTTGACTCTTGCGGAAGGCAGGATTGTTGGAACTGAATCGCCAAATTGAACGCATCGACGATCAAACCCGCCCTCAGACTTCTCTTACCATCCGCCTCTAACAAATTGCCTCGCACAGAGCCGGATCAGGAGATTGACTCCGGCAGGAGGAGAGATGGGATTGATTCAAGAGCGACGGCGACTGCTCCCCAAAGGACTGCGAACTCTCCCAGACTGGCAGCGGCGATCTTGGGTACGGCAAACTCCGATTGCTCAAGCTCCTTGCTTACGAAACTGAGCAAAGTGGGATGGCTACCAACTTTCCCTCCCAGGAGGATCAGGCCCGGATTCAGGACGAGAGACAGATTGACAATTACGTCGGCGACGATTCCAGCGCGATGAAGGATGATTTTTCTGGCAAGCGGGTCCCCATTCTGAGCCAGATTCAGAACCCCTTGTACATCTGTCTGCTTTGGGGCCGGCGTTGAAGCGTGGCGCGCTTTGATCGTCGCCTCGTGCCAACTCTTGAGAATTCCGGAACTGGTCAAAACTGATTCGAGCGCTCCAAACTCATGCAAGGCGGGTTGCTTCCGCAGAACGTGAGGCAAGCGAAGATAGGCGATCTCGCCCGCCGACCACTGTGCTCCATGATGCAACTTGCCCTCGAGGACAATGCCCGCGCTGACATTTGCCCCAATGTCGATAAGGATAAATGTCTGCTCGGTGCGCGCCGCTCCACGATGGCGTTCGCCAGCCGCGGCAAGATTGGTGTCGTTTTCAATGATCACCAGGCAATCGAAATACTTGCTTAGCAATCTGCGCAGGGGAACGGAACGCCAATCTTCGAGCGTGCTGATGGATAGCACAATTCCTTCTTCGACGTTGGTAATTGCTGGGACGCCGACGACGACTGCAAGTAATTGTTCACGCGCTTTCTTATGCTTTCTGAAAAGGCCCCGAATCTCCTCCGCGATCAGACCGCAAATTGCTTCAGGATTCGTTTTCCGACCTTCGAGCGGAACCCGAGTCGTGTCCAATTCCTCGCCGCTCAAATCCGTCAGCAAAAAGAACACGAAGTGCGCTGATATCTGCACCCCGAGGATGCAACCTCGTTCCGCCTTGAAGCGGATAAGGTCCGGGGGGCGCCCGCCGCTCGACTCGCCTTCGCCGAGAGGCTTAATCAGGTTGGCGGCGAGCAAATCGCTGACCACGTTGGTAACAGTTGGCGCACTCAGGCCCGAAGCACGAACCAAGTCGGCTCTTGAGCACGATCCGGCTTCGCGCAAAAGCTTCAAAATCATGAGCGCGTTTGTTCGACGGAGCAGTGACGGTCTGCCGACCGCGATAGGTTCTTTCTTCACGGTAACTCGTTCAGGCTGGGCGATGAATGGTCTTTCTTCACAAAGTATAGCAAGCCAGGCAAATGCACAGAGCGTTAGCCGGGCCTCAAAGTGAAGGGCGGCATTGTTTGAGATCAGAATTGGAGGCGAACGTTCGACTTAATAAGCCCCCACGCAAACCCAAGGATAAAGAACGTAAATAGGAATGTCTTGAAGACAGCAGGCCAACCGGCAACAAGATGCGTGTTGAGAAAGGTGAGCCCAAGCGAAATGGACAGAAAATACCATAGGTCCGGCAAGAGATAGGTGGTGAGGGTATTCTCGCCGGCGGGGCGGAAAAAGATAGCCCAACCCGTCCACTGTTTGACGTCGCAAGCCCAATGCAGCAGTGCAAACAGAAAGACGGCAGCGCCAATACTGTAGAGAGACCAGGTGGGGGTTGCGCGAATCTTCGAAATGCCAAGCGGCGTGAGCAATCTGCCCGCAGCAAGCATCAGCAGGCCAAAACAGATAGCGATGACCGCGGCGCGGCGCGGAGTGCGTATGGAACTGGCGTCGATAAAGATTGAAGAGGTAACAATGCCCGCCATGATGATGCACGGCATTGCCCCATTTCCGAAGGGCCAGAAATAGAGGGGAATCCGATCGGGAAATAGGAGTATCTTGGCGGTTGAGAATACGCACAAAGAAATCAGCAGAATGAACCAGACCAGTGGCATCCAAACCCAACGTCGGGTAGGGACATAGAGGATGGCAACGGCCAGATAGCTGAGCGCGATAAGTCCGAGGATCTCCGGATACGAAAAGTCGATCCAGGCAGAATGCCCGCCTGGTGTGGTTCTGCGGAAGATTGCAAGGAGTGTGATGACGCCGAAGAGGCCGATGAGGCGAAGGATGCGGGAGTATGCCGGGAACCGATCTGACTTTCTATAAACATTCAAATAGAGGCCGGCGTACACGAGGGCGAGGAGCGCCCAGAGGCTGCCGCTGATCGGCATGCGAGCTGGGTCGCATTTTTCAGCGTTGGCCAGGATGAGCCCGAGCACAAGCAGCCCGAAAACTCGTTGAAGCACATGCAACCACAGCGCGGGCAAGGATGCGTTGCGCTCGAGCCTTCGCGCGATCGAGAGAGGCATTGACATTCCGATGATAAACAGGAAGAACGGAAACACCATGTCGACATAGGTCATCACGTCTTCCTGGGCGTGCGCGTGGTAGGTCCACCAAGGCAGACCTCGCACATCAGCAAGCTGGTTGACGAATATCATGACGGCCATGGTCAGGCCGCGGAAGATGTCAATAGAGACCACGCGCGGGGTGGTGATCGCGGCGGTCATGGCTTGCAAACGGGCGTTGGGCATTGCATTCATTGAACGCTTCTCCCCTCTGCCGGGTCGGCGCGTAGGGACTGGTTGATCGCACCGAGAAGCACTCCCTCCGGATCGCCGGAGTAGTCCCAGAACATGACTCCACCAAGTTTATTGGTCTGCACGTAGTGGCATTTGGCAGAGATTGACTCTGCATCCTCGTAAGAAACAAAAATATGCTTCTCCGGGTTATATAGATAGGGAGCGGACGCTATCGAGTCCCAGTACCGGGCAAAACCGTGATCGAGCATGCTTCCCGCGATAGCGCTATACGGCGCATATGCATTCGGTACGGGCTTGCCGGGTTGGAGAAATCCATGATCGCGGTCAGCGACCTCACCCCACACATGACCATAGAAGGGCAGACCAAACAGGATTTTGCCTGCCGGCACGCCCGCTTGCACAAAGGCACGGACCGAGGCGTCACCAGAGTAGTTTCTCGCGTCTGCCGGATTGGTAAACAGCGGAGCATGATGCCCCGTGATGGGATCGGAACCAGGTTCAACGTAATCGTAGGCCATCAGGTTGACGGTGTCGACGTACTTTTGCACCTTCTTCATCTCGGTGTGGTCCAGATATTCCCGCGAGGCCCCGACGGCAATAGTGAGATATAGTCTCCTGTGACTCTTCGCCGTCTCTTGATTGAAACTCTCGCGCAGCTCCTTGACCAACAGTGTGAAATTGCGCCCGTCCTCGTTGCGGAATGGATGGCCGGCACCGACCATTCCTGGATACTCCCAATCGATGTCGAGTCCATCGAGATCGTAGCGGCTGAGAAAGTCCATGACGCTCTGGATAAAGAGGGTTCTGCTTTGGCGAGTGAGCGAGACGTCGGAGAAGTTGGTTGACCAAAGCCATCCACCAACAGAAACAAGAATCGTTAGCGAAGGGTTCTGTCGCCTAAGCGCCGTGAGGAGTGCAAAGTTCGCGGCATCTGAAGCGAAGCCCGTAACCATGCGGCCTTCTCTGATATTTGCGAAGGCATAGTTGACGCGTGTGAGACTATGCGCGTCAATCTGGCCCGGAAGAAGTGGCGCGTCTTGCGTGAAGACGTAGCCGGCGACAATGGCCTCAGAAGCCTTGGTTGCCGCGCGGCATAGAGCCGGGCACAAGAGAGCGATGATCGCGAGACAAATATGAATTTGGCGCATAAATGCTTTCTAAATAAACTTAGCAAAGATTGGGCGGCTTCTCTACACTAATTCTGGAACATAATTTCAAGTGACTCCTGCCTGTCGGCCTTCAAGGTGAGCTTTCGATGCGAAAAGAATGGAGCTTCATTCCAATCTCTGGGCTTTTTCTCGCGGTGTACGTAGGTGCCATTTGCGCTCAGACTTGTTTGGGCCAGGTCCGGGTGCTTGTCGACCAGGTCGGCTACGAGACGCTGGCTCCCAAACAGGCCATTGTGGAGGGCTCAGATGAGTTTCAACCGCAGAAGTTTGCACTGATTGACGTTGACTCGGGCAAAGCTGTGTATGAGGCCAACCTACAACCATCTGGGAAGGTCTACGCGTGGGAAGGACGCGTCTTCTGGACAGCGGATTTTTCTTCTTGGCAAAAGACCGGGCACTACGCAGTCAAGGTCTATGCGTCTGAAGGCGACATGAGTTCCTGTTCCTTCGACATAGGCGATAACACTCTTGAGCGCGATACGTTGTCCAACATTGTTTTCTATTTCAAGGGTCAGCGGGCCAGCGGATTGATGGATCAGGCCGACCGTCACTTGAAACTTCCCGGCGGCCAGCAGGGTTTTGTGGATGTGCACGGGGGGTGGTACGACGCAACTGGCGACTATGGCATTCATTTGTCGCATCAGAATCCAACATCCTACTTCAATCCTCAGCAAGTGCCGCTGGTGGTGTGGAGTCTGCTGCGAAGTTACACGGCGCTTGAAGCGCGGAAGGATGACAACTTCACCGAATATGAGCGCCGCATGCTGGACGAGGGGCTTTACGGAGCGGACTACCTGGTTCGGATCAAACGGCCCAACGGATCGTTCTTAGAAACCATCAACGCTCCGGGCAAGGAGAAGCTTCCGCGAGACCGGGCGATCGGAAATCCTAACTGGAGGACGCAGATCAAATTGACTGCTTCCGACTCCACGGAGAATATTGCCAAGGCCGAAGGTCCACACGCCTACGAGGCGAGCTTTCGTGCAGGCGGCGGCATGGCGATTGCGGCGCTGGCGCTGGCGAGCTCCATGCCGGCGGATGGCGAGTTCTCGCGCAAGGAGTATTTGCGCGCAGCAGAGGATGCTTTTCAGTTTTTGAACGCACATAACCGTGAACTGCTGAATGACGGCATGGAAAACATTCTCGATGATTATTGTGCGTTAATGGCGGCAACTGAACTCTACGGCGCTACGCAGAACGAGGCCTACCGGAGCGCGGCCGATCAACGCGCATCGAAGCTGATGGCGCGGCTTACTGCGTCAGGACGCTGGCACGGCTACTGGAGGGCTGACGATGGAACGCGGCCCTATTTTCATCCGGCGGATGCGGGGCTGCCAGTGATCAGCCTGCTTGAGTATTTCAAGATAGCGTCGCCGGCTCTGCGGTCGAAAGTGGTTGAAACGGTGGAGCGCTCTCTTCGATTCGAACTTGCGGTAACTTCGGAAGTCAATAACCCATTCGGCTATGCGCGCCAGTTAGTTCGCACAGAGGGAAAGCTGCGGACCGCATTTTTCTTTCCACACGATACAGAAGCCGCGCCGTGGTGGCAGGGAGAGAATGCTCGTCTTGCGTCGCTTGCCGTGGCCGCGCGCATGGCGGTTCCGCTGTACGCGGACAAGCCGGAGTTTCAATCGCAATTGCGTAGTTATGCGTGGAACCAGTTGCATTGGATTCTTGGGCGCAATCCTTTCGATGCCACGATGCTCATGGGCAGCGGACATGGCTATGCACCGTATATGTTCTTTCGTTCCTATAAGTACACCGGGGCACCAGGTGGAATTATGAATGGAATTACTGCGGGGCTCGATAGCGAGGATGGGATTGCTTTCAATCTCGGCTATGCAGTTACGGGCAAGGATGAAGACTGGCGATGGACTGAACAGTGGCTACCGCATGCGGCCTGGTACCTGTATGCTGTGAGCCTTCCTCATTGATGAAGGTTGGATGCGCGTCCACAAAAATGCGCCGCTGCCACAGCTTGTGGCGGCGGCGATGAGGAAGTGACGCAAGCTCGCGGCGCGCATTCTGCTCAATGCATGCCCTAGAAGGCGTATTTCAGAGATAGCTGAACGGAGCGATTGTTGCTGACTGTTCCAGTGATTTGTCCAAAGTTCGAGTCCGTCATGCCACTGTCAGGAGTCGCGTAGTCGGCGATGTTAAAGGTATTGAACAGGTCGGCGCGAAAGTCCAGGCGATGCTCATGCCAGAACGGGAAGCTCTTGAAGACAGCCATGTCGATGTTCTGAAAACTCGGCTGACGCAAGGAGCCTGGCCTAACCGTTCCGAAAGCATTGTTCGGCTGCTGAGCGAAAACGCAGTTGCCGTCGTCCTGATTTGGGCCGCATGAAGTGCCCTGCACAGCGGTACCGTAGTAGGCATTGATGGACCTATTGACTGCATGCAACGGGCGAAGCTGGTTTGGTCGCGCTGCGCCAGTAAAGGCGTTGACCAGGCTGGAGTAGTTGGCCGGTGAAGAGACAGTGACCGGAAATCCGGAGTAATAAACCTGAGCTCCACTCAATTTCCATCCACCAATGGCCGAATTCATAAATTGATTCCAGCTTGAGCCAAACATCTTTCCAGTTCCAAATGGAAGATCGTAGACGCCGGTCACGGACAGGTTGTGGCGCGTGTCCATTCCGGCCGGGCCCCACTCGGATTTGAAGTCGTAGGCGTTTTGCTGGTAGTACTGCCCACTCCAGATGTTGCTCACTCCGTAGAAGCCGATGTCATCGGTGAGCGATTTGGAGTAAGTGTAGTTAGCCGTCAATTCAAAGCCCGCAGACAGATGTTGCCGAAAGACCGCCTGCAAAGCGTTATAGTTGCTTGACGATTCGGTCCCGGTAATCTTGGCCACACCGCCCTGGCCTACGATGCTGGTATAAGGAGCCACGGCCGTTGGGGAGGCCCACTGGTTCCCCCAATATGGATCGGTGAGGTGATGCCCGAGAATTCCGACATATCCTACCTGGACAGTTGATGCATGTGAGAGTTGATATTCGGTTGTGAGGCTGAATTCCTGCGTCATGGCCGGCTTGAGATTCTTCGGCCAAATATAGAAGGTGGTGGTAGGCACCTGCGTGGTGGGGAAGCCATCCGAAGCTTGATAGAACACGCCAGGCGAGTATCCGCTGGCGGTGCTGGGGTTCACCCCTGTTTCTTCGAAGTCGGTGTGGAAGGGTGGGTTCTGTGTGAGACGCAGGTTGGCTCCGGTGCCTTCAAGATAGCTCGATATGCCATATCCACCGCGAACAACGAAGCGCGGCATCGCCTGAAAAGCAAAGCCGAAGCGGGGCTGGAACTGTGTATACGTTGCGTCGTAAAGCGCACGGCTGTTGCCGCCGACACCTGCGTACTCAATCTGCAAGGTCTGCATATTGACGTTTGCCATCTTGTTGTTGACTTCGTAGATGGGCTGGTCGAATTCCCAACGAACGCCGAGATTCAATGTGAACTTTGAATCGACTTTGAAGTCGTCCTGGGCGAAGATGCCGTCGCGCCATTGGCGCTGTCCGGTTAATCCCGTTACCGCGCCAATCTGCACATCCTGCACTCGATCGAGAAGGAAGTCGGCGAATGGATAAAGCGACGCGTTGGCAGCGTACGGATTGGAAGAGTAAGCACCTGTATAGTTAAACGCGCCTAACTCGCCATCGTTGCCTGGATAGAAGCTGTTTTGCTCGTAGCGGAGAAACTCACCGCCGAATTTCAACAGGTGCCGTCCTCGTTGCCAGGTGAAGCTATCCGTGTAGCCAAAGACGTTGTCGACGAAGATCTCGGGAGAGGGGTTGGTGCCAAACCCGCTAGGGTAGCCGTTCCCGCCCGTTCCATTGAAATTCTGCGCGCTGAAGCCAGCGGTTTTCTGCGGATTGCCCGGAATGCCAACGACGGTATTACCAGTGAGCCCAAAGATGCCGGATGGGTCGGTTGAGACGCCATTGTTGAACTGAATTCTTCCGTAGTTTGCTGTGAAAGAGTTCACCATGGACGGGGAAAGCGTATGGACCCAGTTGCTATCAAAGAAATGGTCAGGATAATTGTTCGCGATCGGAAACTCGACTGGCAAGGGGTCCTCGGTTGTGCCGTCCGTCGCGTAGCCCTGTGAGTACCGGAAAGAGACTTTGTCGCCGGGCCGCAACTGCCAGTCAACCTTGGCATCGCCTTGATCGTTCCTGGAAAAGCCGGCGCCGGGGCCGATAAAGTTGTTGTAGATCCCAAGCGGATCGCTGGTGGGATTGTTGGGAAGCGGGTAAGCCTTGGAATTGCCAAAAAGATAAACCGCGACGGGATTCGAAATCGGAATCTGATTGTTGACGTATGCCTTTGGTTGGTTGGTGGACGGGTCAATTGTCTGGGTGTCGTAGAGTTGAATCCCTTGAGCAGACAGCAAGGAGGATAGGTCGCCCGTTCGGAATGCCACGGGGACGACGCTCGATGTCGTCTCGCCCGCTCCGTGGTACCGCATCCCTTCATAATTTACAAAGAAGAACAGCTTGTCCTTGATGATGGGGCCGCCCAATGTTCCGCCGAATTGGACCGTCGTGTAGGGATTCTTGGGCGTGGGGACGACGTTGTCATCGTTGCCCCAACTGTTGGCGTCGAGGTTGTAGTTTTTGAGGAATCCGAAGACGCTGCCGTGGACACTGTTGCTGCCGCTCTTCATCACGGCGAGAACAGTGCCGCCATTCACGTTGCCGAACTCGGCGTTGGCGTTAGATGCGATGACGCGGATTTCAGCGAGCGCATCCGGGCTGGGATTATAGCCTAGTGTGTTATTGATGTTCTCGTTGATCTCCTGGCCGTCAAGCAGGTAGTTGTTTGACTGCTGACGGTTTCCGTTGACGGCCACCTGGGTACCTCCATCAATGTCGCGCTCGGTTGAGTCGCCTCCACCGAATGAGTTGAAGCCGGGTGCAACGGAGCCAGGCGTATAGACGGTCAACTGCGTGAAGTCTCTCCCGTTCAACGGGATGCTGTTGATGGTGTTCTCAGTGAACGTCTCGCCCAGCGTTGCACTTTCCGTGTCGAGGATCGGCTGCATCTGGCCGGAGACATCCACGTTTATCGTGGCAGTACCGATACGCAGATGAATATCAATCTTGGCGGTCTGGTCGATCTCAAGCGCGAATGGACCGTAATTGGCGGTCTCAAATCCCGAAGCGGAAACGGCGATCTTGTATTGCCCGATCTGCAGGAACCGTATTGAGTATTCTCCGGTGTCGTTGGTCCTAGTTACCGTTGCAACAGAGGATGCGGCGTTGGTCGCGGTGACGGTGGCGCCGGACACAATCGCACCGCTGGGATCGGTGATTGTTCCACGAATTGTACCGGTCACGGTCTGAGCTATCCCTCGCAGGGTGGGGAGACAGAGGGAAAGCAGGATTACGGCCAATCCAAAGCGGTTCATAGGGGCCTCTCTTTCTTACGTAGGATTGTAAAGAAAGTCGCCACAAGCCAAGGATGGGTTGACTTGGGAGCAAATTCCCTGACATCTGGGATGGGTGAAGGCTACACGCAGGAGCGGGATAATGCAAGATCAATTTCGCGTGAAATGATCACAAATTACTGCGCGGATCAGGTTGGCTGAGCGTTGATTATGCCCTAATGAGTGTTTCTCCGTGGTTCGGCCATATCTTAATTTGCTGAGTGCCAATGGTTTAATATGCCCATTGCGCATCTACCGATTCGGTTTGTGAACTCCGGCGAGATCGACGACCGTAGATGGATTGTCATCGGCCTCATTTGCGACATAAAGGCGGCTTGATCCGGGTACCACGGCGAAAGCGTAAGGATTCTTCCCGGCAGGCAACGTCGCGAGGACGGCGTTCTTCGTTGCGTCAATTACCGTAACGGTGCCATCGCTGGTGTTCGCGACGTATATAAAATTGCGATTCACGTCGAAGGCGATTGCCTTGGGGTGGCGGCCGACAGGAACGGTGGCTGCCTTACGCCCACTAGTTGCGTCGATAACAGAAACCGAATTGTCTCCATAATTGGCGACATAGAGCAGATTGGCTTGGGAGTTCACGGCGATTGCGCAGGGAATCGCCCCGGCTGGAAGAGTGGCGAGATTCGAGGAATCGGGTTTGATGGCGGCCAAGTCAGCGTCCTCGATTCTCGCTACGTAGACTGCCCCTGTGACATCATTCAGGGTCAGGCCCCAGGCATGTTTTCCTACGGGTCGCTCCGTAAGTTTTTGACCGGTACCGTCAAGCATCTTCACCGCGCCGCCATATCCGAGCAGATAGATAGTTCCTGTCCGGGAATTGATCGCGATCAGGTCAGATGAACCTGTTTTCAAGTCCGTTTCTGTATTGTTTGTGCCATCAAGGATGCTGAGTTGATCGCCAAAGGTGTGCGTCACGTAGACTTTTCCGGTGCCGGGGTCGAGTGCGACGGAATAGGGGTGATTGCCGATGGGAACTTTGGCCACAACAGCGTCTGAATTGCCATCGAGAATAGCCAGGGTGCCATCCCCGGCGTTGGCTACGTAGGCTTTGCCATTGGCCGGGTTCACGGCAATCGAAACTGGTGCCGCCCCAACCAAAACTCGATGCATTTGCTTATTTGCGTCTGAGTAGATCTGCACTGCACCGTGGTCTGTATCCACCGCGTAGACTTTTCCGGTTGCGGGGTTAAAGACGATGGCCCGGGGATTGATGAGGCCACTGCTCGGCGGGTCAAGCTGAGCTTGTGTCGACATCGGCAAAACCGCGATAGCTATTGCGCTGGCCATTACGCTCCGCGCCAAAGCGAGAATGGAAGAAATGCGAGGAGTGGCCGCCCGGGAGCGAAAATTCATGAGATACTTCACCTTGCTTACTAAGTATGCTCACTCAGAGCGCGTTGCGCAAGGGGCGGCCGTTTGTACGGCCAACTGTGCTTGCTTCCCTTGCATTAGCTAGCTCGATAGCGAGGCTTATGGGAAGGCCGGGTTCCTAATGTCCCTCAAAGACGGTACTAGATATAGCGTCCTCCGCTTCGTTCTGCTGATCTCGATGGCCATCGCCGTAAAGAATCTGGCGGGCTTTGCTTATGCGGAGCAGGCGCAACCGAAATTCAAGGTGATTGCCATCGCCGAGAAGGGCGGGATTCACAAGCCATTCGTCGATGCGGCCAAGGTTTGGCTGGCGCGCGAGGCCACCATGGATGGATTCACCGTCGACTATATTGAAGACACGAACAAGATCGACGACGCTTTTCTGTCGCAATACAAGGTATTCATTCAACTAAATTTCCCTCCCTATGCATGGACTCCGACGGCGATGGCGGCATTCCAGCGATATATCGAGGAGGGTCGTGGCGGATGGGTCGGCTTCCATCACGCGACGCTGCTCGGCGAGTTCGATGGTTACCCAATGTGGCCTTGGTTTTCCAGCTTCATGGGCGGCATTCGATTCACAAAGTACATTCCTACGTTCGTGACAGGAACCGTTACCGTCGAAGATTCGAAGCATCCAGTGCTGAAGAATCTACCTGCCCACTTCGTCATTGAGAATGAAGAGTGGTATACCTACGACAAGTCGCCAAGGCCCAACGTGCATGTGCTGGCAAGCGTGGATGAGAACTCCTACACACCCGCCAGCGCAATCAAAATGGGAGACCATCCGGTGGTTTGGACCAATGAGCATGTGAAGGCGCGAAATGTGTACATCTTTATGGGCCATCACGGTGAGCTTTTTCAAAACGGCGCCTTTACAACACTCTTTCACAATTCAATTCTTTGGGCGGCGCATCAATGAAGCGCGTTCACTTGGCTCTCGCAATCTTCGCACTCATTGTGACTCCGGCAATTGCTCCCGCGGAACGAGCTCCTCTTCATGTCCTCGCGTTTTATTCCACCGATGTTGAACAGGACCACGTTGACTTTGCACTGCAGGCGCTGAAGTTCTTTGCGGACGCCGCGAAGCGAGACAACTTTCAATTCGAGTCCACAACGAATTGGAACGATCTGGCTCCGCAACGCCTCGAGGGAGTTCAAGTCGTAATGTGGCTCAATGATTCGGCGCACACCACCGGGCAGCGTGCAGCCTTCGAGCAATATATGGAGCATGGCGGCGGCTGGTTTGGATTTCATTTTGCCGCATACAACGACAGCGGCACGCATTGGCCCTGGTTCGTGCAGTTCCTTGGCGGCGCTGTGTTCTACGGAAACAACTGGCCACCTCTGCCTGCCGTGCTCGACGTTGACGATAAAACGAGCCCGGTGACGAGGCATCTCCCGGCACACTTTCTCTCGCCGGCCAACGAGTGGTATAGCTGGCAGCCCAATCCACGCGCCAACAAAGACGTGAAGGTACTGTTGACGCTCGCCCCGTCGAACTTTCCACTTGGGTTCAAGGACACGCTTACGGGCGGGGATATTCCCGTTGTCTGGACGAACACCAAATACAGAATGATCTATATGAATATGGGCCACGGCGACAGAATCTTCTCTGACGACCAACAAAATCAGATGTTCGAGGATGCGCTGTTGTGGCTTGGGCGCAAGCGCTAAGGGATAGATGGGTGTTACTGCTCCATCACACCGTATTCAAAGCGCGGCGGAAGCCGGCAGCCCGTTCTCTCGACCATTGCGAGCGTCAGCGCCTGTGGAACGAGGATTGAAGTGATCCCCTCCCACGGCTCAGTCACCTCATCGACACGAACGGGAAATGTCATCTCAGTTGGTTCACGGTCTTGCGCGGAAATCAGCACGACCTTTCCACCGCGTCTATTGCATTCCTGGGCCAGCTTGACGCCGAGTTCGGCAACGCGTCCCAAGGCGAAGATAATCGCCAAATGGGACGCGTCGACATCCAGATTAGGACCGTGGCGAAAACCGGCGCCTGTGTGCGCCGCGGCGCGGTGTCCGGTCGTTTCGCGGATGCAGAGCGCGCTCATGATCGCGCCTCCGTATGCTGCCCCGCGACCGATAATCTCAGTGTTGGCTGCTCCGCGGCAGAACTCTTCAAGCCCGGCGCGCATGGCAAAGACGCGGTCAAGATTGGTCGAGAAGACTTCCGCCGCCAGCTCAGAATCCTTCTGCCAGGGAAGGCCAAGAATCTCCGAAGCTGCAATAATTGCGGCCGCGGTAGCATTCGTGTAGGTCTTCGTTGCATTTCCGTATTCCGGTCCCGCCAGGATCGGCAGTTTGTTTTCAGCCAGGCCCCAGCAGGTGCTGGCGGAATTGTTGCAGATCAGGGCTAGCGCTCCTCGGCTCCCACGCCTGAACAATTCAACCAGTTCCGCACTCTCGCCTGATGTTGTGAGCAAGATCGAGAGAGCGGGCTCGTTCCAGACTGAGGAGCCGTAGTGCAGCCACTCGCCTGCATCCACTGAGAACGACGGCCTGCCGTGGGTTTGGAGAAGGATCGACCCGCTCATCGACGAGCACAAAGACGCGCCCATGCCGAGAAACAATACCGGGCCTCTGTTCGCGGCGTCGTCGCGGAGCTTCCCCAGCGCAGCGCGGATCCCGGGATCCGCAGCATAGGCTCGAATCAACTCGTGGAGTTTGCGCGGCTGCTCGCGGCACTCAATCTCGAGAATCTGAGCTCCGTTGGCAGAAAGCAGTTCCGGGGCCGGCTCGATGCCTGAGATCCAACGGCGTATGCGATTGCTGGTTGAGTCCATCGCGTCTCCCGGCGTTCTGAAAATACTTTCGAGTTATTTTGTAATGATTGCTTAAAAAGTGCTTTAATTGTAACAGAGACCACCTGAACGGTGCTTCTGTTTGACCGGGGGATCCTTGACCGACGTGATTTCAACTGCGCGGCCCAGCGTGAACAGTGTATTCATCTGGAAGGTCTCTCTTATCGCCGGTCTTGGAGGCATTCTCTACGGATTCGATATGGGAATCATCGCGGCAGCGCTGATCTTCGTTCGTTCCACATTCTCCCTTTCTACTCAGATGGAAGAAATTGTGGTGAGCGTTGTGCTCGTCGGCTCGATGGCTGGCGCGGTCGTTGGCGGAGTTCTCGCCGACCGCGCCGGCAGACGAGCCACACTGGTATGGGGCGCCGTGCTGTTCATTGCCGGATCGATCCTTGCACCCCTTTCCCCCAATGTATTCACGCTGATCGTCTCTCGAACTCTGCTTGGAGTCGCCATCGGCTTCACCTCCGTTACGGCGCCGGTCTATGTTTCCGAACTTGCTCCGCCGCAATCCCGAGGGATGCTCATCGGGCTATATCAGTTCGCACTTACGGGCGGCATCGCCTTGGCCGACCTGGTTGGTTACTGGCTGGCAGGTGGGCATGCGTGGCGGTTGATGTTCGGCCTTGGAGTCATACCTGCGCTCTTCTTTCTTTTCCTGGTGCTTACGGTCCCTGAAAGCCCGCGCTGGCTGGTCACGCACGACAGATCGAGCGAGGCTGAAGTGGTTCTCAGGTCGTACACCGATGAAGCGGGCGCACGATTGCTGCTAGCCGATATTCGCGCAAGCCTGATGGTTCGCATGGAGAAACGCTGGGACGCTCTGTGGACGCCAACCGTCCGCAAGGCGCTTGTGGTTGCCGTTGGCTTCACGGTGCTGCAACAAGTGACCGGCATCAACACCATCATCTATTATGGGCCGCAGATTTTCGCGCTGGCTGGTATCGGCTCGGACAAAAACGCAATCTTTGCCACGCTTCTAGTAGCCGTCGTGAATGTGCTGGCAACCGTTATTGCCCTGGTGCTTGTTGATCGCGTGGGCAGAAAGCCGCTATTGTATTGGGGCGTTGGCGGGATGACCCTCTCGCTCTTTCTGCTCGCTTACGCATTTCATTACCAGACGCTATTCGGCTCTTCGCTCGGCATCATTGCGACCGTATGTTTGATGGTGTATATCACCTGCTTCGCATTCAGCATGGGACCGATTGCCTGGATTATCGTTGCAGAGGTCTTTCCTCTGCGTTTGCGAGGGCGTGGCGTTGCCGCTGCCACGCTCGGCTCCGGAGCTTCCAACACGATTGTTTCGCTTACTTTTCTTTCACTGATCAAAGCCGCGGGAAATACTGCCACCTTTTGCGTTTACGGAGCATTCTGCATCCTGACATTGTTTTTTGTCCGCTTTGTGATGCCTGAAACCAAGGGTCGCGATTTGGAAAGTATCAGCACCGAATCCGCCGTTCAGGCTCAATGAACCGCGGTTCTTCTGGTGGCTACAAGACATAAAAACGATGATCATCGAGGGATCATAGGTTATGCAACAAGAACGCCGCTCAACACTACTTTCGTCCCCCGCAAACACGCCAGAAGGTGCCTCGCCGTATGTGATTGGCGCAGACATCGGGGGGACAAGCTTGCGCCTCGCTCTTGCGAACGGTACAGGCGAAATCCTTGGACGGTGGTCTGCCTCAACTACTTCTACAGCGGATGCGACGATGGTTTTAAAACTCATGCGCGAGGGAGTTGATTCGCTTTTGCTTGAAGCATCTCTCCCGCCTGAATCGATGGGCGCGATTGCGGCGGGCGCGCCGGGTGTTACGAATGTTGATAAGGGTGTCGTGATTGCAACATCGTATCTGATGGGCTGGCGCGACGTTCCCTTGCGCCAGATGCTCGAAGTTGAATTCGGCGTTCCGGCTTTCGTGGACAACGATGTGAACCTGGCCGCCATCGGGGAGCAGCGTGCAGGCTTGGCGCAAGGTGCAAGCGACTTCGTATTTTTGGCAGTCGGCACGGGAATTGGCGCCGGCATCGTGCTGAACAACGAGATTCACCGCGGCAGCAAATGGACGGCGGGAGAGATTGGTTACATGCTCGTTCCCGGTGCTTCGGACGCACCGGTCGAACGCGGCAAGCCAGGCGCGCTTGAAGCCATTGTCGGCGGCGAAGGGATAAAGGCTCGGTGGCAAAGCCTCTGGAACCCGGCCGTCACATCCCTCCCAAAGAATGCGACAGCAACCGAGATATTCGATCATGCGCTGGAAGCCAATTCCCTCGCGCGGGAAGTACTGCACGTTACGGCACGCACCTTGGCATATGCCATCTACAACACTTCGCTGATACTGAATTCTCCGTTGTTTGTGCTTGGCGGAAGTGTGGGAGTTCACCCGGCGCTCGGCGATGGCACGCGCGAAGCGCTCAAGGAACTGGGCGCGCGCGTTCAGCCCAGGTTGATCTGCAGCGCCTTGGGCACGGACGCGCAGTTGATCGGCGCGATCGTAATGGCACTACAAACAGCAGATGGAAAACCAGCTTTCGCTCGAAGCTGAACCCCTGGTTCGATCAACTCCATAGATGCCGCGGTGAAGAATGCCGCGCGGCCGGTGCGTCAGGGCAGGGAAGCGGGCGTGCCATCCCGCTGGATCAGTTGCTCTTCCAGTATTCGTTGAACCCTGCATACTCCGCGGCAACATTCGCCAGGATCGTCCGGCGAAGTTCGAGTATATCGGCAGATCCGAGTTGCTTGTATAGGACCTTGCCGTCGGCTGAAAGCAGGATGGTATAAGGGACAGCGGAGTCCCATGTGGGATCGAATGCTTGCTGCAGTCCAACTGTATCGGTTGAGGAAAAGAGGAGATTGCGGCTCGTCGCGTGTTTCTTCTGTAAGAATCGCAGAACACTTGCCTGCTCGTCGGGCATATTGACAGAAACCGTTACCAGCGATAGATCACGATCGCTGTACATGCGGAATGTATCCTGAATGTCCGCAAATTCCGCGATACAAGAGCCGCACCACGTCGCCCAGAAATCTACCAGCGTCATCTGGTGCGATGGATTCGCGCGCAGCTTAGCCAGGTCGGCCTGCGATACCAGGTCCACAGTCACAGGCTGTTCCTCGATTTTGTGAAGCGTGGCAATTCTATCCGCGGATTTCTCGCTCCATTTGGTCGAACAGCCTATGGCGCCAGTATGTGTGACCTCAACCTCCCGGTGCGCGAGCAATGCATCGATTACGTTGCGTGCATCGTGTATCTTGACTAACTCAACCCGATAACTATCGTCGATGCGGCCTTCATAGCGAAGGCGTCGATGCTCGTCGAAGATGAATACGTGCGGAGTCGCCTGCGGTCCATAGGCACGTGTCACCTGTTGCGTATCGCCGTCGTACAGGTACGGATAGGTAAGGTGCTTGTAGCTGACTCGAATCTTCATTTCATCAAGACTGTCGCCGGTGTCTGATGAGTCAAGTTCATCGATGCGCAGCGCGTTTGGATCGTTAGGCTGGATAGCGACAAGAGCCACTCCCCGGTCTTTGTAATCCGCGGCCAGCCTCTCGATTCGCTGCTCGTACATCTGCGCAATCGGGCAGTGATTGCATGTAAAGACGACGACCAAGATGGGACTGGCAGCGTAGTCAATCAACCGGTGGATTTTGCCGTCCGTTCCCGGCAATGCGAAGTCTGGAGCCGCCGATCCAATCGGGAGAATCGGATGGGACTCAGCAGCCATTGAGGCTACCGCAATGAAAAGCAGAAAAGCGACCCTCAACATCTTCTTCATTCTTCCTGCCCTCCATTGCGAGAAGCATCACGAATCGACGGAGCCTTCCCAGTGAGCAGCATTCGCATTCGACTTTAGCAGCCTCGCGATTGCCTTAGATCGAAAGCACACACTCAAGTGCTTTTTCCTCAAGTAAAAGCCACCTTGCACGCCCTCATCAGGGCCACACAAAATCCGAAGCTGCTCTAAACTGCTGCAACGCGATAGGGACTCGCGAGCCTGACCGAGATCGCGACAATCCAAGGTGGGTGGGTACACAAGCACGGGCCGACGACTTCCTAAACTACATTAAGGAACGTGTCGGTGGAATATGAGTCTGTCCCCGCCGGCTCGGGCCTGGGGCTTTGCTTGGTCAAAGTGGATACGGCCCTAGAAATTCTCGAGCAGCCAGGCATTCTCGGTAAACGTGGTTTTAGAAAAGGCCAGGTGACGTCCGTCGGGAGACGGTACCCCCCAAAACGGTTCCACACCCTGCTGCGACTGGAGAACAGTCGAATGGCCTTTGAGGTCGACGAAGAGGAAGGTTGAGCCTGCCGGACCGGAGTGGTTGCAGATGTACCACCCGGTTCCGTCCGCGGCCCAGTTCAAGTTAAACAGGTTCGTCCAGCCTTCCACGAATACGTCGTGTGCCGAAGCTGTGCTCGCACTTCGGCCAACGGGACCGCGCCCCGCAAGTGAAATGACTCGGATGCGCCCTTCGCGGTTGCTGGGGCGGACCATCGCGATGCTGGCGCCGTCCGGTGAGAGACCCCAGTCACTAGGCATGTAATCCGTCCTTGCCAGCTCGCGCAGATCTCTCCGCGCTATTCCTCCCGGCGGCAGTTTCTGCGCGGGATCAAAGGCGTAAAACACGAGTTGGTTCTGCTCCCGTTCTGCGGCCACGCACAGGTTGGCCGCAGCCGTTGAACAGTAATAGTTCTCCAGATCCTGACCTTCGATGACCAGCTCCGATGGACCTCCCGAAGCCGGCATCCGCATGAGCCGCCAACTGCTCGTCGTGTCGCCCGCGATGTAGAAGAACCAGGATCCGCTGGGCGAGAAACGGCCGCGGGAGGTGCTCTCGCTTCCTGTGACGAGCGGTTCCACCAGACTCTGATCGATCCCTTGCTTGAAAATATTGAAGTGGCCGTTACGCTGCGATTCGAATACCACCGCCCGGCTATCAGGGGTCCAGGCGTGGGCATAGTCGGTGGTGCCGAGGGTCAACCTTCGAGCATTGTTGAGACTCCTTCCCTTGTCTTCCAGGTCGGCGACGAAGACAACCGCGCCAAGCCCGCTGGCAGGGCCGCTATCACCCTTCAAAACCACCAGGCGCTTTCCGTCGGCGGAGAAAGTCGGATGGTTGTAGGCCTCGGTTCCAGGCACTGGACGGGGTTCACCGATCGGCTGGGCGGTTTGCGCATCGATCGGGACTTTCCATAGTAAAGAACTGGTATAGACGAGACTCCCGTCAGGCAGCAGGCTAAACTCCATGCAAGCTTTGCACACGCTGAGCGACTGACCTGTTGTCAGGTCCAGCGATTCGAGGGAAGCATCCGGGATCGCGGAACCCCCGCTCACATTGTGGGCGAGCAGGTAGAGGATCCTCCGTCGCCCGGCAAACCAGGCAGGGTGATAGAAGTAAAGGCCATCTTTGGAAACCAGCTTTCTCGCGTTTCCCCCGTTTGCATCCGATGCCCAGATCTCGTCATGGGCGCCGTTGCTGAAGAGCAGCTCTGACCCATCCGCCGAGACAGAGGCATCGTCTGCGTCGCCGCGGAGCAAGCGGGCCGCGCCCCCGAATATGGACCC
>JBEKVS010000035.1:0-26963 GCA_049513795.1 Occallatibacter sp. | reverse complement strand
CACCTGATGCACGTTTCCGCGTTTCCAGATGCGAGCTTCCGTCTGATCGTTAGACCGAATGCCGATACGCTCTATACCAACGCGTGGATCGATGTTTCCACGGAACCGATGCTGCTGCACGTTCCTGACTCCGGCGGACGCTTCTACCTGCTCCAATTCATGGACGCCTGGACGGAGACCTTCGCCGATCCCGGCAAGCGCACGACGGGAACGAGCGAAGCGTGGTTTGCACTCGTGGGTCCGGGATGGCATGGGCAGCTTCCCCCCAACGTCACGCGGCTGGACGCGCCAACGAACAGGATTTGGCTGTTGGGAAGAACGCAGACCAACGGCGCAAGCGACTATGACCACGTCCACGCCTTCCAGCGCGGGATGCGCCTTCTGCCACTAAGCCAGTTTCCCGGGCATGACGAGGTGGGAGGTTCCACGCCAACCAATCGGCAGCCGCCCGCCGGCCCGACGCCTCCCGAGCGCGTCAAAGCCATGGACCCTGTCCAGTTCTTCATCGCCTTCACGAAGGCGCTGAAGCTCAATTCGCCTTACTCGGAAGATGCGCCGATGATCAAGGAACTGGCGCGCATCGGCATCGTTCCGGGGCAGGACTTGGATGCCTCGAAGTTCACACCCGATCAGCTCGCCGCGCTCAGCGAAGGCGCACAGGCTGCGGTGCAGCGTCTCGAGGCATTCGTTTCTACAGGCGCAGCGCGCAAGCCAGGCTGGACGTCGTTTCAGGGCGCCGTGGGGCGCTACGGCATAAACTATATGGCGCGGGCCATCACCGCTCGTATAGCCATCGGCGCCAACCCGGCCGAAGATGCCGTCTACATGAATAATTCCACCGACGCCGCCGGCCAGCCGCTGAATGGCTCGATGCGCTACCGTATGCATTTTGCGGCTTCGGAGTTGCCGCCGGTCCTCGCATTCTGGTCCGTCACTGGCTACGACAAGGACGGCTACTTCATCGCCAATCCAATGAACCGTTATGCCATCGGAGATCGCGACCAACTCAAGTTCAATGCCGATGGTTCACTCGATCTTTTGATACAGGCCGAGAACCCGGGACCGGAACATCAATCGAATTGGCTGCCATCCGGCGACGGCATCTTCAATCTGACCATGCGATTGTATTGGCCCAAACCGGCCATACTCGATGGCGGCTGGCATCCGCCCGCAGTCGAACGCCTTCCGTGATTCGGTCAGCATCGGCACCCGCAACTGGTCGGCATCGTGTCGCGCCAGCGCATCGTTGACGGATTGCGGAGCGACGGCAACGGCTACGTGCAGCCGGAGATGTCGCGCGCTTTTATTGCTTTTTTGTTCGTCTCGCTGGCGGCCGCATTGCATTAGGCAGAGGACGAATGATCGCGTGCGCCATTTCAGTGGCGAGTTCAGACGTCTCCGGCCAATCGAACGTAGGTTTGTTGATTCGCAGAGAGATCAGGCCATGGATTCCGGCCCAGAGCAGAAGTGACAGGCGTTGTGGGCTTTCGGTCTGACGACCCGGTTGAGCCCTCAAAACCTGTCGGATCAGTTCCACCGCCCGTGTCTGAATCGGCTTGCCAAACGCCATTGCTTTGGGGTCGTCCAATCGAGGTATGACGCGCCCCTCGTACAGGACCTTATAGTGGCCAGGACGTTGTGTGCCGAACTTCACAGACGCCAGAACGGTAGCTAAGAGCCTTTCCCATGCGCCGCCCCCGGCCTGCGCCGTCTCTTCTTCCGCCGCGCTGCGTTGAGCGATCAATTCGGTGAATAGCTGTTCCAACACCGCCAACAGCAGTGCATCTTTGTCGGCAAATTGCAGATAGACCGACGGAGCGGAGATGTTCGCCTCTTTAGCCACCGCGCGTAGCGAAAAAGGCTCCTGCGGTGCGAGACGCTCCAGAAGACGGATGGCAGCTTCTAAAATCTCCTGCCGTAGCTGATCGCCGGAACCGCGAGCGTTCCTTTGTCTTTTTCCGCCCGTTATGCCTGGCTTCTTTCGACGATTCACCGGAACTCTCTAGCTCCATTTGACAACATTCGGGACGCCGTCGTCATTCGTGGCCTCGGGGAGGAAGAACAGGTGTGTTCTGAAAAGATACGATCGCCCAGCGACTACCGAAATCCTGAATGACAAAAGTCTGTGTCTCCAGAATACGATGTGCTTCGCCTGCTCGTAGCGGACCACCATCAGTTGAGACCAGGAAAACACCCTTCGTGAGTGCGCGTACTTCGACGATGTCGAAATCGAGCTTGCTGCCACGGAATTCGGTTGCGAATGGACGTACATGGAACTCCAGAATTGCGGGGCGGCCATTCAGCCTTCGTCCATTGAAGGGGACGAAGACCGCATCCTCCGAGAAAGCACTGGCAAATTGGGTTGCATCCCCAACAGCCCATGCCCTCTGGAGCTCGGACAGAAGACGGTGAATGGCATCCTGGCTTCTTTTGTCAACGGCGCTTTGTTCAGGCA
Organism: Occallatibacter sp.; assembly: GCA_049513795.1. Classification (GTDB taxonomy): domain Bacteria; phylum Acidobacteriota; class Terriglobia; order Terriglobales; family Acidobacteriaceae; genus Telmatobacter. The sequence goes on along the minus strand of JBEKVS010000035.1, from coordinate 24,508 downwards.
ATGGGCTCCTTTCCTCTATCCGTTTGCAGGTTGCGGCTTCTGCTGCACCCCGGCAATGCCGTCGAGTTGCGCGATCGTCCGGGGCGTCAGTTTGATCCTCGCCGCCTCGAAGTTCTGGTGCAGATGCTCTATGGAGGAGGTTCCGGCTATGAGCAGAATGTTCGGTGAGCGGTGAAGCAACCAGGCCAATGCGATCTGGCGGGTCGTTGCTCCCAGTTCCTGTGCAACGCTATCGAGAATGGGCGAGGAGAGCGGGCGAAAGCCGCCCAAGGGGAAAAACGGCACGTAGGCTATCTGCCTCGCGGCAAGGTCATTGATGAACGCGTCATCCATCCGATGGGCGAGATTGTAGTGATTCTGTACGCAAACGATGTTGGTGATCTTACTGCCTTCGTCGAACTGAGCACGCGTGATGTTGCTCAGCCCAATGTGGCGAATCAATCCCTGCTCTCTCAATTCGGCGAGGACCATAAGAGGAGCTTCGACCGAACTGTTGTCAGGGCCAAACTGACCACCGAGCCGAAGGTTAACGACATCAAGCGTGCTCAGACCAAGATTACGCAGGTTGTCATGGACTGCGCTGATCAACTCTTCTGGGGACAAAGCCTTTGGCCAGGACTTGTCAGGCCCGCGACGCGCACCCACCTTGGTCACGATCGTCAAGTCATCGGGATAGGGATAGACGGCTTCTTTAATAATTTCGTTGGCGATGTGCGGGCCGTAATAGTCACTGGTATCGATGTGATTCACGCCGGTCCGAATTGCTTCCCGAACCACGGCCACTGCTGCGGAACGATCACGCGGAGGCCCCCACGCGATCGGCCCGGTCAGGTGAATCGCTCCATAGCCGATTCTCTTAAGTCCAAAGGCCGTTCCAGCCGGGGTGTATGCGCTCCCCCAATTTACGGAATCTGACATCTGCCCTCCTTTTCGATTTAAGACAGGTTGTTGTAAATCGCTGATCCATACATAACATATGTAAATTTACATGTGTAATGTTAAACTGTCAAGAAAGCTCATCCCATGCGGACTAGTCCCGATCAACGCGCTTGTAGTCCGTCAAAATAATTCCCAGGGACAACTACGGGACAAAACGCCATGGCGACAGCCGCGACGGCCCCGACGCGTTGCGCAGCGAAGGAAACGGCTACGTGCAGTCCGTGATGTCCAGGGCTTTCCAGGTAGCGCGCCCTGAAGACACGCTCAGCACCACCATCCGCCGGCTCACTGCGGGACACGGGCTGGCGTTGATTCCCGTTGCCGAGAGCGGCCGCGTGGTGGGCATTGTGAGCGCGCAGAACCTGATGAGTTCCGTGTCCCTGGTGGCCGAGGCAGCGCCGCATCGAACGCGAAGAAGCCAGCTAAGGCCGCGCCGCCTCGACCGCAATTCGAGATCGAGACCGCCACGAATCACGAAACCATCAATCTCCGCCTCTGCGCGAGATCGTTTCCGACAAACCGACACATCGGGATTGGGCCTTTCTCGATGAGCGCATTGGCGATTTACACCCAACTGTTCAGCTTTGCATGGGATGAGCTTACCAAATATTTTTGAGGCCAACGGCAAGGCATCCCGATTCTCAGCGACTTGACAAAATCTCCCGCCCTATGTAGAGTTTCGTGTATGGGCAAAGACTCGCCACGCCTCTCAGGTCCGACTCTCCAAGTGCTCGGGCAATTTCTCGATAACCCCTTAACGGGGCTATCCGGGGCGGACATCGCCAAGCAGACGAGACTCGCTTCGGGCACCTTGTATCCGATTCTCATCCGCCTTGAATCTGCAAAATGGCTCAAGAGCAATTGGGAAAGGATAGACCCCTCCGAAGAGGGCAGACCGCGCAAACGCGTTTACGAGATGACCTCTTTGGGAGTGTCGCAGAGCCGAGCGGCATTCGCCTTGCTCATTCCCGCCAGCGGGAGGCTTCAATGGCAATCTTGACTGCGGTCGGGGCGCTCGCCCTGTCGGTTCTCGGAAAGTTGCTTGCGGATGAGGTCAAGGCTTGGCGTCCGAAGATTTGCGACGCGATGATCAAATGCGCAGCGTCCCAGCTGCTTCCGTTTCAACGTGAGCGGTACATCGAACAGTGGCGATGTGACCTAGAGGAAATTCCCGGTGATGTTTCCGAACTCTATTTTGCGGTGGACTTAATCCGGGGAACATGGCTTGCTCGTGTATCGCCGGGCGCAAGCCAGGCCATGCTTTCTGTCATTGAGAATTCGGACGAAGTGACTGTCCTATGGTTCGTCTTTTTTGAAATAGCCTGTTGGCGTGAGAATGTGCGATTGATTATAGAAGACAGGTGCTGCGCCGACGCCGCGTGCCCCACGGTCGTTCGTTATCACAAAATCTATGAACAGATTCTTGCTTCTTTCGAAGAATCTGGCAGGAACTTATTCAATGAGCTGAAGAAGCTTTCATGCGGAAAGCTTTCAGACGGCACGATCGCGGGGAGAATGCTCCAACGCGTCATCGAAAGCAACACTGAGAAAATCAACAACTACAAACCCTGTGCCGACAATTTGAAAATCGTCTAGCCCCGTCGCCCTCATCCCCCTCCACCAAGTCGGTGCAGATCATTTCCCCGCTCCGGCGCATAATCGATCTATGCTCGTTATCCATTCCACGCGCCTCCAGACCCGCCGCCCACTCCCGCGCACCTTAAACCAACAGCACCCCCACCCCCTCCCCCCTTTTGCTCTAACCCCCTGACGAGGCAAGCCTTATCCTTGAAAAAGTCGATTTCACCCTCCTAAACAAAGCACTTGCGCCATACGCATTCCGCCAAATCCACGTATTTCTCCCCCATGAAATCGCTGAATTTCGGATGAAGAATCGCAACCAGCCATGAATCAACCCGACGCACCGCTCGCTCCCGGCCTCTACCTGGTGGCTACGCCCATCGGCAACCTGGGAGACATCACGCTGCGCGCTCTTGACACGCTCAAGCGGGTCGACCGCATCGCCTGCGAAGACACGCGGCAGACGCAGAAGCTGCTCAATCATTTTGAGATTCAAACACCCACCGTGAGCTGCCATCAACACAACGAGCGAGGCCGCGCGGTCGAGTTGGTAGAAGCTCTCAAGGCCGGTGGCCGCATTGCGCTGGTATCGGACGCCGGCATGCCCGGCATCAGCGACCCCGGCGCCTGGCTGGCCGCTGAAGCCATCGCCGCCGGGGTTCCGGTCATCCCCATCCCCGGCGCCAACGCGGCATTGAGCGCGCTGGTCGCCTCAGGCCTTCCCACAGCGGAGTTTCACTTCATCGGATTTCTGCCAGAGAAGGCCGGAGCCCGGCGCAGCCGTATCGAGGCTCTGGCCGAGGAAACCGCCAGAGCCGAATCCGCCAGAACGCTGGTTTTTTACGAAGCTCCGCACCGCATTCTTGAAACGCTGGCCGATCTCGAAGCGGTGTGGGGGCCTGACCTGCGCGTCGTCGTAGCACGAGAACTGACCAAGATGCATGAGGAGTTCCTGCGCATGACCGTCGCCGAGGCGCATCGCAGCCTGGCCTCTCGCGATCGCGTGCGCGGGGAGATAACCCTGCTGGTCGAGGCCATGCCACGCACGGCGGCCCAGCTTGATTCGGAATTGGCGACCGCCTCGCCGGTAAAGCTCTCTGTCCGCGTCGCCCGCATGCAGGCTGAGACCGGCGTCGACGAGAAGGAAGCGTTGAAGCGCCTGGCGCGCGAGCTGGGCAAATCGAAGAGCGAAGTTTATCGGGAGTTGCAACGAGAACGGGCAGGGCTGAAGACTAGCTCGCGCTGAGGCGGGCGAACCTTCAAGCAATGTCCCCAAAAGCCATTGCCTGGACATCGGCAATCAGCACAACTAGCTCAGCGGGATGTCCTCAATATCCGGCTACTGCGCTTCGTCACCAGGAAGATGATCGTGCAGAATCACGTTGAGCAGAGACTTATGCACCTGGATGCGACCGTTGTAAGAGATGAAGCCAAGCTTGCGGAAGCGGTTCATGAAGAAGCTCACCCGCGAGCGCGTGGTGCCGATCATCTCGGCGAGGGTCTCCTGCGATATTTTGGGAATGAACTGCGCCGACTCGCCCGGCTTGCCGAACTCCGCCATCAGAAGCAAGATGCGCGCCAGGCGTTTCTCGCTGGAGTTGAAAAGCTGGTCCACCAGATCGGCCTGGATGCGCATGCTTCGCTCCAGCAGAAACTTGAGGAACATGTCGGAGAAATCGTGCTCCTCATGCATCACTCGAATCATTTCTTCGCGGCCGATCTGCATCGCTGTGCAGGCGGTCAAAGCAGTCGCCGAAGAAAGACGGAGCGCATCTTGGGCCGCCAGCGCGCTTTCGCCCACAAACTCCCCGGGCGAGGCCAGCGTGATGGTCGCTTCCTTGCCGGATTGGGAAACTACCGTAATCTTGACCCGGCCTTTTTGCAGATAGAAGACTGAGTCAGCCAAATCTCCCTGTGCATAGAGCGCCTGCTTGGGAGAAAAGTGGACCAGCCTTCGGCCCAGGCCGGCTCCGGCCAGAAAGGCCTCGACGCTGAAGGATGGCTTGTGAAGCTCAATCATGGCGCTACTCCGCCCGCATCTGCAAGTTTCCCCTGGGGATGTCAGGAGTGAACAGAACGAAATCGCCAACGGATCGACTGGGGAAGCGGAACGACTGCCCGCAGATGATGGATGGAAGTCGCAGAGCTTGATGGCCTCCCACGGTGCGCAATCGAGCATCGGCCAATTCGCAGTTGGCCACTCAGTCCTCGCAGCACTCCAGCTGAGAATTCCAGAACGCGGAGCTTAGGACTGATCAATTCTGCTCACTTTTGTGGGAAAAATTCAACCCCTCCAGAGTATCCAGTTTTGTCATGATGACGGAAATGCACGCCTCGAAGGTAGAGTCTGGCCCGGATGGGCGATTATTCCCGGTAACGACGGCGGCTCAAGGGGCCCAGTTTCCGCGTCCGACATCGTTGGAGAGCCCGATTGCTCAGACGGCTCGCGGATCGGCCAACTACCGTAAAAACTGTCATATGGGACTGAGCTCGCGTGCAAGAGCGGCAGAGCGATCCGTCCTTGAAGGCGCTTGCGAGGCAGGCTCAGGCCGTCGCCTCAAACAATCAACTGCCCTTGTGGATCTGAAGGGTTTTCAATCGTTCCCGTGCACCCTGAAGGTATCTTTCCAGGTTCGCGGAGGTTCATGGAGGTTACGCGTGCTTTGGACAATCTTTGTCATACTCCTGGTCTTGTGGTTGCTCGGGTTTTCGCTGCACATTGGCGGCGGCCTCATTCACCTTCTCATTGTGATCGCGGTGATCGTGTTGATCGTGAACCTGGTCTCGGGACGAAACCGGATATAGAGCCACAAGGCTGAATGCGGCTTCTCAAGCCATTGTCTCCGGGTGCATCGATTTGTGCGTCGATGGCCCGTCAATGCGGTTCCCGGCAACTTCTTCACCGGATGCGTGCGCATCGAACTCCGCAATCAGCTGTGGAATCTGGGCACGCTTGCGGTCGCTCATTTCGAGGAAATGGACACCTACGAGGCAGCGATCGTGGATCGCCTGAACGGACCCGCCGAGGCGGAACGGCAGACCCTCCAGGCGAAACTCAGTCTCCACCCGCGAGAATATCCCGAGGGACGAGCGAGCGTCTGTGCGGACGCGGCAGCCCTCCAGGCTGAGGTCAAGAATCCGACCGCTCAGTTTCGATCCGCCGGGCACGGGGATGAGGGAGGCGCTTGCGTCAACCATGTGCCTCGGATGAGCACGGCGTTCCGGTCGCATAAATCCATCTGCCAGCTGCCGGTGATGCAACTGTTGGGCATGACGAACCCGAGGCAGATCGGGCACCTGGTGAATTTGCTTCCGCGCCTGCTCGGCGAACAAGGAAGGAGCCTGTTCCGGTTGCGATGCATCCTCGTACTGGATCGCGACTTCGTCTTTCGCATCCGGCAAACTTGCTTGCCAGCGATGCACCTGAGCAACTTGTTGTGCCTGCCTGGCCAGTTCCTCCGCCTGCACCTCAGCTATGACCTCGGACAGAATGGCGGCCCGCGACGCGGGCACGGGAGAGAAGCGAATTCCCATCTGGCTCCAGCCGTCGCTCCACTCGGTGAGTCCGCCGCGGCGGAAGGAGATGCCGTTTACCCGGAAGGTCACTTCGACCCGCATACGTGTGCCCGCAGGAAACTGTTTGCTGAGTTGCACGCGGCAGCCTTGCTGGCTCAGGTCGGCGATTCGGCCTGGCAGGGTCAAGTCCTGGCCTAACAGCTGCAGCGCGGCCGCGGCATTGATCTCGATGCGCGTATGTGCGCGCCGGTCGGGCGCATGACACGGCTCAGACTGGAGTTCGTGGCCATGCACGCAATCTGTGCCGTCTCCCTGATTCGTTCTCGTTTCCATGTCTGACCCTATCGCTCTCGGACAAATTCAATGTCCGCCAGCCAGCTCCCAGGGACGCGACGGCTCGGGCTGCGCAGCCTCACGGCCCTCCAAGCGATCGTACTCGTAAAGGTCGCTGGTCGTTCCAAGTGCCTCATTATAAAGACTGATCGTTCCGGTCAGCTGGCTCAGCTCTTCGCTGAAAAGGTGAATGGCCTGCAGCTGGACCGCAGTCGCGGGGAATTCGTATTTTGCAGTCTTGAGAAACTTCTGGTAGCCGCGATCGAGCAACCGCGCCACCTGGCCGCCGAACACCGCACCGGGCCGCTCCCAAAAGGCAACCGCTGGGCCTTGCTTCGCCTCCACAGCCGGGCTCGGCACCAGGACCGCGCCCGCGCCGTACTTGGCCACCAGCACACCTCCTGCAACTCCAGCATAGGGTTGGACATCGAAGGAATGCGTGCGCAGGGTTTCCAAGGTCTGATCGAAGTTCGGATTGCGGGATTTTCGAGCCAATTTCGCCTTCCAGTCTGCGAGGATGGTGACGGGGGCACGACGACGATCTGCTTCCGGCTCCGGCCTTCGCTATCCTCAATCTCGCACAATCGAAGCTCGGCCGCAAACGGTCATTAAAAATGGAGCAGACAACTTCCAGACTCGGCTGTTCCCTGCCGGAACGCACCGGCAATACAGCGCTCGTGCGCCTGGAGCAGGTGGTGCGCGGTCTCGATGGCATCACGCTGCTGGGCAAAGCCGAGTGGGCCAACCCCGGCGGCAGCGTCAAGGACCGTGCCGCCGTCTCGATGGTGGCCGATGCCCGTGCGCGTGGCCTGCTCGGCCCAGGCAAAACGCTTCTCGACGCCACCAGTGGGAATACAGGCATTGCCTTTGCCATGCTGGGCGCCGCACTTGGTTTTCCGGTTCACCTGGCCATGCCGGCCAATGTCTCGCCGGAGCGCAAGCGCATCCTTCGCGCCTTCGGCGCCCATGTAGACTGGACCGATCCCGACCTTGGCTCGGACGGAGCCATTCGGCGCGCCCGGGAACTTGCCGGAAATGACCCGGAACGCTTTTGCTATGCGGATCAGTATTCGAATGACGCCAACTGGCTGGCCCACTACCGCACCACGGGGCCGGAGATCTGGCAGCAAACGAGCGGCCAAGCAACGCACTTTGTCGCCGGCCTGGGCACAACCGGCACCTTCATGGGCGCGACGCGCCGCCTGAAGGAGTTCAACCCCGTTCTCCAGGCCATCAGCTTCCAGCCCGACTCGCCATTCCATGGCCTGGAAGGGTTGAAGCACATGGGAACCGCGATTGTCCCGGCGATCTACAATCCTCATCTGGCCGATCGCAACCTCGAAATTGAGACGGAAGCAGCTTACGAGATTGCGCGCCGACTGGCTCGTGATGAAGGCCTGCTGGTGGGCATTTCCGCCGCCGCGGCGGTTGTCGCCAGTCTTCAAATCGCCAGGGAAGAGGCTGCCGCGGCCCGCCGCGCGGTTATCGTCACGGTGCTTCCGGACGCCGCCGATAAATATATGTCAGAACGCTTCTGGGAGGAGGACGGGTGGGCGTACTCCATATGAGCCGCGCCGTATACGAGGCCATCCGCGCCCACGGTGAGCAGACCTATCCTCATGAATGCTGCGGGGTGCTGGTTGGCAAGTCCACACCGGATGGCTGGAGCCTGGAAGCTGCCGTGCCGGCCGGCAACACGCGCACTGACTCGGCCCACAACCGCTATCAGATCGCGCCGGTTGAGCTGGTGAGGATCGAGCGCGACGCACGTCGCCAGGGACTGGGAATCGCCGGCTTCTATCACTCCCATCCTGACCACCCGGCGCAGTGGTCGGCGACTGACTTTGCCGAGGCACACTGGCTGGGCTGCTCCTACGTCATCACCGAAGTCGCACAGGGCAAAGCGGCCGTCACCAATTCTTTCCTTCTTGCCGGTGCGAGCGAGGAAGAAAAGCGCTTCGAGCCGCAGGCCATTCGCGTGGATGACGAGGGCGAGCGCGAGTAACCGGGCGCGGTGAAGTCGTCGGCTTGTGGTCGAGGCTCCCTCCAGGTTGCTTCTTCGACGGGCAAATCGCAGCTAACCAATTCATATTCAACCAATTACGTATTAAGACCGATTTTAGATCGATTTTAGACCAGACTCATAGCCAGCCTTTCGAATTTGGACTAGAGTGGTGATGCTTTTGATGCGCTGAAAGCGATCCCTACCAAACAAAGGAAGGTAAGTATGAAAAAGTTCTGCCCAATTCTGCTGGGATTGTCTTTGACCGTCGCCGGATTCACCCCGGTTTCGGCGAAAGGTCAATCCATGGACGGCGCAACGGCGCCCAAGTACCTGGAAGTCAACGTGGAATACACCAAGCCCGGCAAGAGCGGCCTGGCTCACGACAAGACGGAGAGCGCCTTTGTGCAGACCATGACGAAGGCGAAGTTTCCCCTTCACTACACCGCGTACAATTCTTTGACCGGCCAGCCGCGGGCCATTTATCTGTCCGGTTTCAATTCCCTGGATGAATTGGATAAGGCCAACAAAACCACGCAAACTCCGGCAATCGCCCCGGAGTTCGAGCGGGCGAATGTGGCCGATGGGGAGCTGCTGGAAAGCACCAAGTGGCTCATCTTCGAGTCCGTTCCCGAGTTGAGCTTCCATTCCAGGAGGCCCGGCCCGCAGAACCGCTTTATGGAAGCTCAGGTCCTTATGATTCGCCCCGGCCATACGAAGGATTTCGAGGACCTGGCCAAGATGGTGATAGCCGCGCAGGAAAAGTCCGGATCGAGTAACCACTGGGGCGCTTATCGCATTCGGTTCGGCGAACAGGCTGGGGCCTACGCCTTGCTCACCGCCGCCAATTCCATGGCCGACCTCGATGAGATCTTTGGGGAACAGCCAAAGTACATGGCGTCTTTGAGCGACGAGGACAAAAAGAAGATGAATGAGCTGCGCGCCGCGGCCATCGAGTCCTCTCACTCCGAGCTGTATGCGATCAATCCTGTCCAGAGCTACGTGGAGGAAGACTGGATCAAAGCCGATCCGGAGTTCTGGAAGCCGAAGCACGCGGCGGCGCCTGCCGCCAAACCCGCAACCGCAACGCCATAGTGATCCCCTCGCGGCATCTGCCAACCCAAACCTGAACATGGCAACGGCTCCGGAACCCCCGGAGCCGTTGGCTTTGCCGGTGGCCAAGCATCCTCAATGGGGATGCCAATTCCGCAATCGAATTGACGCCCAGCATCATCTACTAGAATGCCTGCAAGAAAGCGAGCCGTATGATCATCTTTATCCCCACTCCCCTACGTTCCTATGCCGGGGGCCAGGATGCCGTCGAAATCGACGCGGCCAACGTTTCTGAATCTCTTGAGGGGCTGACCCGATTGCATCCCGATTTGCGCAAGCACCTCTTTACGCCAGAGGGCAGGGTACGCGCGTTTGTTAACCTGTATTTGAATGATGAAGACGTGCGCTATCTGCCTGCCAAAGAGGCAACGCCGGTAACAGCGACCGACACGCTTTCCATCATCCCCTCCATCGCCGGCGGCAAGCGATTACCCAACCTCGCTGCTTCAAATCAGACTTCACGATGATTCGCCGAGCGATGATCATCGTTTCACTTTCAGCAGGCTTGCCTCTTGCCGCTCAGTCAATCACGCAAGCTGCGCCGGGAATCATGCGATTTGAGGATTCCAACGGAGTGAGTTTCCGATATCCGGTGACTTGGACCTTTACCGAGCAGACAACCTGGCAGTTCGCCATGAGCATTCAACCGAGCGCCCCTTCTCAAGGCCGGATTCGCGGCCGTATTTTCACACATTCACTACCCGGAGTCCGACCGTGGCCCGTGACATCGTTTTCCGGTGTTGAGTTTGGGTATGATGCGAGGCCGGTCGATTCCTCGGAGGACTGCCGGGCGCTCGCTCTCTCCGGCTTTCATGCTGGAACGAAAGAGAAGATCGACCAAGTGACAATACGGGGGATCTCGTATTGGCATGGAGCCTCGGGGGACGGAGCGATGAGTCAGTTCACCTCCGACGATATTTACACGACTTTCGTGGGGGCGCCACAAGTAAGCGGATCTTGCCTGCTATTCGATCTCGCAGTGCATGAGACGACGGCGCCGGGGCGCGATAAGCCCCTTCGCCCCTACACTCCACGCGAAAAATCCGTTATTCACGGAAGCCTAGCCAATATCCTCGACTCCGTTCGCATCCCCGCCTCGTCCCAGTAAACTGAAATCACCGGAGAAATTGCAACCCATGCCGACCATCACCGAACCCGCCGCGCTGCCCGAACTCACAACCGACGACCTTTCCCGCTACTCGCGCCACCTGATCCTGCCCGAGGTGGGCATGGAGGGCCAGCGCCGGCTCAAGGCCGCACGGGTGCTTTGCGTCGGCACCGGCGGGCTGGGCTCACCGCTGGCACTTTATCTCACTGCCGCGGGCATCGGGACGCTGGGGCTGGTGGACTTCGACGTGGTCGATTCCAGCAACCTGCAGCGGCAGATCATCCATTCGACCAAGGACATTGGCCGCAAAAAGATCGACTCCGCCGAGGAGAAGCTCACGGCGCTCAATCCGGCCATCAAGATCGTCAAGCACGAAACCATGCTGACCAGCGCCAATGCGCTCGACATCATCAAGGACTACGATATCGTGGCCGACGGCACGGACAACTTTCCCACGCGTTACCTGGTCAACGATGCCTGCGTGCTGCTGGGCAAGCCAAATGTCTATGGCTCCATCTTCAGATTTGAAGGCCAGGCCAGTGTCTTCGCCACCGAGGCCGGGCCGTGCTATCGCTGCCTCTATCCCGAGCCGCCTCCACCCGGCCTGGTTCCCAGTTGCGCGGAAGGCGGCGTACTGGGGATTCTTCCTGGCCTCGTTGGCGTGATCCAAGCTACGGAAGCCATCAAGTTGATTCTGGGCAAAGGAGACTCGCTCGTTGGCCGGTTGCTGCTGGTGGACGCGCTGAACATGCGCTTCCGCGAGCTCAAGCTGCGCAAGAATCCGGAATGCCCGGTGTGCGGCGACAACCCCACCGTGACCGCTCTCATCGACTATGACCATTTCTGCGGAATTATCCCGGAGGTTCCGGCGGCAACGAAAGAGGGAATGGTGGTAAAGAACGGAATTCCGCAGCTTACGGTGAAGGAACTGAAGGCCCGGCGCGATGCAGGCAAAGAAGTCTTCCTGCTCGACGTGCGCGAGCCGTACGAGTTTCAGATCGCGCAGATTGGCGGCACGCTGATTCCGCAGAATGACGTGCCGCAGCGGCTGGCCGAGATTCCCCGCGACCGCGAGATCGTTGTTCAGTGCCGCTCGGGCGCGCGCTCGCAGCGGATCGCCGAGTTCCTCAAGCAATCCGGCTATACCGACGTTGTCAACCTCGCCGGCGGCATTCTCGCCTGGTCGGACGAGATCGATCCCCGCATTCAGAAGTACTAAAGGGTGCAGTCGTGCCGAAGGTGCAGAACGACTGATTCACCTGATAGACTCGGTCACGTCAAGGAGCCAAGATGATTCGAGTCTCGTTTTTGTATCCCAATCGGCCCGGGAGCCGCTTCGACGGTGAGTACTACATCAGCTCCCACATGCCTCTGGTCGTCGCGCGTCTGGGCTCGGCATTGAAGGGCGTATCGGCGGAGATTGGCATCAGTTCGGCCATGCCCGATCAGCCGGCGCCCAACGCGGCGATCGCTACTTTCGATTTCGAATCCGTCCAGGCATTTACTGAAGCCGTGATGCCGCACTATGCCGAGTTGCAAGCGGACATTCCCAACTACACAGACATTGAGCCGGTCGTGCAGATCAGCGAGCTGAGGATATCTCAGTAGAGTCGCTCGCGGTAGAGTCTCGCCAGCCTTTGCTGGCGAGCCAATTCTCCCACCATTGATAATTTTCTTCTAACTGGCGTCGCTGATCGGCGGGCAATTCGGGGCCTGGCTCGGGGATGGGTGGCAAGGGGCCTAAACCAACTCTTGCGCGCAGGTCGTCAACGCGTGCGGGATCGGCCAGGCGCCATGGGCGGGTGCGTCCATCGACGGGATCGTCCATCCATTGCGTGCCGAAGCGCTGCGGCCGGCCTTCGTGAAAAGCGATGCGATCTTCGAGATAGGCGGCGTTCCAGGCGGGCACGCGTTTCTGTGCCACGCAGGCTTGCAGCCAGGTCAGCGCGTTGCGTTGAAACTGGGGTTCGCCGACGGCATGTTGAACAATAAACCAGGCGGCTTTGGCGCCATCTTCGCCGGCAATGTCCTCGGCCGGCCAGCCGTGTTCGGCGACTAGCTCTCGCAGCCGCGCGGCATTCGCAACGTGCACAGCTTCCATGCGGGGAACGTAGGCGCCAACCAACTCGCCGTTGTCGACCAGTTCCTGGCGAACGCTCAGGTCTTCTGCTCGCATCGCGACCAATTCCTGGCGCAATGCTTCAATCACCCTGGAGTTACTGCTTTCCATGAGCAGGCCCTAATGAGCCATCTCAATGGCACCCGGACGTGCTGGTTCGCTCCGGCCGTTTTCGTCGAGCTTGCCAAAGATCATCTTGCCGCTTGCGGTTTGCAGCACGCTGGTCACAGAGATCTCGATGGCCTTGCCGATCAGCTTGCGGGCATGATCTACAACCACCATGGTGCCGTCGTCCAGGTAGCCTACGCCCTGGTTGAACTCCTTGCCTTCTTTCAAGATGAGCACGTTCATCTTCTCGCCGGGCAGCACGACAGGCTTCAGGGCGTTGGCCAGGTCGTTGATGTTCAGCACCTCTACATGATGCAGGTGAGCCACTTTATTCAGGTTGAAATCGTTGGTAACTACCTTGGCTTCCCACTTCTTGGCCAGCTCCAACAGCTTCAGATCCACTTCGCGGATGGAGGGGAAATCGTCGGGTACGATCTGCACCTGGATGTGCGAGCTCGATTGCATGCGCTGCAGCATGTCAAGGCCACGGCGGCCGCGCTGCCTCTTCGAACCATCCGTCGAGTCGGCGACAATCTGCAGTTCGCGCAAGACGAACTCCGGCACCACCATCATGCCGTCGATGAAGCCGGCCTCGGCAATGTCGGCGATGCGGCCGTCGATTATCACGCTGGTGTCGAGTACTTTGGCGCTCCTGCGCGCGGGTTTCTCACCGGTGAAGAGGGTGCCCAGAGCCGCTGGATTGAGCAGGTCACCTTTGCTGGCGCCGACCAGAAGGCCAACATAGGTCATCAGGAGGAGGACAAAGATCTGCAGCGCGGCCGAGTTGGCTCCAGTCAGGGGAGCAGAGCGCAGCACCAGGCAAAAAAGAGCCGCACCGAAGATTCCGAGCACGCTGCCCGCAACCGCGCCGATCAGTCGGCGCAGGGTGAGTGCCCGCACGCGCAACTCAAAAACGATAACCGCGACCGCTGCGAAAGCGCCCGCGCCCGCGCTCACCCCTCCCGAAAGTCCAAAAGGATGAAGGAAATAGCAAACCCCGGCAAGCAGGGCTACAAAAAGAATGCGAAGCAGAACTAAATCCATGCAAGGCAACTCCTGCTGGAGCTGAGGAAAATGCTGCAGCCTGGGTACAAATGCCGAGTATGCCGCCTTCTCTCTAGTGTAGTCAAGAGGCGCAATAGTACCTTAAGTGGGGCAATAGTACCTTCCGGTGATCTTTGTTCGCAAAAGTGGGACGACCAAGCATGATTGGGAAACGAATCGACTCCCGATTACTGCTTGTTCACATCGATGTAATAAAGGTCCGTCGTCACCTGGAACTCGTCTCTGGTCAGCGGCGTCTCCATTGCCTGCCACGTGGTGGTGGGATGGATGATCTGCCAATGATCGGGCGTGCCCACGCGCACCGGCATGGCTAAACTGTCCTCGTCGGCGTCCCACTTGTACATCACCATCCCTGGCGCCTCGCCAAAGAGAAGCTCGAGCCGCGGGATGCCGGCGTGGCGCAGGTACTGATTGAAGATGGGCGTCAGGTTCATGCCGGTATGCAGGTTGAACCAGGCAACGACATCCTCGGTCATGATGTTCTGGTACTTGAAGTGCTGGTAAAAGTCATGCAGCAGCGACCACCATTTGGCGTCGTCATCGACTACACTGCGCAGGGTGTTGATCATCAGCGCGCCCTTGAAGTACATATCCTGGGTGGGCTCGGCATTCACGCCGCGCTCGGCCACAATGGGCCGCATGTTGGTCACCTTCGGCTTCAGGCCGCCGAGATATTTGAGGGCATCATCATGGCCCCAGCGGTATTCCACATAGAGGGTTTCGAGGTACGTGGTCCAGCCCTCGTGAATCCACATGTCCGATGGGTCCTGCGCCGTAATGCTGTTGCCGAACCACTCATGCCCGCTCTCGTGGATGATGATAAAGTCAAAGCGCGTGTTGATGCCCACATGGGTCCAATCGCGGCCCAGGTAACCATTCCTGAACTGGTTGCCATAGGTTACCGCGCTCTGGTGTTCCATGCCTGAGTAAGGCGCCTCGACCAGTTTGTAGCCATCCTTGATGAACGGGTACTCGCCGAAGTAATGCTGATAGGCTTCGATCATTCCCTTGGCTTGCGCAAACTGGATTTTTGCCTTGTCGAGATCCTCGGGCAGAACGTAGAAATCAAGTGGCAGCACGCCTTCTTTTTCTGCTACTTGATCGGAAAAATGAACGTAATTGCCGATGTTCAGCGAGACATCGTAGTTGTTTATGGGGTAATGAACATGCCAATCCCAGCGCGTGTAGCCGTCGCCGAGGTCGGTCTTGCCGACAAACTTTCCATTCGACACGTCCATCAGGCCGTTGGGAATGGTGACGCTGATGTCCATCGACTCGACTTCATCTTTCCACTGGTCTTTATCGGGCCACCACATGCTGGCGCCGGTGCCTTCGCAGGCGGTGTTGATCCACGGATGGCCCGACGAATCCTTCTTGAACGTCATGCCGCCGAACCGTCCGGTCTCTTCAGGATGACCTGAGTAATAGAAGTCGATGGAGTAGACCTGCCCTGCGTGCAGAGTTTGGGGAAAATCGATAAAGACGGCCCCGGTGTCACGCTCGTACTTCAGCGGCGCGTCGCCGAGCAGGATCTTGTCGATGTTGAGTGTCTCGCGCAGATCGAGTTGAATGCGCGTGCCGTCCTTGAGCATTTTGAAACGAATGGTGTTCTTGCCGCTTACCCACTGCTTGTCGGGATCGACGCGTATATCCAGGTGGTAATAGAGCAGATCGTTGTTGGCGCGAAACGGGCCGTAAGCGCCGCGCAGCATGTCGTAGCGCGTGGGCAGCGGCGCGGCCATGTCAATCGGCCGGATTTTGGGCTTCTGCTGGTCTGCTGGAGTTGCAGTGGCCGCGGCGGGTTTGGCGGCAGAGTCTTGCGAAGCCTGGTCTGTCGCGGCAGACACGGCAGTCGGTGCGTCCGGTTTGGTTGCCGCCTGTTGCGCGGCCGGAGCCCCAATAACACTCAACAACCCTGCGAAGAGGATCAGTAACCTGGACGCCTGAGGCAGAAAGCGAAAAGAATACATGGCGTTATCCTAACTGCCCATCCCAGTCGAATGACACCGGTGACCTGAAGCGGCCGTGGCACAATGGTTCTTCCGGGAGGAATCGGCTGATGAGTAAGTTGCATTCGAGGTGCGGCGTTGGAGCCGTGCCAGGCGTGGCTGGACTGGTGATTGCCGCATTCATGGGACTGGCTCCGCTTTATGCGCCTGCTCAGCAAAAGGGATTCACCATCGAGCAGGCGCTCAGCGCGCCATTCACGTCCGAACTCAGTGCCGCTCCCGCTAAGGGCCGCATCGCCTGGGAAGCCAACATCGACGGGCGCAGGAACTTGTGGGTTGCTGAGCCGGCGACAGGCAGCAATGGCTACGTCTCGCGGCAGATCACCCACTACGCGGAAGACGACGGCCAGGAGATCAACACGCCTGTGTGGACGCCTGACGCAGCCAACCTGATTTATGTGCGCGGCGACGGAGTGCAGGGTGAGAACCATCCCGTGCCCAATCCCGCCTGGTTCCCCAAGGGTGCGCTGGAGCAGATTTGGATCGTCACGGCCAGCGGCGGCGAACCACGACTGCTGGGCGAAGGTCACGCGCCTGCCGTTTCTCCCGACGGCAAGCAATTGGCCTACGTGGTGAAGGGCCAGGTGTGGTCCATGCGGCTGGACGATGCCAACGCCAAGCCGCAGCAATTGCTGCAGACGCGCGGATCGGCGCAGAACCTGCGCTGGTCTCCTGATGGCGCGCACCTCGCCTTCGTCAGCGATCGCGACGACCATAGCTTTATCGCCGTCTATTCCGTTGCTTCCGGCGCGGTCACCTATCTCGACCCTTCCACCGATCTCGACTCCAACCCCACCTGGTCGCCGGATTCGTCGCGGGTTGCGTTCCTCCGCATCCCGCCGGATAAAGACGCACTGCTCTTTGTGGCTCATCGCACCGCGCTACCGTGGTCCATTCGAGTTGCCGATATTGCCACCGGCAAAGCGCACGAAGTCTGGAAGGCCGAGGATGGCGTGGGCAGCGCCTACCGCGCAACGGACTCGACCGATCAGCTCCATTGGACCGTGGGCGAGCGCATCGTCTTCCCGTGGGAGATGAATGGATGGCTGCATCTCTGGTCGGCTCCGGCCCAAGGCGGAGCGGCGAAGGAACTCTCGCCCGGCAGTAATTTCGAAGTCGAACACGTTTCGCTTAGCGCCGACCGCAAGACCCTGGTCTTCGATTCCAATCAAAACGACATTGATCGTCGCCATGTGTGGCGGGTCGGCTTTGCCGCGGACGGCACGCAGGCCGCCGCGGAAGCCGTAACCTCCGGCGAAGGGATCGAGACCCAACCCGTGGTCGCCAGTGACGGAGCCATTGCCGTGCTGCGTTCCGATGTTCGCTTGCCGATGCGCGCCGCCGTGGTGTCGAGTGGCAAGCTTCTCGACCTCGCTCCGCAGGCAATCCCGACAGAATTTCCCAGCGCACAATTCTTCGCTCCGCAGCAAGTCATCTTCCCCGCAGCCGATGGTCTTGAGATTCATGGCCAGCTCTTTTTGCCCGGCGGCATCGCGCCAGGCGAACGACGGCCAGCGATGGTCTTCTTCCACGGCGGGTCGGAACGGCAAATGCTGCTTGGCTGGCATTACATGGAGTACTACTCCAACGCCTACGCCATGAATCAATACCTGGCTTCGCTCGGCTATGTGGTGCTGAGCGTCAACTACCGCAGCGGCATCGGCTATGGGCTCAACTTCCGCGAGGCGCTCAACTACGGCGCATCCGGAGCAAGTGAGTTCAACGACGTGATGGGCGCCGGCCTTTATCTGAAGAGCCGCAGCGATGTGGATGGAACCCGCATCGGTTCGTGGGGTGGAAGCTATGGAGGCTATCTCACTGCGCTGGCCTTGGCGAGGGCGTCGAATCTTTTTGCCGCCGGCGTCGACATGCATGGCGTCCACGACTGGAATGGCGTGCTGACAAACTTTTCGCCTCACTACGATCCGCGCGAGCACGCCGAGACGGCGCGTCTGGCCTTTGAGTCTTCGCCCATTGCCTCAGTCTCAACCTGGCGCTCGCCGGTGTTGCTCATTCACGGTGACGACGACCGCAACGTACCCTTCGCCCAGACCGAGCTACTTGTGGATGCGCTTCGCCGGCAGAAGGTCGAGTTCGAGGAGGTCATCTTCCCCGACGAGATTCACGACTTCCTGTTGCGGCGAGATTGGGTGCGAGCTTACCAAGCCAGCGCGGAGTTTCTGGAGCGGAAGTTGAAGAGCCCTCAACACGAATGATCGAGTTGCTATGAATTGAGGCAAAGAAGCGCAAAGCAACAGCAGGTCCCCTTCGGCTGCGCTCAGGGCAGGCTTTCGACTTCGCTGCGCTCCGCTCAGGGTGACAGATGTGCTGTTTGAAAGCAGATCGGAATCAGCCTACACGTTGCCTTGCCGCATCTGTTCGGCCAGGTATTCGGACGAGCGCATGGCCAGCGCCAGAATGGTCATGGTTGGGTTCTGCCAACCACTGCTCACAAATCCCGCACCGTCGACGACAAAGAGATTCTTGATATCGTGGCTCTGGTTCCACTTGTTCAGCACGCTTGTCTTTGGATCGTCGCCCATGCGGCACGTGCCCAGCTCGTGGATGCTGTAGCCGGGCGGGTTGGGCTCGTAATTCTTCACCAGCACTTCAAAGCCCGCGGCTTCGGCCAGGGCAACAGCGGTATCCACTGCGTCGCGCGCCATGTTGAACTCATTGTCGGTGTACCTGGTTTGAATGCGCAGCGCGGGAATATCCCATGCATCGACCACGCTGGGATCGATGCTGACGTGGTTCTCATAGCGCGCAAGCACCTCACCCATAATTCCGGCGGAAAACCCGCTTCCATAATAACTCTCCAGCTTGTCGTGTAACTCCTGGCCATAAGTGGCAAAATGCTTGGGGTCCATGCCGTGCGGGTTGCTATATAAGTTCAGCGCGTAGCCGCGGATAAAGTTCTTTGCCCTGGTATCGATGTTGCGAAAACGCGGAATCAGCCCGCCTCCACCCATCAGATCAGGCCCGCCTTTGCCGTCGCGCGCTTCCGGCACCGAGCAGGCAATCCCGGGTCCATAAACCTGGTCGATGAGATAGTGCCCCATCACGCCGCTGGAGTTGGCCAGCTTCGAATTCAATAACAAGCGCGTGCTTTCAAGTGTTCCCGCTGCCAGCACCACCACGCGCGCCTTCACGCTCATCTCGCGCTTTGAAAGTCTATCGACAAAGTGGGCTTCATTCACCAGCCCGGTGTTCTTGTCCACGCTCAGCGCGCGCACCACAACGTTGGGAATCGCCCGTAGCCTGCCGGTTGCAATGGCGTCCGGCAGAAGCAGATTGACGGAGCTAGCCAGGCCGTCAACGCCCTGCGAACTGCGCGGTTTACAAACCGGAATACCCATCTTCTGGCCGGCCGCGGCGAAGCGCTTAAGCGAGCCTGACCATGGCTCATCGTCGGGAATGAAATTGCCATCGGGATACTGCGGCAGACCGTTGGCTTGCCCGGTAACGCGGAATATCTGTTCTACCCGCGAGTAGTACGGGGCCAGGTCGGCCAGGCTGATTGGCCAATCATCGCCATAGCCGTCATGCGACTTGGCTTTGAATTCATAGTCGCTCAGCCGGAACGACTGCCGCGACCAGAAGAGCGATCGCCCGCCGAACAGCCGCACTCTTACCCAGTTATACGGTCGCCCGGGATCGTAAGTGTATGGGACTTCCTTCTCATCCACCCATGTATTGGCGTTGAACTCGTTGGATTGGAAAACATGGGTCAAAGTCCCGGGCTGCTTAAAGCCGCGAAAGGGCAGCGCATAAGTCGGCTTTACTTCCGTGTCTTTGTGCACGTCGGCCACAGGCCCGGCATTGAGCATCAGGCACGAGATGCCTTTCTCCGTCAGAATCTTGGCCGCCATGCCGCCTGAGTGGCCGGAACCAATAATCAATACATCAACCGTCTCTTCGAGCATCGCCCCTCATATTTTCTATCTTCGCGAAAAGAAAAATCTATCACGGCGTAGAGTGAATCCATCAGCTTGCAATCAAACGATGGCCTGCGGGCGGCTCAACCCACAACGCTAAACCCACCAGGCAGGAGAGCCAAGATGAAGATGGAATGACTTATCCTGCGAGGATTTTCATGCGTGCCCCTCTTGCGGAACGCGCCTGCGCAACGGTGCGACCGCCTGGCGATGGACATCAGGGTCGACCGGATACCAATAAATATCCATGCCACTTGTTTCGTTGCGCTCGGCGCGCTCAGTTTCGCTCCACGCCTGCGAGTTGACTGTGGCCATGCGGATATCGTGATGGGCCAGATTGATGAAGCGCGCGTGCGGTTCGACGGGGGGATGATCCGACATCCACCCACGCAGCCATGGTCGAATCAACGCGTCTGCCTGTGCATCCGTGACCTTTTCGAACGGCACCGCAAACTTGCGCCGTGCCTCAGCCTCCAGCCGATCGAGGCCGGTAAGATACATCTCTCTCAACTCCATCGGCGAGGCGCCGATGAGGAAGTCGAGGAACTCCGGCGTGCTCGCATCCAGCGCGCTCGGAAAGGCCTTCACGCGAGGCATCAACACCTCGCAGAGCCGGCGCAGGGTGGCCGTCTGCACTGCGTTGAAGAAGTGTGCGTCGGTCTGCGCCACGGCATCCGGAACGAGCAGGCTCAGATCGAGGGGCTTCGCTTCCATCAGCCCGGTCATCCACGGCGTTGGGCCGGGCGCAACCGGCGCGTGAGGCAGTGTCGGCGGCGCCAACGGAGGCGGCGAGGGTGCTGCAGGAGCGGCCTGCTGCGCACCCATTGCCTTGGCCGCAGCCGACGCGGCCAAAATTCCCTTTACAAAATCACGCCTTCGCATTCGTCTCGCCGCCCTTTGGATATCGGCTCACATCTAATGCTGAAGCCAGTGTAAACGCCGCGCACCTCAAATCTCCAGCCCGGGTGCTGTTTCCTGGATGATCTCTGCCAATGAAGCTGAACCCGCCATGAAGGCGATCTAGGACGCAACCGCCAGTTCTTCCATGGGCGGCAAGCGCACCGATCCCTTGCGCGGCCCGCGTTTGCGCGCACTCATCTGCTTGATCCTCTCCAGCAGCTCGTGCGAGGTGCAGCTCCTTTTCGTGAGCAGCGCGTCTGCCGCGTGGATATCGCCGCCCATCTTCTGCGGGTCACCCAGCAGAATCATCGGAACGTGTTGCCCCATCTGCTTCAGGCGGCCGACGAGCTGGCTCCCGTTCATTTGGGGCATGCCAAAGTCCGAGAGCACGAGGTCCACGGCGTGTTCGGCAAACAAGCCGATTGCCTGCTGGGCGTTTAAGGCTGAGAGTACGCGGTATCCGTTGATTGAAAGCGTGTAAGTGAGGACAGAAAGCTCCTGTTCATTGTCGTCTACGCAGAGAATCACTTTCTTGGGTCGCATTTTTGGGGGTAGGCTCCTTGCCGTTCGATTTTTTCAATTTGATGCCGACCGGCAACAGTCTGGGCTTGCTCGCTCTCGGGGCGAGCTGGCGACATGAATTGCCGGGTTTTGCGGCCGCATACACGGCCGGCGCTTCGGGTTTAGACGCAAGTCGAGGTCGCATTGGAAGGGGAGCCAGCAACCGAAGTTGAGGCGCCGCCCGCACAACGCAACATGCGACTTCCGTTACCCTAAGAGCCAACGATTACTTGCGATCGGTTGTGCAATAATGCCTGGGTAAAGACCAGCCTTGGAACTGGTTGAGTTGTTGCAATGAATTCAAAGAGTACGAGCGAAGGAAGCGCATGGCAACAGGGAACAGCTGGCGAAATTACATGTGAAAATAGTTCTGTAACAATTGCAGATTAGATAGACCTAATTATTGCCCCACTTGCACTGAGGATCGCCTGTTGAAAGCGTGTGAATCACAGCGACAAAAGGGTTCCTTTTGCTACAAGAACAGTGCTGCCTCCGACGCGAACTTCGCTCACTCCGCCTGAGGCTGAATGTGCAGAAAGATACAAGTCGCTCGGCCGGCCCATCTCCACTCCTTGACGCAGATGAATGCGCGCGTCCGATGCCACTGCGCCGCGATCGACCAGATAGCTGATTGCGCATCCGGCCGCTGATCCTGTAGCCGGATCTTCACCGCCGTTGAACTGCATGCGCGCGCGCCACGCGGGCGCGTCACTGCCGGTGGGCGCAAGCACATAAAACCAACGCGCCCCGCGTGAACGCAGCCAATCTGTGGCCTGCTGCTGGCTCACGCTCAGCCGCGCCAATGCAGCGTCCGCATTGAGCGCCACGATGGCGAACGCGGTGCCGGTGGAGACGACCTGGGGCGGCAACGCGGAGTTCAGGTCGTCGACTGAGAGCCCGATCAACCGCGCCACTTCGTTCGCATCCAGTTCGGCGCCGAATTCGGGATCGCGCTGCTTCATCTCGCCGAACAAGCCATCGCTCGTGAATCGCACCGGGACCGCACCGACATTGAGCGCCAGCCGTACGGTGTTGTCGTGAAGTGTGTCCGGAGCGTGTTGGCGCAACACGCTCGCCGTGCCCAACGTGGGATGACCGGCGAAGGGCAGTTCCTCCTGGGTGGTGAAGATGCGCACACGCACACCTTCAATCCGCTCCACGTCTGGTGACCTGCGTTCCACAAATGTGGTCTCGCTCAAGTTGAATTCCCGCGCAATGGCCAGCATTCGCTCCGAAGTGAAGCCGGCGCCGGTGGCCATCACCACCGCCAGAGAATTCCCTTCCAGGGCAGTTGCGCTGAAGACATCGACGATGAAGTATTCCAAATCCACGAAATTAACCCCATTCGGAATTGGGTGATTGATTCTGACATTGGCCGAGGACGCTCCGTGTACGTCGATCACCTCGCCAGCGTTCAGCGCAGACAACAAGGGGCCATCTATCCCGCGGCCGCGGCATGAATGGCCAGCAGACGCTCGAGAAGCGGCCTTAGTAGTTTCAAGTCAAGCGCATTGGCTCCGTCCGACTTGGCGTTGGCTGGGTCGTCGTGCACCTCGAGAAAGAGCCCGTCCACGCCAGCCGCCACTGCCGCCCGCGCCAGGAGCGGGATGAACTCCGGCTGCCCGCCGCTCACGCCGCTGGCCAATGAAGGCTGTTGCACCGAGTGCGTTCCGTCAAACACCACCGGCGCCATCCGCCGCATCACTGGCAGCGACCGATAGTCGACCACCAGCGTGTTATAGCCGAAGCTCGCGCCGCGCTCGGTGAGGAAGATGCGTCCATTGCCGGTCGACCGAACTTTTTCGACAGGGTATGTCATATCCCATGGCGCCACGAATTGGCCTTTCTTAATATTCACGGCGCGCCCCGTTTTGCCGGCGGCTACGAGAAGGTCGGTCTGGCGGCAAAGGAATGCGGGGATTTGCAGCACGTCCACCGCTTCGGCCGCGACTTCGCAATGCCCCGGCTCGTGAACATCCGTCAAAACCGGCAGGCCTGTATCCCGGGCCAGTTGTCTCAAGATGCGAGCACCTTCCACCAGCCCGGGACCGCGAAAGCTTTTGACGCTGGTCCGGTTCGCCTTGTCGTAGCTGGCTTTGAAGATGAAGGGAACGCCCAGGTCGGAGGCTATGCGCTGAATGGCCTCGGCCATGCGCCGCACATGAGTCTCTGACTCGATGACGCAGGGCCCGGCGATCAGGAAGAGCTCTCCCGCACCCACCTGCACCGGGCCGATTTCGAATGACTGGCTCACTAGGGTGATTTTACGCTGCCTGAAACAATCAGGTTGTTATCGCGCCAACTGTGTGACGTCCAGTTCCGTGGTTGCAACCTGGGTAAGTCGCGTGTGCCGATTCTTGTAACTCGCGATGACAAATTCGCGGAACAATGGATGCGGTTCGAGTGGCTTGGACTTAAACTCCGGATGGAACTGGCAGCCCAGGGAGTTGTTCCGCTCAGACGCAATCCGCCGCCGGTGAGCAGAGCTTCATACTCGCGATTGAATTCGTAACGATGGCGATGGCGCTCACTGATTTCCGTAACTCCACCATAGGCCTTGGCGGCCAGCGATTCTTCCTGCAGAATGCAGGTCCACGCACCCAGGCGCATAGTGCCGCCCATCTCCTCCACACCCAGCAACTCGCGCAGCTTGTAGATGATGCGATGCTGGCTGGCGGGGTCGAACTCACTGGAGTTTGCGTCTTTCAATCCGCACACATTGCGGGCAAATTCGATGCATGCGGTCTGCATGCCCAGGCAGATTCCAAAATACGGCACATGATTTTCGCGCGCGAAGCGGATCGCGTTAAGCATGCCTTCGATGCCACGTTTGCCAAAACCGCCCGGAACGAGAATTCCGTCGAATCCTTCTAACTGGCCTTCGTAACTCTTGTCCTCGGGAGTCTTCGATTCAAGTCCTTCGGCTTCGATCCAGGTAACATCGAGTTTCAGATTCTGCGAAACCGCTCCGTGGGTTAGTGCTTCCTTGAGCGACTTGTAACTGTCTTCGTACTCCACATACTTGCCCACGATGGCAATTGAGACATGATCCTTGGGATGGTAGCAGCGATCGACCAGATCTCTCCAGGCCGCGAGGTTGGCCTCAGGCGCCTCCTTGTGCAGGTATTTGAGGATGAGCGCATCGAGGCCTTCATCGGCAAAGCGGAGAGGGACCTCGTAAATGAAGGGAACCGTTGTCGCTCCCACCACGGCCCG
>JBEKVS010000034.1:0-26362 GCA_049513795.1 Occallatibacter sp. | reverse complement strand
TTCCCGCGCCCGACGCAGATAGTCGAGCCCCGCCTGGGGAAGCTTGCTGGTTGGGAGCAGATCGTCCGGCGCTTCGCCCTGGCGCTCGAATCCGGTCAGTTGGTCGCGCAGGCCGGCCACCTCGGCCGTGAGCCGCTGCACGTTGGCGTTGCGGTCGGTGGCATAGGTCTGGGCCATGCGCAGCTGAACCTCGCGCTCCGCGATCTCTTCGCGCAGCCGGGCGATTCCTTCCATGGTTGCCTTGGTCTGGCTCTCCGGCGCAATCAGCTTTGAGCTTCGCTGCGTGTCGAGCATATTGCCTTCGGCAACCACCAGCGCCTCGCGCTCATCGCCGAGCTGCGCCTCGAAGAAGATGCGGCGCCGGGCGGCCTCGGAGACCGCGAGGCTTTGATTCAACGTGGTCAATTCGGCGACAAAGCCGTTCGCGATCTCGGCCGATCGGCGCGCATCCCGATCGTCGACGGTGATCGAAATCACATTCCCCTTTTCCGTCGAGACAACGACATTGCCGCCTAAAGTCTTGCGGCAATCCATTTGGCGGCGGCTTTTGTAAACGCTCATAAGATGGAACCGCGAGATGATGGCATCGGCGATGGTGCGGCTCTGCAACATGGAAACGTAAATGTCGGTGGGATTTTTCAGTGCCGCGGAGAGGTCGTGCGATCCGCCTGTCAAGCCGGCCAGCGAAGAGCCGCCGAACATCGAAGCGATCGAAGGTGTCTGTTGCGGGAGCAGAATCTTGGTGCTCGACTCATAGATGCTGGGCAGCAGGAGGGCGCAGGATGCAGCCACGATTGCGGCGCCTGCAATCAAGCCGAGTGTCCTCAGCTTATGTCGAGCCAGTGCAAGGGAAAGATCGAAGACCCAGCCGGTCCTGTGCGTGCCCAGGTGCGTACCCAGATGCGGGTCAGGATGCGGGTCAGGATGCGGGTCAAAACGCGCGCCCGGATGCAGGCCCGGAAAGGAATCGGCCGGTCTCAGATCCGGACTCAATTGCATTGAACCTTTTCCATCCGTCTACACCATGCTCCGCATTCCGTCTGACACGATACTCCGCTCAGAGCAACGCGACAGCCGCAGCTCCGACAGCCAGTTGGGAGAACATCTGCGACCAGTCGAGGATCTGGCGCAGTCCGCTGGGCCGCAACATCTTCTCCGGCACCACGATCGTGTCGCCGGGATTGAGTAGCACCTTGCTGAACCCACTATTCCAGGCACTGTTCGCCGATCTGCTGCTGATCACCGAGCCATCTGCCCGGATCAGAAACGCATTGCGTGCGTCCGCATTGCGATTCGGACCTCCGGCCATGCGCAGGTAACGCCCAACGGGCAAGCCGCTCTTAAACAGGAATGTATTCTGGTCGTATACGGCGCCCACCACGTTCACCGTGGAAGGCCGGAAGGGAACAATGAACCGGTCGCCGTTCTCGAGGTCCATGGCGGGAATGTCATTGATGCTGGAACTGGCAGCTGACGTATCCAGGACAACTCGACCGGTGGCCTTGATCTGACGCAGCCGCGCAATGAGATCCTGCGCGGCGGCGCCGGACGCGGCCGCTTCTGAACTCGCGCTGGCGGTAGATGCGCCGGAGATGGCCAGCTTCTGCGACCCCCGATCGGCCTCCATGCTGACCGTCTCGATGTACTCGTCCAGGCGTTGTTGCTGCAGGATGCGGGTCGATTCGCGGATAAACTCGGAGCCAAACAGATAGGCGCGCCCGGTGAGCCCCCCGGCTTTCAAGACAAGGTCCCGCAACGTCTCTCCGGGCTCCACGCTGTAGATTCCGGCATGGGCAATTTCGCCTTCCAGGTTGACGTATTTTGTCTGTTGATCCAGAGGAACCCGGATGTCGGACTGGGAGAAGACGGTCACTGTGTCGCCGGCCTCTAACGGCAGGTCCTGGCTGGGATCGTGCGCCAAAACCAGCTTTCCCAGGTCGAATGGAATCAGTGAGGTCTTCAGCGATTCTGGATCCTGCCTCTCGATCACCGCGTACTCCCAATTGATTCCAGCGCCGGTTACCTGCACGCGGTTGCGCGTCTGGCCCAATTCTGAGGCAATGGAGTGGGTTCCACTCGATCGCTGAGTCTCGCCTGCCGCCTGTCCGGTCGGTTGGTCCTTGCCGGAATCTTTGTCCTGCCAGTCGGGCGTGAGGGCGGCGGCCAGAATCGTCTTGTTGGCCGCTGAATCGAGTTCCTGGTTGTTCGATCCCAAAGTGGAGATTGCCGCCTCAAACTCCGGCCCCGGCAGGCCAAGATGGCTGCGCTTCCACCAGTAGTCCCTGCTCACGAGCGAATCCCGGTCGGGAAGCAGATCGCTGAGCCGCATTCCAGGGCGCATCTCGTAGCGGCCCGGATTGGCCACATTCCCGCGCAGTGTGACGGTCTTTCCGAACGCCGGCAACACTGAATCGAGACGCAGAATATCGCCTCCAGCGAGTCGAACCGCCAGTCCCGCACTATCCAGTGGAAATTGAATGGCGCCGAGTATTTTGCCCTGTTCAACCCGATCGAGGGAGATGCGCCCGCTCGATGACACCGCAGTCCGCTGGCCGGCATCCGCCACCAGATCGCCAATTGTCTCGGTCCCACGCAGCTCGTAGATCCCCGGTGTCTCGACACTGCCAAAGATGGCTACCTGCGGACCCACCGGTGGGATGAACAGGACATCCTCCGGTTCGAGGCGAGCATCGCCTGACTTGTCCCCGCCCAGCAACAACGCATAGAGATCGAGATCGGCCACCGTGCGCCCATCCCGGTTCAGTTGAATATGCCGCAGCGACCCCTGTGGCGAGGGTCCGCCGCTGGCGAAGAGCGCGTCGATCAGAGAACTCAGCGAACTCACATGGTAGGCGCCGGGCCGGCGCGCCCAGCCGGTAACATAGACCTGGACGGAACGGATCCTTCCGATCCCGGCGGTGAGGTCGAAGTTGCGGAATACCCGCGCAACCGCCGAGCGCACTTGCTGGTCCAGCGCCGACGCGGGCAGGCCGGCGACATGGATCGCACCGGCCTGGGGAAGAAAAATATCCCCCGACCGGTCTACGGCCAGATTCCCATTGAAGTTGATCTGTCCCCAGATGCGCACCCTGATTTCATCATTAGGCCCCACAATATAACCCGCACTGACTGGGGCCAAATCGTCCGGCGAGAAGGTCGAGGGAACGTTGCGAAACAGGTCCGCGCCATAGATCGAGAGCAACTGACCGGTGCTGTCGGCTACAAACCTCTGAAACTCAGAAGGCTGAGCCGGGGGAACCACCGGGCTCCGTCTGGGCTCCGGCGGGTTTCTACGCACTGTAGCCCGCGCATCGGATTGGCCGACTGCGTCCTGGGCCATCTTCTCCGCAGCGCCCGCCTGAACGCACCCGTCCGAACCCGGCAAAAGGCTGTTCGCGCAAGATGTGTTGTCGGCTTCATCCTGCGTACCGGCAAATTCCGGTTGAGTTTCGCCAGCTTGCCCGCGGGCCGCAGAGCACCCAAGGCACAAAGCGGCCGTCAAAGGCAGGTAGAAGAATTTGAAACGGATACAGCTCTTCATCAGTTTTGCTCGAGAAACAACATGAGTCTTTAGGACTTCGGGCCGAGCGGGGATCCGGTCACCGACAGGGGGCTGCGGCGTGCCGTCTTCAATACGCCCCTTCCCGGCTGAGGACTGCGGGAAGGGTTCGCAACAAGATGGAAAGGTCGTTGCGCAGACTCCAGGTCGCCACATACTTTGCGTCCAGCGCAACGCGATCCTCGTATTCCAGATTGCACCTGCCGGAAACCTGCCACAATCCCGAGAGACCTGGAACCGCGGCAAGATAAAACGGCAGCGAATCGGCGTAGAAGCCAAACTCGGCGTGAACGATCGGGCGAGGGCCGACAAGCGACATCTCGCCGCGAAGAACGTTGATCACCTGTGGAAGCTCATCCAAGCTCCAACTGCGCAGCACGCGCCCCAGGGCAGTAACGCGCGGGTCGCGCAGATGCTTCCTTGTCCGCCAGTGAACGATCGCCCCGGAATTCGCGTAGGAAGCGGCCCCGTTCCTGCGGCGGGGGCCCGAATACATCGTCCGGAACTTCCAGATGCGGAATCGCCGGCCATTCCGGCCGATCCGCTCTTCGCGATAAAAGACAGGCCCGGCCGAAGTCAGGATAATCAAGGCCGCAATCAGGATGCCGGGAAACATGGATCCTACCAGCATGAGCGAGCCGAGAAGCAGATCGATGACCCGCTTGATGTACTGATAGCGCCACAAGTTCAGAGAAATCTCCGGCGTGGCTGTCCCGTGCTTGATAGCGGTTTGCTCTGTGACCAGCTTTGGTCCAAAAGCTTTACAGGCTGGTTCGTATCCAGGTTTGGTGTAAGTCGTGCCCATTGTTCCCCCGATTAAGAGTTTTGCTGCGGATTGCATCCCGGCAAAAGACGCCAAGATACACTGAGATTCTTGAACCATAGCCGGACCGCGTCGGGGAAATTGGCTTGAATCGCTTCACGCGACTAACCGAGTTGCAACCAGCAGCGATCCAAACTAAGCCAGCAAGTCCATCCAAAACTCGGTGTGTTTCCGGGCAGAGTCCGGATTAGTGCGGCAGAGTGGAAGATGCGGATTGACGAGGCCGGGGATTCCTGGATACATCAGAGTCGCCATCATCAACGCGGTGGTTAGTATGGTTGGGTCCAATCCGCGAAGCTTTCCATCCCTGATGTTCATCTCCAGATATCTTCGGATCTGCTCGATAACCGGGGCGAGATACTCGTTGTGATACACGCCTACATTCCAGTGAAGCTCAAGAAATGCGACAGCAATCATCCTTAATAGCTCTGGCTTGTAACTAGCGGTGTCGTTGAGCTGCTCGATGATCTTGGGTAACACGATCTCCGGCGGCCGGCATAGGGCCAGCCCCTCTTCCAAGTCGCGGCGAAGCTTCAAACCCGATGAGTAATGGCGGAGAGTAGACCAGAAGAGTTCTTCCTTATGGTCGAAATGACGGAATAGCGTGTTCTCTCCGACGCCGGCGAGCTGTGCGATTTGGCGCGTGCTTGTGGCATGGTATCCTTGGCGCGCAAAAAGCTTGGCCGAGGCTTCAATGATCTTCTCCGTCCTCGGGGTGCTCTTCGCCAGCGCCGGGATCTCACACCTCACCTGGGCCCCGCCATCGCGCAGCGCCTGTACCTTGGACGTCACCAGCTCAGCCCATTTGGCTTGCAAGAGGTTGGCCTTCGTTCTGTGCCGAAGCCAGATAAGTGCGGATAATCACTTGGAGCAAATAAGCCGGTGACTAACGAAGCTCCCCAAAAGGCCGGCTGGAGCCACCCCATCCTGGAGCCATCAGCCAGCTCATGCTTAGCGGCTTGCGGGTTCCAGATCCTCGGCGTCGACCTCGATCGCCGCGTGCTGGTTAATCAATTCGAGCGACAGGACGAAACGCAAGCTGTCGCTTCTCCTCACTAGAGTCCCTTCAACGCCGCGCATAATACCGCCCTTGATGCGCACGCGGGCGCCCACAACGAGTTCCTGGAAAGGCTCGACCCGGCGAGTTTGAAGCACGGAACGAAGCGCCTCAATTTCCGCGTGGGGGAGGGGAAGTGACTCTCTGCCATTTCCGACAAGTTGTATGACTCCGGGAGATTCGAGGACTCTGGTCCGCTCGGTGCCTTGGATGTGAACGAAAAGGTAGTTAGGGAAGAGCGGAAGTACGACCTTTATCCTTTGTCTGTTCTTCCAGACATGAACTGTCTCATAGGTGGGAAGAAATGACTCGATCTCACGAATGCCTAGATGTTTGACCACCGCCTTTTCATGTTTTGGGGTGGTGAAGACGGCGTACCAATTGCGATCTGTCGTTGCGCTTCTAGGTGGTGGTGGCGCTGATAGCCGACCATCAGGGAATTGACCTACAGTCTGATGACTCACGCTCTGCCTCGCATTCAAAGATCCGTCGCGCAATCGGCGGAGCAAACGATGTGAATTAGGAAGGGAAGACTATGTTTTGCGGGGATGATGTGGAGATGCGCAAGGCTTCGCCATGCTGAGTTAGCAAACCAGCTTCAGACGGAAACATCAATCGAGCAGTCTACAAGCGCTGAAACAACATCCACTGTGCGAATGCGCCCGCACCAAGATGCAGCTTCATGAATCTCCTTGCTTTGCGTCGCGATGAATTGCGAATGCTGCGGCTGCCGGAGTGATAACGGACTGCTTGTTTGCTGAAGTTGAATGTAAGTCAATGCTCCCGGCATTGCAACCAGGAGCCTGTGGTTATCCGCAGGATGCCGGTAGGCACGCTGGAGATTGTCGATATCTGCGGATATCGAGCCGTCGATGAGGGTGAGATAAAGTGCCTGCAATCAACCTACAAGAAAGTCATTTCCCAGTTAGGGACAGGTATGAAGTGAAAGTCTCGGAATGGGTCATCGATGGGCGCAAAGTTATATGAGGTGATGTTTTTGCGGCCGGGCAGGTGAAAGTGCATACTTCCGTGCTATCCGTGGCTTGGCGCGCTCCGAAATCGGCGTCATTCGTGCGAGAGATTCCTGCCTGCGATGACTGAGGGTTCTTTTGCGGCATAGAATTCCTGGGCGGAGAGCACGTCTGGATGAACTCTGATTCACCGCCAGCTGCGGGGCAGTTATTACAGCGCCCAGATGGGCAGCTTCCAGGAGGCTGCTCCCATAAGAAGAAGCTATTGGTTAAGATCGCAGCAAGAGCCGGTGAGTTGCAGCAGTACTAAACCATCAGCCGGTGGCTGTTCAAAAGCGACTCTGCGTTCGACGTAAGGTAATTGTCGATCGCCGCTGCCGCCTTGCGGCCTTCGGAGATAGCCCAGACCACCAGGGACTGGCCTCGCCGCATATCCCCGGCGGCAAAGATGCCATCCACCGAAGTCATGTAAGCGGCATTTGCTGCCAGGTTACCGCGATTGTCGAGAGCCAGACCCAGTTTCTCGATCATTCCAGATCGCACTGGCCCGAGGAACCCCATGGCGAGCAGGACAAGGTCGACGTCCATCGTGTACTCCGAGCCGGGAATGGCATCGAACTTGGGCGGTGGTCCGACGCGGACCAGGTGCAACTGCTTCACGTTGCCGTTCTCGTCGCCGGTGAACTTGATGCTGTTGATGCTCCAGTCGCGAATGCCGCCTTCTTCGTGCGCGCCTTCGATCCTGAGTTGGAGGGGCCACAACGGCCATGGCGTCGACGCCGCGCGTGTCTCCGGCGGTTTGGGCATGATTTCGAACTGGTGCACGCTCTGTGCGCCCTGGCGGTGCGTCGTGCCCAGGCAGTCGGCGCCCGTGTCGCCGCCGCCGATGATTACGACGCGCTTGCCCGCAGCGTTGATGGCTTGCGAGGGATCGGATAGGAACTGATGCTCAGCATCACCTTCGCAGCGGCGATTCTGCTGCGGCAGGAACTCCATCGCGAAGTGAATGCCTTTTAGTTCACGGCCCGGGATATTGAGGTTGCGCGGCTGTTCGGCGCCGCCCGCAAGCAAAATGGCATCGTAGTGCTCGGTAAGCGCCTCAACCGGGACGTTGACCCCTACATGCGCATTTGTGATGAAGGTGACGCCTTCGGCGCGCATCTGTTCGACGCGGCGGTCCACAACATGTTTTTCGAGCTTGAAGTTGGGGATGCCATAGCGCAGCAGGCCGCCGATGCGGTCCTGTTTCTCATACACCGTGACGGAGTGCCCGGCGCGGCGCAACTGCTGGGCTGCGGCCAGGCCCGCAGGCCCGCTGCCCACAACGGCAACGCGCTTGCCCGTGTTCGACTCCGGCGGCTCCGGTTGAATCCAGCCCTCGTCCCAGCCACGTTCGACAATCGAGCGCTCGATCAGCTTGATGGAAACAGGCGGTTGGTCAATCCCCAAGACGCAGGATGCTTCGCATGGTGCAGGACAGATGCGGCCGGTGAACTCGGGGAAGTTGTTGGTCGCGTGCAGCCGGCGTACGGCCGCCTCCCAGCGGCCGTTGTAGACCAGGTCGTTCCAGTCGGGAATCAGGTTGTTGACCGGGCAGCCGGTGTGGCAAAAGGGCACGCCGCAGTCCATGCAGCGCGCGCCTTGATCGCGCTGCTTCTCTTCGGGAAACGGCTGGTAAATTTCAAACCAATCGCGGACGCGTTCTTCAACTTTGCGGCGCACGGGTTGCTCGCGGGAAATCTCAAGGAAGCCGGTGTCTTTACCCATGCTGCACCTCGGTTGCCGCCACCAGAGGCGACGTAGTTGTCGGCGAGCTGTAAAAGCTCTCCGCTCGTTCCGCGCCGAGAACACGCTTGTACTCGTGCGGGAAGATCTTTATGAAGCGCGGCTGCGCGTCTGCCCAGTGCTCGAGAATCCACGCCGCTCGCGGGCTCCCAGTCAGGTCGCGATGGCTCTCAAGCAGGGCGCGCACACGCTCCACATCTTCATTGCTCACGAGAGGCTCCAGGTCAACGCTGGCCTTGTTGCAGCGCCGCGTAGAGAAATCGCCCTGGTCGTCGTAAACATAGGCGATCCCTCCGCTCATGCCGGCGGCGAAGTTGCGCCCTGTCGAGCCGAGCACGATGACAGTCCCGTTGGTCATGTATTCGCAGCCGTGATCGCCCACGCCCTCTACGACTGCTAAGGCGCCGGAGTTGCGAACCGCAAACCGCTCGCCGGCGATTCCGTTGAGGAAGGCTTCGCCGGTTGTCGCGCCGTAGAGCACCACGTTGCCGACCAGGATGCTCTCCTCGGGCAGGAAGCTGGAAGTCTTTGGCGGGTAGGCGATGATGCGCCCGCCGGAAAGTCCTTTGCCCACGTAATCATTGGCATCGCCTTCGAGTTCGAGCGTCACGCCTGCGGGAACGAATGCGCCAAAGCTTTGCCCCGCCGAGCCGGTGAACTTGAAGTGGATGGTGCCGTCCGGCAGTCCAGTTGAACCATACCGCCGCGCGATCTCGCCGCCCAGCATAGCGCCCACGGTGCGATGCACATTGCGGATGGCAAAGCTGCCTTTAACAGGTGACTTGGACTCAAGCGCCGGCTTGGCTTTCGCGATCAGCGCGTGATCGAGCGCCTGGTCGAGTCCGTGATCCTGGGCCTGCATCTTGCGCCGCGCTACGCGCGAAGGCAGGTCGGGCGCGTAGAGAATGTTGGAGAGGTCGATGCCCTTGGCCTTCCAGTGCGCATCAGCAACTGCCGCGTCGATCTTGTCCACGCGGCCCACCATCTCGTCGACGGTGCGGAAGCCGAGCTTGGCCATGTGCTGGCGGACTTGCTCGGCCAGGAAGAAAAAGAAATTGATCACATGCTCCGGCTGGCCCGTGAAACGAGCGCGCAGCACGGGGTCCTGAGTGGCGATGCCCACCGAGCACGTGTTCAGGTGGCACTTGCGCATCATGATGCAGCCCATGGTGATGAGCGGCGTGGTGGCGAAACCGAACTCTTCCGCGCCCAGCAGCGCTGCAATCACCACATCGCGGCCGGTCTGGAGCTTGCCGTCGGTCTGAACCTTGATGCGGCTGCGCAGATCGTTGAGAAGCAGAACCTGCTGCGTCTCGGCCAAGCCAAGCTCCCAGGGCAGGCCCGCGTGCTTGATGGAGCTGAGCGGAGAAGCGCCGGTGCCGCCTGTGTCGCCGGAGATGAGGACTACATCGGCATGCGCCTTGGACACGCCTGCTGCAACTGTGCCGACGCCGACTTCGGAGACCAGCTTTACGGCGATGCGCGCCTTGGGGTTGACGTTCTTCAAGTCGTAGATGAGCTGGGCCAGGTCTTCAATGGAATAAATGTCATGATGCGGCGGCGGCGAAATCAGACCGACGCCAGGAATGGAGTAGCGCATTCTGGCGATGACGTCGTCGACCTTGTGGCCCGGCAGCTGCCCACCTTCGCCGGGCTTTGCGCCCTGCGCCATCTTGATTTGCAATTCGTCCGCGTTGACCAAATAGTTGGCCGTCACGCCGAAGCGTCCGCTGGCCACTTGCTTCACAGCACTGCGGCGCCAATCTCCGTTGGGGTCACGCTCGAAGCGGTCTTCATTCTCGCCGCCCTCGCCGGTGTTCGACATGCCGCCAATGCGGTTCATGGCGATGGCCAGCGTCTCATGCGCTTCCTTGCTGATCGACCCGAAGCTCATGGCGCCGGTGGTAAAGCGCTTGACGATTTCTTTCGCGGGTTCAACTTCTTCGATTGGAATGGGCTCGTCTTCGTACTTCAGCTTCAGCAGGCCGCGCAAAGTACAAAGCTGCTTGTTCTGCTCATCCAGCAGGTCGGTGTATTCCTGAAATGTGGCCGGATTATTCTGGCGAACCGCATGTTGCAATTTGCTGATGGTCAGCGGATTGAGCAGGTGATACTCGCCGCCTTCGCGGTAATGGTAATGCCCGCCGACGACCAAGTCCGTCTCGGAATTGGTGAGCGGACGGAAGGCGTAAGCGTGCTTGAGTTGCGCCTCGCGAGCCAGCACATCCAGCCCAACGCCCTCAATGCGCGACGCGGTATTTGAAAAGTATGTGTCGACGAGATTCGTATTCAGGCCCACGGCCTCGAATACCTGCGCGCCGCGATAACTCTGCAGAGTGCTGATACCCATCTTGGAGAATGTCTTGAGCAGGCCTTTGTTGATGGCCTTGATGAAGTTTTTCTCGGCGTAAGCGCCTGTGACTTTTTCCGGCAACAGCCCGCGCCGCTTCAAATCATGCAGCGTTTCGATGGCCAGGTAAGGATTGATGGCGCTGGCGCCGTAGCCAATCAACAGGGCAAAGTGCATCACCTCGCGCGGTTCGCCGCTCTCGATGATCAACGCCACCTGGGTGCGCGTCTTCTCGCGGACCAGGCGATTGTGAACAGCGGCCATGGCCAGCAGGCTGGGGATGGGCGCATAGGTGGGATCGACACCGCGGTCGGAGAGAATGAGCAGTGTGTAACCCGAGATGACGGCGTGGGCGGCGCGCGCGCTCAAGTCATCGAGCGAATGCTTCAGTCCAGCCTCCCCGTCGGCAGCGCGAAAGAGCGCCGGCAGTGTGGTGGCCAGCAGGTCGCCGGATGAGATGCGACGCAGCTTTTCCAGATCCCGGTTGGTAAGAATCGGATGCGGCAGCCTGAGCGTGTGACAGTTCTCCGGAGCCTCATCGAGAATGTTCCGCTCCGTGCCGATGTAGCTGATCAGCGACATTACCAGTTCTTCGCGAATCGGATCGATGGGCGGATTGGTGACCTGGGCAAAAAGCTGCTTGAAGTAGTTGAACAAGGGCTGCGGACGATCCGAGAGGCAGGCCAGCGGAACATCCGTGCCCATAGAGCCAATCGGCTCTTCACCCTTGGCGCCCATGGGGCCAAGCAACATCTTCAGGTCTTCTTCGCTGTATCCGTAAGCACGTTGCCGGCGCAACAGAGTCTCGGGATTCGACGCAATCACGCGCGAAGGCTCCGGCAAGTTGTCCAGGCAGACCTGCTGCTCCTTGAGCCACGCTGCATAGGGCTGACGGCGGGCGAGCTGCTTCTTGATCTCGGCGTCAGAGATGATGCGCTTCTGCACCGTGTCCACGAGGAACATGCGGCCCGGCTGCAAGCGGCCCTTCTTGCGCACATCTTCCGCCGGCACATCGAGCACGCCGGCCTCGGAGGCCAGAACCACCAGGTCGTCCTTGGTCACAATGTAGCGGCCGGGGCGCAATCCGTTGCGGTCGAGCGTCGCGCCAATGACTTTGCCGTCGGTGAACGCAATTGCCGCCGGCCCGTCCCATGGCTCCATCAGCGAGGCGTGGTACTCGTAGAACGCGCGCTTCTCCTCGTCCATATCTGGATTGCCGGCCCACGCCTCGGGGATCAGCATGGCCATGACGTGGGGCAGCGAGCGTCCCGACTGGTACAGGAATTCGACCGCATTATCGAGCGAACCGGAGTCGCTGCCGTCGGGAGTAATCACGGGATAAAGCTTGTCGATCTGGCCGTCGTAAAGCTCGCTGCTCAGCACCGATTGGCGCGCGTTCATCCAGCTCACATTGCCGCGGATGGTATTGATCTCGCCGTTGTGGGCGACATAACGGTAGGGATGGGCCAGCTTCCAACTGGGAAAGGTGTTGGTGGAAAAGCGCTGGTGCACCAGGCAAAGCGCGCTTGTCACCAGCGGATTGGCCAGCTCGAAGTAGAACTTTTCGATCTGCGGCGCCAGCATCAGCCCTTTGTAGATGATGGTGCGACAGGAAAACGAGGGGATGTAAAAGGTCTCCTTGTCTTCGATATCGGATTCGGCGATCTCATTCTCCGTGCGACGGCGCACGCGATAGAGCAGGCGCTCGAACGCCTCTTCGTCCAGCCCTTTCGGCCGGCCCACAAAGAACTGCTCAATATAGGGTTGCGATGCGCGCGCTTCGCGGCCAATCGCATCGCCATTCACCGGCGTGTCGCGCCAGCCCAGCACGGTCAGGCCTTCTTCCCGCGCAATGCGCTCGAAGACACCCTCGCACTGCAGGCGGCTGTGCTTTTCCACAGGAAGAAAAACCATGGCCACCCCGTAGCAGCCCTGCTCCGGCAGCCGCATTCCCAGGTCGCCGCACTCGCGCGCAAAAAACACGTGCGGAATCTGGATCAGGATGCCGGCGCCGTCGCCGGTCTCCGGATCGCAACCCGCGGCGCCGCGGTGGGTGAGGTTGATAAGCACCTCAAGCCCCTTGCGGATAATCTCGTGGCTTCTTTCGCCGCGAATGCTCGCGACCAGTCCCATGCCGCAAGCATCGTGTTCATTCCGTGGATGATAGAGCCCTTGCGGCGCCGGTGTGCGGAGATGATAGTCCTGTGTAGGCATGGCAACCTTCTCAATGAACTTTTCCGTGCAGAATGCTCGTGGTAGCCGGGGTACACAAACCCGTCGCGATCTCAGCTAAGTGAAATCGTCCTGCTCATGAATGAACTGGCCTGCCGGGCAAGCCTAGCCTCGAAGGGGCATAGCTGAATCTTTACTATATCGAAAAACTGTCTTTTGCGTTGAATCGGGTTTGGAATCACCCCGTAAGCGGTTGACGCTAGTTTACCAAAACTGCGATCTAAAGATGGTCTCTGCGCCTTTTCGGCATCCATCTGGCCTCCGAAACAATACCCTATACTGTTGATTCGGAGAGATCGGATGCAGGATTCCATACTCGTCACCGGCGGGGCAGGATTTATCGGTTCGAATTTTGTGTTGGCCTGGCTCGGAGACACGTCAGGGAACAGCGGATCGGCGGTCATCAATCTTGACCTGCTCTCGTACGCCGGCAATGCAGAAAATCTAGCGGCGCTGGAGGGCGATTCGAGGCATCAGCTCGTTCGAGGAGATATCTGCGACGCAGAGCTGATCGGTTCGTTGTTGCAAAAGCATCGACCCAGGGCGATTGTTCATTTCGCCGCGGAGAGCCACGTCGACCGTTCCATTGCATCGCCGGAGGCATTCATTCGCACCAACGTTCACGGCACCTTTGTTCTGCTGGAGCGGGCTAAAGCCTATTGGTCTGGTTTGAGCGAGGCTGATCGCCGCACATTCCGGTTTCTCCATGTTTCGACGGACGAAGTCTACGGCACCCTCGGGCCACACGATCCGGCCTTCTGCGAGACAACTGCGTATGCTCCGAACAGTCCCTACGCAGCCTCGAAGGCCGCTTCCGATCATCTGGCAAGGGCCTATCACCACACCTGGGGTCTGCCCGTTCTCACTACAAACTGCTCGAATAACTATGGACCGTTTCAATTTCCTGAGAAGCTGATTCCGCTCATGATTCTTAACGCGCTCGAATCCAAGCCGCTACCCGTCTACGGCGACGGTCTGAATGTGCGTGACTGGCTGTT
This sequence comes from Occallatibacter sp., assembly GCA_049513795.1. Taxonomy (GTDB): domain Bacteria; phylum Acidobacteriota; class Terriglobia; order Terriglobales; family Acidobacteriaceae; genus Telmatobacter. Next base: position 12,587 of record JBEKVS010000034.1, on the reverse strand, counting down.
TGTGGAAGACCACTGCGCGGCGATTCGGGCCGTGTTGCAGCACGGCCAAGTTGGAGAGACGTATAACATCGGCGGGAACAGCGAACGGGCCAACATCGATGTAGTCACTACGATCTGCGACCTCGTTGACGAAATGCGCCCTCGCGCGGCTGGCGGGTCGCGCCGGGATCTCATCACTTATGTAAAGGACCGCCCCGGCCACGACCGCCGCTATGCCATCGATGCCTCCAAGATCTCGCGCGAATTGGGATGGAAGCCCTCGGCGGAATTCGAGCAAGGGTTACGCAAGACCGTCCGCTGGTATCTCGATCATTCGGCATGGATTGAAAATGTCCGCACCGGCGCCTATCTCGAATGGATCACGAGCAATTACACGGAGCGTGTCGCCTTATGAAAGGAATCGTCCTCGCCGGAGGTTCAGGCACACGCCTCTATCCAGTAACTCACGTAGTTTCGAAGCAGTTATTACCGGTTTATAACAAACCGATGATTTATTACCCGCTGAGCACTTTGATGCTGGCCGGCTTGCGCGACATTCTCATCATTTCCACACCCCACGATACCGGCCTATTCTCCGAGTTACTCGGTGACGGCGAACGCTGGGGCATTCATATCAGTTATGCCGTCCAGCCCAGCCCCGATGGCCTGGCCCAGGCATTCATTATCGGCAAAGAGTTTATTGGAGACCAATCCAGCGCACTCATCCTGGGAGATAACATTTTTTACGGTCAGGGTTTCTCGCGCCAGCTTCAGGCAGCTGCGCAACTGGAGCAAGGCGCGACGGTCTTCGCATATCCGGTTGAAGATCCGCAGCGCTATGGCGTGGTGGAATTCGATACCGCGGGCCGCGCCATCAGCCTGGAGGAAAAGCCCAAAGCCCCAAAGTCGCGTTATGCAGTCACCGGACTCTATTTCTATGATTCGGACGTGGTGAGTATCGCGGAGTCTCTCAGCCCCTCGCCACGCGGCGAGTTGGAGATTACCGATCTGAACCGCCGCTATCTCGAAGCGGGGAAGCTCAACGTAGAAATCATGAGTCGCGGCATGGCGTGGCTGGACACCGGAACGCACGATTCGCTTCTCGAGGCGGGACTCTTTGTGCATACCATCGAACACCGCCAGGGCCTGAGCATCGCATGCCCAGAGGAGATCGCCTATCGCCAGGGATTCATCTCGGCAGACCAACTTGAAGCCCTGGCTCAGCCCGTCATCAAGAGCGGCTATGGTCAGTACCTGCTTGCCTTGTTGCGCGAGCCCAAATTCTCAATCAGGGCATCTGAGCCATGAAAGTTACTGAGACGGCTTTGCCGGGCGTGCTGCTGCTGACTCCGAGGATCTTCAAGGATGACCGCGGCGAGTTCTATGAAACATACAATCAGCGCCAGATGAGTGAGGCAGGTCTTCCTGCGCTTTGGCCGCAGGATAATTTCTCGCTATCAAAGAAGAATGTGTTGCGCGGCATCCACTATCAGATTACCGAGCCGCAAGGAAAATTGGTTCGAGTAACTCACGGTGCAGTGTTTGATGTAGCGATCGACCTGCGGCGCAGTTCGCCGACATTCGCAAAACATGTCGCCGTGAAGCTAACTGCGGAGACAGGCGAAATGTTATGGATTCCGGCCGGGTTCGGTCATGCCTTTCTCGCCATCACTGATCAAGTCGGGTTTGCCTATAAAGTTACCGATTATTATTCTCCGCGCGGGGAGAGGACCATTGTCTGGAATGACTCCGACCTTGCCATTCCATGGCCAATCGAGCCAAATGATGTTATTGTCTCCGGCAAAGATCAAGCCGGCCTTGCGCTGCGCGATGCCGAACTTTTCCCGTAGGTGGATTAGCGCGGATCGTTTCGAGTTCGCATCTGCCGCATGAACCGTTGGGGCTCATGCCGACGAAGCATCCGGCACGGTATCGGAGCTTCCACTTCGGGATTGCCGCAATGCAGTCGCAATGAGCGCAGCAAGCAAGAAGGCCGCCGAAGTGACGCAGAGCGCATAACTTAGTCCGGCGGTTTCAGAGAAGCGGCCAATGAGCCACGGCGCCGCCGCGCTCGCCAGCCGCCCAATGTTGTATACAAAGCCCATCGCTGTTCCCCTGAGCGCAGTTGGAAACAGCTCGCTTGTGATCATGCCGAATCCGCTGAAGTAGCCAGTGCCGAAGAATCCTACCAGCGGGCCGAGTACGAGCAATGCTCCAGAGTCGCGCGCAAGAGCGAACAGCGGCACCAGCGCCGCAGCCACCAAGAGGTAGCCGATGTAGGTGTTTTTGCTGCCGAACCGGTCAGCGATAAATCCAAAGAGCACGTAACCCAGAAACGTTCCTGCCTGCATCACGATTGTCCACAAGGAAGTCTGGACAATGCTCAGTCCATGCCCGCCCGATGCGGTTGAGGTCGACAGAAAATGCGGAACCCACGTAAACAAGCCCCACCATGCAAAAAGTGTGGCCGCGTTCATAGTCGCGCAAACCAGCATCCCGCGCCCGAGAGACCCGCGAAAGAGTTGGCCGAACTGGACACGCTGCGTTCGTTCCCGCTGCCAGGTTTCAGGTTCGCGCAGTCCGCGCTGAAACCATAGCGTAATGAGCCCGGGGGCGATGCCGACAAAGAACACTGCGCGCCAGCCAAACCGCGGCATGACGAGCGCGACAACCGCGGCCCCGAGCGCAAAGCCGACAGCCCAGGAACTCTGCACTACGGCCAGCGCCTTGCCGCGATGCTGCGCGGGCCATGTCTCGGCAACGAGGGCTGCGCCGGACGCCCACTCTCCACCCATGCCCAAGCCCAATATCACACGGCAAAGCATCAGTTGCCACGCAGAATGCGTCAAGCCGCAGAGTCCCGTGGCGATTGAATAAATCAAAATGCTTCCGGTTAGCGCGCGTGTTCGCCCGAACCGGTCGGCAATCCAACCGAAAGCAAGGCCGCCAATGGCAGCGGAAACCAGCGTGGCCGACATCATGGCTCCGCTCATGGCGGCGGATAAATGCATTTCGATTTGCACCTGGCCCAGCACGAGTGCATAGAGCATCACGTCCATGCTGTCGAGCATCCAGCCAAGACAAGCCGCGACCAAGGTGCGCTTTTGTTCTCGAGACGCTTCGGTGAGCCAACCTGCAATACCGTTCACCGGTGCTCCTTTGTTCTTTGTGGTCGGTGCTTTAGAGTCTTAAGAATACGAGGGTGGGGCTCATTGCGCGTAGCCATCGATACCGGCGGAACTTTTACCGATTGCGTAACCCTGATGAATGGAGAACTGCAGGTCTTCAAACTGCTTTCCACGCCTGCCGACCCGTCGCTTGCGGTGCTCGACGGTTTGAAGCATTTGGCCGTCGGGCAGTCAGTGGAAGTCCGCCACGGCACCACGGTTGGCACGAACACCATGTTGCAGAGGACCGGAGCACGCGTAGCGTTTGTCACCACGTCTGGCTTTGAAGATACCATTGCGATTGGCCGCCAGACGCGCAGCCGCCTCTACGATTGGTTCGCGCCTGTTCCGGTCTGTATCGTGCCCAGGGAACTGCGCTTCGGCGTGTCTGAGCGCGTCAGCGCCGAGGGAGAGATCCTGCTCCGGCCGACGGATGAAGATCTCGCGGCATTGGTGGAAAGGGTAAGAGCCAGCGGTGCGGAGGCTGTGGCCATCTCGCTTCTCTTTGCCTTTGCGAACCCAGAGACAGAACAGCGGGTTGAGTCGGCCCTCAAAACGCTCGGGATACCTGTGTCTTCCGCTCACCGCATACTGCCTGAATTCCGCGAGTATGAGCGGGCCTCGACGACCGTTGTCAATGCCTATCTTGCTCCTCGCATGCAAAGCTATTTAGGCCGCCTCGAGGAACGAGTCGCAGCACAAGGCCACGGCGGACGCGTGGATGTGATGCAGTCATCCGGTGGCATCCTGCCCGCACGTGTTGCAGCGAATCAGCCGGTGCGCACGGTGCTCTCAGGGCCTGCGGGAGGCGTGGTCGGCGCCTGTCGCGTCGCGCGATGGGCCGGTTTCGAGCGCATTATCGGCTTCGACATGGGCGGAACTTCGACCGATGTGTTTCTCGCCGAAGCGGAAACGGGTGCGCGGCTGACGCGGGAGTCCGTGGTCGCCGGCGTTCCCATCGCCATCCCCATGCTTGACATCCACACCGCGGGAGCCGGGGGCGGCTCGATTGCCCGTTTCGATGCCGGCGGAATGCTCCGCGTCGGGCCGGAGTCGGCAGGGGCTGATCCAGGCCCAGCCTGTTTTGGTCGCGGCGAAAGGCCAACAGTCACGGATGCAAACTTCTTGCTGGGCCGCCTGGATCCGGGAACATTTCTCGGTGGGGAAAAGCCTCTGGATCGCGCCCGGTCAGAGCATGTTCTCGATCAACACAGGGGTCTGCTTGCCTCAGCGATGCATTTTGCGGCCGGCATTCTCCGCGTCGTCGAGTCGGAGATGGAGAAGGCAATCCGCGTCATCTCCATCGATCGCGGCCACGACCCGCGTGACTTTACTTTGGTGGCCTTCGGAGGCGGAGGTCCGTTGCATGCCTGCTCATTGGCCCGCGCACTGCGGATTCCCAAGGTCCTGATCCCCGCCGCGCCGGGCGCTCTTTCCGCCATCGGCATCCTTCTCGCCGATACAATACGCGACTACTCACGGACTGTGATGCTGCCGGGTGATGCGATTGATAGCCTCCCGGACCGTCTCCTGGAGCTCTTTGCCGAACTCGAGCAGCAGGGCAGGGAAGAGTTCGCAGCCGATGGACTTTCTGGTGTGCCTCTTCGCACCATCGATGCTCGCTATACAGGTCAAGGCTATGAGCTGAATGTTCCCTGGGACGAGCAATCTCCACAGAGCTTCCTCGCGGCCTTTCACCAACTCCATCGGAAGAACTACGGATTTTCTGACTCAGCGCGATCCGTTGAGATCGTCAACGTTCGCCTACGGATGTGTGCAATAGGCGACGCGTATCAACCGACTATGCGAAAGCTCGTGCCTGGTATCGGCGAAGCAGCCTGTTACGCCCAGCGAGACGTGTTCTTCGATGACAGATTACTGAAATCGCGCTTTTATCATCGCGATCGGCTCGCACCGGGCGATGCGTTTCCCGGGCCGGCGCTCATCACCGAATATACCGCGGCCACCGTTATTCCTCCCGGCGACCACATGGAGGTGGATGGCTTTGGAAACCTGATCATTTCTATCGACAATGAGAGGCGAGCGTGAAGACAATATCCGCCGATTTAGCATCCGCCGATCCAATCGAGCTGGCGATCTTCCAAAATGCCGTCCACTCCATCGCCGAAGAGATGGGCGCGGCGCTGCGGCGCACAGCTCTCTCACCCAATATCAAAGAGCGCCGCGACTACTCCTGCGCCATATTTGACCGTTTGGGGAGGGTCATCGCCATGGGTGACCACATGCCGGTCCATCTCGGGTCGATGCCCATGTCGGTGCAGGCTGCTGTCGCTGCAATCGCATTCGCACCCGGCGACATTGCCATCCTCAACGATCCCTACGCCGGCGGGACGCATCTCCCGGATATCACGATGGTCCTGCCTGTTTTCGTTCTGGGGAACGAGCGGCCCGCGTTCTATGTCTCCAGTCGCGCCCATCATGCCGATGTCGGTGGAAGGTTTGCCGGATCGATGGGGCCTGCCGAGGAGATCTTTCAAGAAGGCATTCGAATTCCGCCGGTGAGAATTGTGCGAGCCGGACAGATTGATCGCGAGATGCTCGACCTGATTCTGCTGAACGTGCGCACGCCCCAGGAACGCGAGGGCGATCTGCAAGCGCAGATCGGCGCCTGCCGCGTGGGCGAGCAGAGAATTCTTGAAGTAGCGAATAAGTTTGGCCAACAGCGGGTGCAAGCCCTGATCGAGGCATTGCTCGATTATTCAGAGCGCCTTGTCCGCGCCGAACTACGCAGTTTGCCCGCAGGCGAGTTCGTTGCCGAAGATTGGCTGGATGACGATGGCGTCTCGAATCATCCCGTGAGGATCGCAGCGCGCCTCACGCTTGAACCAGAGCCGGGAGCCATCGAAATGGACTTTGCCGGTTCCTCGCCGCAGGTTCATGGCAGCGTCAACGCGGTTCGGGCTATTACGCTCTCGGCCTGCTTCTACGTTCTCCGCTGCCTGCTCCCTGAAGATGCGCCGGCCACAGCCGGAATCCTGCGCCCGCTCGTACTGAACACCCCGGCAGGCAGCATCGTCGATGCATTACCCCCCGCCGCGGTAGCTGGGGGCAACGTTGAGACCTCGCAGCGCATTGTGGACGTTCTGCTTCGTGCTCTGGCGCAGGCAGTTCCTCAGCGCATTCCGGCCGCAAGCGCGGGGACGATGAGCAACCTGACCATCGGTGGCGTCGACCCGCGTACCGGGCAAGCCTTCACCTATTACGAAACCGCTGCCGGAGGTATGGGTGCGCGTCCAGGCCTGGACGGGATTTCAGGGGTACAGACGCACATGACCAACTCGCTTAATACCCCCATCGAGGCCCTCGAATACGCTTATCCATTTCGCGCCCGGCACTACGGATATCGCGATGGGTCGGGCGGTAAAGGAGAGTTCCATGGCGGCAACGGTCTCATCCGCGAGCTGGAAATGCTGACGCCGGTCCAGCTGACGATGCTTGCGGACCGGCGCCGATTCCGGCCCTATGGGTTGCAGGGCGGGGAAGATGGAGCGACGGGTGGCACATGGATCCTGAAAGAGAACGATGGCGCCAAGTTGAGTCTGCCTGGAAAGTGCAGCCGCAAGCTAGGCGCCGGGGACCGCGTTCGCATTGAAACTCCGGGAGGAGGCGGTTGGGGTAATCCCGGAGAGAAATATTAGATGGCTCGCGGGACATTCAATCAATGCACTTGGAATGCATCGAAGAGCTCTTAGAATGCCCTGCTTTGGCCACTCGGTGCAGGGCGATCCATTTGCGGCAAAATGGCCGGATGGAGATAGGTCGTTTCCGCGTCGCAGAGAGTGGGAAAGACCATTGTCTCTGCTTGCTCCAATGCCCAATCATTCAGCAGCTGCTCCATGATGGAGCAGTCCCAGCGGCGAAATACGCTATCGATGATGATCTTGAAGTCAGAGAGAAATGTAGCGTGGGCCATGTAGTCCGCGTCGAGCCGGTGCTTGGCCGGAAGTACAACGGAATGGTAGAAGGACTCCAGGTGATGCTTCGGCACACGTTCCAGGATCGCTTCCTCGAGGGCAAAAGTAATGGTGGCTGCGCCGGTAATGCCGGCCCGGCAAGGAAGGTTTGAAATGGCATGCTCCGGCAGCTTTGGCCGCGGACCCACCAGGCTCATGTGCCCGGCGAGTACATTGAGCAGTTGAGGCAATTCATCCAGTTTCCAGCGGCGCAAAAACGGCCCTACCGGAGTGAAATGCTGGTTTCCGGAGGTGGTTACCGGCTTGTGGGCGCGGTCCTCAAGGTGCGTCATGGTCCGGAACTTCAGAATCGTAAAATCCCTGCCATGCTGCCCCATGCGTTTTTGCAGGAAAAGTACCGGGCCCGGCGACGTAAGCCGCACCGCCAGCCAGACCGCCATGAGAATCGGAATAAGGACGGGCATGATCAGCAATACGCAAACGCAGTCGAATACGCGCTTGCCAGTGGAACGGGACCAGGAGCTAAGCGGCTTGCCATCGATGAAGACGAATGAATCGGACTTGAACACTACCCGCTTAATACCCGAAACACTACGGAAAGTTGCTCCGGCATCACGGTGATTGTGCGGCATTGATGAACGCATCTCAGTCGAGTCAGGACTTTTGGAAACATACGACTCGGTAATCAAAATTTACCTCCGCGAAACGACTGCTGAGTATGATGCGAAATTCCAGCGTGAGCGAACGCGACGTTTGTTGAATCAGGTGGATACAGTGAATCTGACCGTTGAAGCCGCAGTTCGGTTAGTCGCGTACTTCGGGTTACTCTGTTGAAATCAATGCACGCTCCTAGATGATGGGAGGTTGAAGTACCCAGTGGAATAGCAAGAAAGCAGTAGGCATCTGCACATTTAAGCAGAGTCTAGCAGATTGGATGCGGGCGGCAAAAAAAAGTTGGCGAACTCCACCCTGTTGATTTCCCGGTGCGGGATAAGCTCTGCTGTTGTATTTAGATAGAAGACAAAGGCAGCCTCAGATCCTGGCCATTAATCCATGCGAAAAATTGTGCTATTAATCGCTTGCACGATTGACCGTAAAGGCTTGCAGGCAATGGCTTACGCTTCGAATTGCAGGGTTCCAAATCGGCCGCAAAATCGAAACTGACGGTAAGGTTCGCATTGTGATCCATCTCATCGCCTTCTCTTGTAAGATGACGCTAGTAATCCTGTTGTTAATTAGTTAGATAATAATAAAACGGGAGCGCAACTTTGGTTGGATTACCTCCGTTTCGCGAAATGAAAAAGAATAGCGTCTTCTTTGAATTCGGGAAAGTTGGAAAAAGGTTGATTCCGACAGGCGATTTTTCTCTTTGTCCAACTCGGATTCGATTTCCCGACACCGCGATCCAAACACACGAGAACCTGCGTGCACAGATCCCAGGTGGCAAACGATGTACATGCGTTCCGTCGAAACTATGGAGAAAGCCCGGCGCCCGGTTGGGGCCGGGCTTTCGCTCATGCCTGCTTAGACCGCCGCGCCGACCCGGCGAAGCTTCTTGATGATCGGCACTTCACGCTCGTAGACACGCTTGATGCCATCGCCCTTGGCTTGCTCCCATAGCCGAATGTCGCGCACCAGCCGGGAGATGCCGTTCGGCTCGAGCGAAGCGGCCTGATCGGAACCCCACATGGCGCGATCCATGGTGATGTGGCGCTCCACGCAGCAGGCTCCCAGCGAGGCCGCGCAGACGCTGGTCGGTATGCCGGTCTCGTGCCCAGAGTAGCCGATCGGAACACCATACCGGTTGGCCATGGTGGGAATTGCGCGCAGGTTGAGCTCATCGTAGTTGGCCGGGTAAGTGCTCGTGGCGTGCAGCAGAATCAGGTCTTCCTTACCCAGAACTTCCACGGCATGATCTATTTCGGAATAGGTACTCATGCCGGTGGAAAGAATAATCGGCTTTCCCGTCGCGCGCACATGCCGCAGGAGATCATCGTCGGTGAGCGACGCAGAGGCGATCTTGTGGACCGGCACGCGGAACTGCTCCAGAAAATCGACCGATGCCTCATCCCACGGCGAGCCAAACCAGAGCATCTTCACCGACCGGCAAAAGGCATCGATCTCTTCATATTCCTCGTGGCCGAATTCAAGAGCGTGTTTTAGATCGCCGTTGGTCGTGCCAAACGGATTCTCGCGCGGCTTGGCCAGTTCGTCGGCCGTATACACGACCTCAATCGTCCGCTTCTGAAACTTCACGGCATCGCATCCCGCCGCAACCGCCACACTGATCAATCGCTTGGCGAGATCGATGTCGCCATTGTGGTTGATACCAATTTCCGCAACGATAAAACACGGCTGATTCTCACCAACAAGCTTGTCGCCGATTTTGACTGAATTCATGAAAACACTCCTGTTCCGGCTGACTCGGGGGCTGCGGGCAACTCAAGCGATTCTCCGCGGTCAGCAATCGAAAGGCTAGCACATTGGCCTCGCCAGCGTCTCCGCTCCGAGATGTGGAAAGCAAGCCATAAGTCGCGGCTGCCGAGGCACTCAGCCGAAGCTGTAGGGACGCCGGCGAACCTCTAGTTCCAGCCCCGTTGTCTCCGACCCCAACGCACGCCGCTCCAACCCGGACAGCTTCAATCCCGGGACCTTCATTCCCTGATCCTTGAAGGATGGAGGCGTGAATACGCGTTCGCCCTTCACCTCTGCGGCGTAGTTTATTCTTGCCGAGTGAAACCGCTCGACCGCGTTGACCTCGACCATATCCTGCTCCATACCAAACCTATTTGGAATGCCGTTCGCGGAAAGAGCATCTTCATTTCGGGCGGTACGGGCTTCTTCGGCGCGTGGCTGCTGGAGAGCCTGGCGCATTGCAACCGCGAGCTCGACCTGAACCTGAGCGCGACGGTTCTTTCGCGTGACCCAGCCGCGTTTCTGAATAAGATGCCTCATCTTTCCGGCGAGCTGTCCATCCGCATGCTGCAGGGTGACGTCCGCAGTTTCAGCTTTCCCGAAGAGGATTTCGATTATGTGATCCACGGAGCCGCGCCAACAACGGCCGTCACTCCAGGTCACCATTTTGATCTCTTGAGCACGCTGCTCGATGGAACCAGAAGGATGCTTGCCTTGGCCCAGACCAGGGGCACAAAAAGGTTTCTCTTCGTTAGTTCCGGAGCAGTCTACGGGCGGCAGCCGGAGAATCTAAGCCACATTCCCGAGGACTATCTGGGTGGACCCGACTGGCTCAATCTGGCCTCGACTTACGCCGAAGGCAAGCGGGTATGCGAACAATTGTGTTCCCTCACGGCGCAGGAGTCCGGCATCGAATTCGGGATCGCCCGTTGCTTTGCTTTTGTGGGACCGCATTTGCCTCTCGACCAGCACTTCGCTATTGGAAACTTTATACGCGATGCGCTGGCCGGGAAGAACATCGCGATCCAGGGAGATGGCACGCCGATGCGATCTTATCTGTATGCGGCCGATCTCGTTATTTGGCTGTGGACGATGCTGCTCGCCGATTGCCAACCAAAGGCGCAACCGCTCGTATTGAATGTCGGTTCAGGCGAGGCGATCAGCATTCTGGATCTGGCCCGGGAAGTAGTTAATGCACTCGCCCCCACGTTGTCTATTGAGATTGCAAGAGCGGTTTCAGGTGGCCCTGTTCTGCGCTACGTTCCAGACGTTCAGAAGGCTGAAGCGATTCTCAATCTGCGCGAGACCATCGGTCTGCGGGATGCGATTCGCCGCACCGCGGCCTGGCACCGTTGAATCAATCCAGTCTGCGTCCGGGTGATTTTCGAGGGATCAATTCTCGGAGATTGGTCGCAACATCAAGCTGGCAAATAGGAGCCATTTGAACGAGCTTTCGCGGAGGCATCGGTCTCTTCCTGTGCGCACACGCTCAACTCCACCCAGTCGCAAAGCATGTGCCCGCAGAGAATGTGCGCCTCCTGGATGCGCGCGGTGTCGTGCGAGGCAATGCGCAACGTTGTTTCGGCGATCTCCGCCATACTCCCGCCCCCTTCACCGGTGAGCGCCACGGTGAATGCACCCAATTGGCGCGCCGTTTTGAGCGCCAGGCATACATTCTTGCTGTTGCCCGAAGTGGAAATGCCCACCACAACATCTCCCTTCATGCAAAGAGCTTCCACCTGGCGCTGAAACACCTTCTCATAGCCATAGTCGTTTCCGATCGCGGTGAGGATCGAGGTGTCGGTGGTCAACGCGACGGAGGGCAGCCCGCGCCGTTCGCGCCGAAAACGCCCCATCAACTCGGCCGCCAGGTGTTGCGAATCGGCTGCGCTGCCGCCGTTTCCGCACCAGAGGACCTTGTTTCCTTCAAGGATGGCCCGCGTCATTTCGCCGGCGATGCGCTCCAGCAGGTCCCGCTGGCTGCCAAGCGCCTGGACAACGGTCAAATGCTCGGCAAGAGCACGATCAAAAACCTGAACAGGGTTTATGGACGAAGACAATTCTGTTCCTTTCCGCCCGCGAAACTCGGTGGTCACGGCAACACCGGCAAGCTTGATTCCAGATGGTTGGATGCTTGGGCGCCAGCCGTCGCGACAGCCTCGGAGACAATGTGCGCGATCGCACTGGCAACAAAATCCAGCATGGGTTTGGTAAGCCCAGGGTAAACGCCGATCCAGAACACGTTGTTCATCACAAAATCGGTGTTCGGCAGATCGCCGATCACGCGGTACTCGCAGCCTTCGTAGGCTGGCTGCCGCAGCAGATTGCCACCGAACAGGAGCCGCGTGGCAATCTTGTTCGCCTCCAGCCGGCGGATAAGATCATCCCGCTTGAAGGGGGCATCTTCGCGAACTCCGATCGGGAAACCGAACCATGCAGGGTCTGAACCCGCCGTTGCACGGGGCAGGAGCAAAGCGTATTCGAGCGGCTTGAGAGCGGCGTGCAGATATTGAAAGTTCTCTTTGCGGCGGGCGATGAAATGAGGCAGCTTTTCAATCTGCGAGACCCCGAGCGCGGCCTGCATATCGGTCGCCTTCAGGTTGTATCCGATATGGGAGTAAGTGTATTTGTGATCGTACCCGCAGGGCAGAGTACCAAGTTGCCAATCGAAGCGCTTTCCGCATGTGTTGTCTTTGCCGGGATTACACCAGCAATCCCGCCCCCAGTCGCGGAACGATTCGATCAGCACCTGCAGGTTCGGCTTGTCCGTCAGCACCGCGCCGCCCTCACCCATCGTGATGTGGTGCGCGGGATAGAAGCTGACCGTTGCAATGTCGCCGAAGGTCCCCACCGGGCGGCCTCTCCAGGTCGAACCGAGCGCGTCGCAGCAATCCTCAATCAGCCACAGGTTGTGCTCTCGTGCGAAGGCTGCAACGGCATCCAAGTCAAAGACGTTTCCCAGGGTATGCGCGACAAACACGGCCCGTGTCTTGTCGCTGAGCGCAGCTTGCAGCTGGCTTACATCGATCTCATATGTAGGTAAAACAACATCGACGAAGACAGGCACGAGCCGGTTCTGAATGACCGGATT
>JBEKVS010000033.1:0-35942 GCA_049513795.1 Occallatibacter sp. | reverse complement strand
AGTTTTTCCAGGAAATCACAGACTGCAACTTTCGATTGAGAAAATCCTTGACAGTCATTATTTTGCGGACTAACATCCGACGCAATGGAATCGATGCCACTACCAAATGGTATCGATTCCATACTTGCCCGGGTGAGCGGTTAACCGTCGCCCCATTTGACCGTGTCTGAAACCCCGTTTCCGACCAGAGTCTAAGAATTATCCAGAGCCTAAGAACTATTCAAGGAGACCCAGTGAGACACCTTCCCCCCAATCAGGCGCGCTCTTCGCTGTCTCTGTCTTTCCCACTTCCACCTTTTGCCGTTGCGCTGGCATTGGCAATAGTGGGACTGATGTTGCTGCCTACCCGGACTGCCTCCGGACAAGCCAGTGCGGGCGTTACCGGCACAGTCACTGACACCACCGGCGCCGTCATCAAGGGAGCCCAGGTAACGATTACGAACGAAAGCACCGGCCGCACCGATCGCACCGTGACAGAAAGCGCGGGAACCTATTCCTTCAAAGGCGTGCTGCCGGCGAAGTACTCCATCTCCGTTGAGGCGCAAGGCTTCAAAAAGGAGATCAAGAAGGGCGTCAACGTTGAAGTCAGCACCACCCCTACCGTTGACATCGTTCTGAACGCCGGCGCCGCATCGGAGACGGTGTCAGTTGCGGCTGACGAAATCGCACTGAATACCACCCAGCCTGAACTCGGCAGCACCATTGAACCGATTGTGGTTGAAGCATTGCCGACAGAGGTTTCGGGCCGCGGCCGCCAGGTCGATCAACTGCAGTTCATGGCCCCTGGAACCACCGGCAGCACCTTCTCCCACCGCATCAGCGGCGGCGTCGACTTCGAGCAGGAGATCATCTACAACGGCATCCCCGCTCCGCAGCCGGAAACCGAGGGCTACACCACCAACTTCAATCCGCCATTCGATCTGGTGGAAGAGTCCAAAGTTGAGCGTTCCACCTTCTCCGCCCAATATGGCCTCGGTCAGGGCGCGCTCACTTATCAAATGAAGTCGGGCACCAACCACTACCACGGCAGTGCGTTTGAAATTAACCGCAACAGCCTCTTCGACTCTGTTCCATTCTTCGATGGCCCGGCATGGGGCGGATCCACCACCCCTCCCACAGACCATGAGAACAATTACGGCTTCTCCATCGGTGGTCCCATCAGCATCCCGCATGTCTACGACGGCCGCAACAAGACCTTCGGCAATTACAGCCAGGAATGGTACAAACAGGCGGAAACGAACGATAACATTTCTCAAGTACCCACGGCGCTCGAAAAAACGGGCAACTTCACAGACTTTGTGGATGGAAGCACAGGCGCTCTGATCCCCATCTTCGACCCCACAACCGGACAGCAGTTCCAGTGCAATGGCACACTCAACGTAATTTGCCCCAACCGCATCAGCCCCGCTTCGGCGTTGATCATCCCGTTCATTCCTAATCCTGACCGCCCCGGCAGCGGTGTCGGCGGGTTGCTCAGCAACAAGAGCGCTGCGAAGAATGCGTTCCCGAACATCCAGCACGTCTGGGGATTCGTTGTTGACCAGACACTGACCCCCACGCAGAGCCTGCACTACGCCGAGTGGCGCAACAGTTTCTCCACCACCAGCTTCGACAATTCCCCCCTGGTGGTTGCCCCCAACCCGCTCAACAGCATGAAATATGAGCCGGCTCTGGGCAGCATCTTCCTGTTGAACTACTCGAACGCCATCACACCTCACCTCGTCATGACAGCCGGCTTCGGGTGGATCGGCGAAATCAACAACCAGTACAACGACACCAAAGGGTGCCCTGGAGTCTCGGGCGGTTGCGGCGCTCTCTATCCCCAGATTCTGGGTGAGAACATTCCTCCCTACATCACCTGGTCAGGCGGCGGGCCTAACAGCTACACCGACTGGGGCACGCAAGGCTCATGGTTTGAGTCCATCAACCGCAAACTCGGCATCGCCATCGTGAACAACTGGCTGTGGACGAAGGGGCGGCACACCTTCAACATTGGCGGCGAATTCCGCCGGGCCTATCAGGACGATAACGAGGAACAGACCGAAGGCGGAGAGTTCACCTTCAGCAATCACGAGACCTCAGACCCGACCAGCGCGAACTTCCAGTCCGAAGGCAGTGCGTTCGCAAGCTTCCTGCTCGGCCTTCCCGACGAAGCAAACCGCAGCGACAGCCAGGAACTGCGGCTGCGCAACCTGGATATCTCTCCCTATATTCAGGACGACATCAAGCTGACTTCTCGGCTTACCATCAACCTTGGTGTTCGCTGGGATATCCAGGTGCCCTTCACTGAAAATAACAACCTGATCGTCTTCTTCGATCCGGATAACCCGGGCACCGACCCCTCGGCCGGCGGCATTCCCGGAGGACTGTCGAAATTCGGTTCCTGCACAGGGTGCGCTGGATTCACTCGTGCCGATACCCACTTCGGCCACTTCGGTCCGCGCCTTGGATTTGCCTACAAACTCGACAACAAGACCGTGGTGCAGGGTGGCCTCGACGTCGCCTTCCTCGATGGTGGCGCCTATGAATACGGCACCAACAAGGTCGCGGTCAACTACGGCAACCTGCTTACCGGTTCCTTTGCACGCAACAGCACGGGCAGCAACCAATCTCCATTCGGGAGTTGGGACACCAATTCCATTCCTGCTCCCGCGGCTACACCCTTCGGACCAGGCATCGGAGACGGTGTACAAGTGGACGCCTTCAGCAAGAAGGACGGCTACGCTCCCTATAGCCAGCAGTGGAACATCAACGTGCAGCGCGAGCTACCTTACAACATGTTTTTAATGGCGGCATGGGCCGGAAACCGGGTCGTCCATCTGCCCAGCCAGAACAATGAAATCGACCAGATGAACCCGTCGTACGATGCGCAGTATGGCGGCGTGTTGAGCACTTGCGCGGCGAATGCGGGCAATTCTGTCCTGTCCGACACATTCGCCAGCGGCTGCGCTCAGCAGGATGGATTTGTAACACCCTATCCCAACTTCGTAAACGACTTCGGCACCGCTTCCACCGTGCAACAGTCGCTCGTTCCCTATCCCCAATTCACCAAAATCTTCAATAACTTTGAAGGTTTTGGCACCACCTATTACCAGAGCATTCAGGTTGAAGTTGATAAGCGATTCTCAAATGGATTGTCCTTCCTGGCGGGTTATACACTCTCCCACCTGATGGACAATACCAGCAGCGGCTTCTCCAGCTTCACCTCGGGCGGAATCAACAAATACAACCAGAGGCCGGAATGGACAGTCTCGGAATCGGATGAACCGCAGACCTTCAAAGCCAGCGGAACCTACGAACTGCCGATCGGCCCCGGCAAGAAATACTTCAACAACCACTCACTGGGTAACGTGGTGGGCGGTTGGCAGGTCGGTTGGATCCTCGACTATGAGGAGGGGTCGCCCGGCAGCTGTTGCAATGGCAGTACAGTCGACGAGAACGGCTCGCCGTTCCCGAACGGATTCAATAGGCCAAACCGAAACACTTCCGTCAAACTCGGCACCGCCTCCTATAACCGCGAGAAGGACTACTGGCTTTCCGGCGGCAACGGCACCGCGCCGCAGCTCTGGAACCCCGCTGGTTTCACCGCCACCCCAACTCAGTACGTGATCGGTGACTCTCTCAGGTCGTATGGCAAGCTGAGAGTCCCCGGTATCACCAATGAGAGCCTGAATGTCAGGAAGCACTTCTACATGGGAGAACACCTTCAGGGAATTCTCCAGGTGGACTACTTCAACGCATTCAACCGGACGATCTTCAACGGTCCCGACGGAAACTTCAGCGATACCACCTTTGGCCAGACGGTTTCTGAGGGCGCCAACAACAGCGCCTTCAACGGCACCTCAAACCGACAGGGCCAGGTCCAGTTCCGCTTGCAGTTCTGAACTTAGCGGTGTAGCTCCGCGCCTCGATCTACACCGCCTAAATCTGTATCCATAGCCGCAATCGCAAGCTTTCACAAATGCCGGACTGCCGAAAATGCAGACCGGCATTTGTGTCTGACAGTCGAACGGAGTTTCCATCAGAAAAGGCGGCGCTCCGTCCGTTCACGAACAGCCGTTCGGCGCGAAGCCGGCATCGCCGAGAACGAACTATAATCACAAGGCATGAAGATGCATCGATTCACGGCAATGTGTAGCTGGGCATCGCGATTATTGCTCGCATGTTTGCTTGTTTTTGCTATAAATTTCGCCCATGCCGGCCAGGCCGACGACGAAGTTACGCCCCAGGTCCAGCAGTTGTATGCGGAAGCCAAAGCCGCCCAGCAGCACGGCGACAATGCTGCCGCCATCGAAAAGTACAAGGCCATGATCAAACTTGCGCCGCATCTGGCTGCGGCTTATAACAACCTGGGCATGCTCTACTTCGACCAGCACGACTATCCCAATGCCTCTGAAGTGCTCAAGCGCGGATTGGAACTCCACCCGGATATGCCGACAGCATCGGCCATGTTAGGGATGAGTTACTTCCAACTCGGCATGAATGACAAAGCCGAGCCGCTCCTTCGCGCAGCGCTTCGCGCCAACCCGGACGATGACCATGTGGAAATGATCCTTGCGCATATCCTCATCAATCTCAGAAAGTATGGGGAGGCGGCTACGTATCTGAATAACTTCCTGGAGCGGAACCCTAAAAACCAGGAGGCATGGTACCTGATTGGGAAGACATATCTGCAAATGTCGGAGGACGCGCTCAAGAAGATCAACGAGATCGATCCGAATTCCGTAGTTGCGCATGAGATAGCCGGCGAAATCGACGAAAGTATGCATAACTACGATGTGGCCCTGGTGGAGTACAAGAAGGCCATCGACATGGCTCCGCATGAGCCGGGCACGCACATGCACATGGCAAATGCCTATTGGCTCATTGGCAAGTGGGAATCCGCGCAAGATGAGTTCAAGGCAGAATTGGCCAACGACCCGAACAATTGCACCGCGCGATGGAAACTGGCTAACGCCATGCTCGAAGCGAACGACTCCACCGAAGACGCGCTCTCTCAGTTGAATCAGTCCATCGAGCGTTGTCCGGCGCTGATGCAGGCGCGCGTCGATCGAGCTCGTGCTCTAATCCGATTAGGCAAGCAGAACGATGCTTTCCCCGATCTGCAGATGGCAGTGAAGGAGAGCCCTACCGAGCCGACGATTCACTTCCTCCTGGCGGCCGTATACCGGGCTCAGGGTAACTCCGCCGAGGCTCAGCATGAGATGCAAACTTATAGCCGGTTGCAGCGTGAAGCAAGCGAAGCCGTTGCGGGTCAGGCAAGTGACGCCAGCGCCATCAAGAACTCCGCTCATTAGTTCCATCATGCGCATCGGTGGCTGCATGTTCGGCCTTGCGTTGCTCTGCCCTCTCGCGGCCCAGTGTCAACAGCCAGTGGACCCACTCGCAGGTCCGCGCGCAATGCTATCGGCCGGCAAATTCGCTGAGGCTGAGACTGCTCTTCGTAAATACGCGAAGGAGCATTCTGAGTCTGCCGATGCGCATTTCCTGCTCGGCTATGTACTATTTCGCGAGCAGAAGCCAGTGGATTCACTTGCCGAGTTCACCGCAGGCGCACGCACCCGGCGGCCAGAAGCCGATGCGCTGAAGGCAGTAGCTTCAGACTACGTATTGCTGCACGACTATGCCGACGCCGATAAGTGGTTCACTGAAGCTACGTCAGAACAACCGAACGATGCCGATGCATGGTATCTGTTGGGTCGGACCAAGTACAACGAGAGCAGGTATGCTGACGCAGTTACAAGCTTCGAACGTGCTCTGGCCCTGCGTCCAAAGTATGTTGAGACAGAAAACAATCTCGGCCTGTCATGGCGCGAGTTGAACAACTTTGAGAAAGCGCAGGCAGCGTTTCAGACCGCAATTGACTGGCAGGGAGATACTCCAACCGATCCACAACCATTCCTGAATCTTGGTACACTGCTCGCGGATCAGAGCGCTTTCGACAAATCGATTCCATACCTTCTAAAAGCCGCATCTCTGTTTCCGGAAAACCCGAAGATTCACGAAGAGTTGGGAAAGGTCTACGAGGCGCAGAAGAATTTGCCCAAGGCTCAGGCCGAGTTGGAGAAAGCTGTAGCACTGGCGCCGAACACCTCGGGATTGCATTACATGCTTGGTCAGGTCTACCGCCGCGAGGGCCTGCGTGATCGGGCGCAAAATGAATTTGACATCTGTGAAAAGCTGAACAGCACGCACTCCTCTAACAACACACCCAACCCCTTCACACCAAATCCACCTTTGCCGCATTAGGTTGCACAGAATCATCGGTGCGAGCTCCGGTCATTCGTGAGCGCAACCCTGCCGATCAAGAACTCACGAGGGGTCGGAGCAGTGGCTCACTCGGCTTTCCTTGTCTGGCGCGCGGACGCCATCTGGGCGCGAATCTCTTTCAGTTCCTAAACACAGTCGGATCGCAGCCGCAGGAACTGCGTTTGATAAGACGGGTCTTCATCTTGATTTGCCGGCCTGGTTTGGCAGAAGATGTCGAACCGGCCTTACTCTCATCGAATAACTGCTCAAACAGAATCTCGGCCGCTTGACGCCCAATTTCTTCGACCGGCTGCTGGATAACGCTGATGGAAGGCCGAACCGTCGACGCAAGCTCAAAGTCGTCGAATCCCAGCAACGCGACAGATTGGGGCACGGCGATGTTGAACTTCTGCAATGCCTCGAACGCATAGATTGTCGTGCTGTTCTTGAGCGCAAATATGGCGCCCGGCGGATTCGGTCCGTCCAACATGTTCTTGATTGCGCGTTCGGCGGACTTGTAATCTTTGACCGAGGTGTCGAAGATGGGCGTCAAGCCGGCTGCTTCAATCGCCTTGCGGTATCCGTTCATCCGTTCTCGAATGGTATATAACGTGCTCTCCCCAGTTAGACAAACGATCCTCTTATATCCGTGATCGATCAGATGTTGCGTCGCTGTCATCGCACCCTTATGATTGTCGGCGACCACGGATGCGATAGACGAATTTCCGACCGGACGATCGATGGCAACCACCGGGATGGCCACACGATTAAGCAGGTCACGCAGCGCATGGCTCTGCGAATCGGCGGGCACAATGATAAGGCCGTCCACGCGATGGCGAATAAGTACATTGAGATTGTCGAGTTCGCTGCGGGGGTCGTTAGCCGTGACAGTTACGATCAGCAAAGAGTCATTCGTGCGCGCAACAGCATGTGCTGCCTCCGCGCAGCTTGCAAAAAAAGGATCATCGATACTCGGAATAACCAGACCTATGGTCTTAGTTCGATGGCCCTTCAGCGTGCGCGCCGCCTGGTTCGGCATGTACCCCAGTGTTTCAATCACGCGGCGCACGTGGGCCAGAGTCTTCGGGCTGACGCGATCTCCGCCATTTATAACTCGGGAGACAGTAGTGGTGCCCACGCCCGCTTTACGAGCAACCTGGCTGAGAGTTGGATGCGTATTGTTCTTCGCCATTGGATTGCGTCTAAAACTGTAGTTGAGACCGCACACTAAGTCTATGCTGCACGGCTGCAAAAGTTAAGTACTCCACTGAATAAATCGGCGGTTGCCGGCGGTTCTCATGCCGATTTCTGACATTTTGTCAAAATCTATAATACGAAACTACCCAGCCTTCTCTGCGCGCACCGGCAGCGTCTAACTTAGCTCGGCACCCGCCAGGAAATGGCGGCGGAAAACTCGTGAATGAAGGCAACGCCAGTGTCCGGCGAGAGGTTTATATTGAAGACATCCTGTCAGCTTGAAACCGACTTTTGCTTGAAATGACAGTGGCGCCCGAATGGAGAATGACAGAATGAAACCGCTTGTCGGAGCCAGCGTTTTCCGGCCGGAGACAGTTTGGCAGGATATCCGCTTTGGAACCCGTCAGCTGTGGCGAAATCCGGGATTCGCGCTCACCGCGATCCTTACCCTGTCTCTTGGAATAGGCGCAAGCACAGCTGTTTTCAGCGTGGCATATGGCGTCCTCATTGATCCGTTCCCTTACAAGGATGTGCATACACTTGCGACGCCCAAGCTGTGCTCAACCGAGTGGACACGATGCGGCGCCAGGAGCTATACCCCCGCGCAGTTCAATGAGATCGTCGAAAAGACTGACATCTTCAGCGGCGTTACCGCGTCCACCATCAGCGATGTCTTACTTACCGGAGAATCGGAGCCGCAGCGCCTGCGCGGCAATTACATAACTCCAAATACCTTCGATGTGCTGGGAGTGCAGCCCTTGCTGGGGCGCGACACAACAGAGAACGATGTTACCAACAATCGTGAAGAAGTCGCTCTGCTCAGTTATCGCTACTGGCAGGCGCACTATGGCGGCAGCCGCGCCATTCTTGGGCGTACCATCAACTTCAATGGGCATCCCCGCACCATCATCGGAATTATGCCGCCCCGTTTTTTGTGGCGCGGCGGAGACGTCTACCTGCCCATCAAAATGACAAATGAGCCGGAAATTGAAGGGCAGGCGTATTTTACCCTTGTAGGTCGTTTGAAACCCGGAGTTACCGAGGCCCAGGCAGCCGCGGAACTCACGCCTATCTTCGACGACTTCGAAAAGACTGCGCCCTTCAGATTCCCGAAAAATCTGCGCCTTGGCATCTTTCCCTTCGACGAAATGTTTAAATCAGGCCTCGCCAGCACCCTTCACCTGTTGCTTGGCGCCGCTTTTGTCCTGCTATTCATCGCCTGTGTCAATGTCTCAAGCCTGCTGCTGGCACGCGCGGTCAACCGCGAACAGGAGTACGTAATTCGCGCATCGATGGGTGCATCCCGGCAGAGGCTCATCCGCCACGCGCTCACCGAGTCCCTGCTGTTGGCTGTGTCTTCCATGCCCGTATCGCTGGCGCTCGCCTATGCCGGATTGAAAGCGACGCTGCGTATCGTTCCGGCCGATACCATCCCCGACGAAGCAGTTATTACCATGAACGTTCCCGTGCTGCTCTGCTCGCTCGGCGTCGCATTGGCTACGGTGGCCATCTTCGGCCTGGCGCCCGCGTGGCACAGCGCAAGCCCGCATCTGGCATCGGCTTTGAACCGTATCCGCTCATCCGCCGGCCGATCCCAGAGACGCCTGCTGAGCGGTTTTGTCGTGACTGAGATTGCGCTCTCCCTTGCCCTGCTTATGCTCGCCGGACTCATGGTCCGCTCCCTCATCGCCGTCGAGAGCGCACCCGTGCCGTTCGCTACTGATCGAACTCTGATGATGCGCCTGCCCCTTGCTACGGCACACTATCCAACTGCTGAGCGCCGCGCCATCTTCTTCCGCGCACTTCTCGATCGCGTGCGTGCTCTTCCCGGCGTATCCGCTGCAACCGTAGATGCGGCTTTCCCTTTTTTGGATATCGATGGAGAACGCGTACAAATTGAGGGCGAGCCGATAGACAGGCGCATCGTGTCGCTTCACCTCACCGGCCCGGAATTCGTCACCCTCTCGGGCAGAAACATTTTGCAAGGACATTTTCTTGACTCCCGCGAAATCGCAGTCAGGTCGCATGACGCCGTGATTTCAGAGAACTTTGCGCGCCGCTATTTCCCCGGCGGGAATGCCGTGGGGCGCGTCATCCACTTGCCGGACTTCAAGCCCGACGAAAAAAACAAGCTTGAAGACGACGCCTTTACCGTTGTAGGAGTCATCAGCAACCTGCCATTCTTTGCGGAATTTTCTGAGGACTACCCCCACATTTTTCTGCCCTATACGGTAGCTCCTGCAGCTTCCAATATTCTCATCGTGTCTACGTCGCTGCCTGCCGGCGAACTTATCAACCCTGTGCGTCGGACTGTCTATTCAGTCGACAAGGAACAGCCCATCGTGGATGCCATGACCCTCCGCCAGATGCTCGACATGTATGGATATGCCGGCCCGCGATTCAGCCTTGCGCTCTTCGGAACCTTTGCCGGCGCCGCCCTGTTGCTCGCTCTTGTCGGAATCTATGGGGTTTTGTCTTTTATTACATCGCAGCGCACACGGGAAATCGGCATCCGCATGGCGCTCGGTTCCAATCGAGGCCAGGTGATGTGGATGGTGCTGCGTCAGGCGTTGCTTCTTGCCCTCATGGGTGTCGCCGTGGGGCTGCCGCTCGCCTTCGTCGCCGGCCGCGTCGCTCAAGGAGAACTGATTCAGACCTCGCAGCACGATCCGCTGGCCATCATCGCAGCCGTCTGCATCCTGCCACTCCTGGCTGTCGTCGGGACCTATTTGCCGGCTCGACGAGCGGCCAACGTCAATCCAGTTGCCGCTCTTCGCGGTGAATGATGGCTACCGTGGTAGATCGCCCGCCTCTTTATTGACCGGGATTTATTGACCGGGAATAGATGCAAAGGAAAAATGCGCCGGGCGAATCCCTATCATTCTTGACGTGCAACATGTCATGGTTTTCGCGCCTCGGCCTTTGTCAACCATCCGCGCCGCATGGTCTCCGCTGCTGTCCTGGACAGGTATGGCTTGATGTCAAGGATTTCGCTCAACCTCAACGCGCTTTACCGTTGTAATTCTGCGCATAGGTGTCGCTGGGGAGGCCGGAATTGCGCGCCTTTTGTACGAATGCAAACGCGTCATCCCGGTTCATGACGCCCCCCACTGTTACTAGGTAAGGCGCATGTCCACTGGGCGCAAACACCTCAGGCCGCAGCTCCGGATGCTCCTGAGCAATCGTCGCCGACTTCTTTTGAGCCTGTTCCTCACGGTTGTAGGTATATGCAACGACGCGCCATTGTGCGCGGATCGCGGCTACGGCATCGTGTTGCACTGGGTCGTGGTTACTTCCTGCTGTGGGAGCACCCGTCGTGGCGCCTGCAGGGGCTCCGTCAGGCATAATTGAGCCCGTTGTTGACGCCGAACCTGGATTCAGTTGCCTTGTGTCATTGCGATTCGCAAGCCCGCTGTGCGCAAAATGCCACCCGAGCCACAAAGCCAACATCACCACCAGACCCGCTGCGATCGATCTCGTTCCCAAAGCGGTTCTACGAACTCCATCCTCCGCCGGAAGGTGAAGGCGAGCCCCGGGTGGGGCGATGTCACTAGCTGTTGATTCTGAATCAGGCGCGTCAGTCCCTGATAAAGAGATTGGCCTAGCGGAAGGTGCAGCAGGCTGGTCAACAGCAGAGCGCGTTGGATTTGGGACAAAGGCAGAAGAGGGAGCCGAGGGCCGTTTCGGAGTCTGAAGCGCAGTCTGAATCTCTGCCACACTCCACTCTCCGCTCATACTCTGCCGCACGATTTGATCAAAGGGTGAAGGCAGAGGGAGTTCGCCTGCCGCCGCCAACGTCCGTTTCTGTGTCAGGGCCTCAAGCAGGACAACCGCAAGATCATGCAAATCCCTTCTCTTTGCTTCCGCGCCTTCTTCGCCTTCGGGAGACTCTCGGATACAATCGCTCCGTAGCTTCACCACGTCGCCAACGGCAAATATATTCGCCGGTTCAACATGCTCATGCACGAAGCCGTGCGTGTGCAGCACATCCAAGGCCGAGCTGAGGCTCTCTGCAAGCTGCATAGTGTCTGAAACCGTCAAGCGCTGTCCACTTAGTACTTCCGCGAGATTGGCCTCGACCGGTTCCATTACGGCGTAAATCACCGTCGTTCCATCCATCGCCAGTTGGCTGTACTGTTCGAGCTTTAGGAGATTGGGATGTCCTAGAGCTTGAACGCCGCGCCAGCGGGCAAGTATCTCGTCCGCGTCGAAGTGGGACTCGATCAGTCTGATGACTGTCGGAACGCCGTTGCCGTTCAAGGTAGAGAAGAAGGCGCTGCGTCCCTCTGGCAGCAAGAGCTTTTTCAAGGGGAAGGCGCCATCGATGGTTTTGCCTTCGTATTCTGTCCATAGTTCCATATGCAGGTTCCAGTTCTGGGATTTGCGCCAAGACAGAATGCCACCGAAGGCAAGTCAAACAGGATTGGTGTGTCCCACGGGTAAGCGCGCGTGTCATGCAACCGCTCACACTATTATCGTTTATTAAGCCTGCTCTGTCCGCGCCGAATTATCTAGTCAAGGCCGATGCGTCGGAGCGAAAGCCGGATAGCAAACAAGACCCGGCGAACGCGTTCGAGTTCATCCTAAGTTCATCAAAGAGAAAACTCTCTGCCACAGCCTGGAATCTCTCCAGTAGTTTGTGTGACCGCCCTTACCCAGACGGCATTCATTGAAATTGGCCGAGGCGATTGGGCCAAGTGATTTCCCGATTGAGGGCCAATTCGCCATTCAAATCACGTGAGCAATGATCTTGCCCTGCCTCAACAGTGCAGTCGTCATCCAACTTGCCGTTACCGCGGCCAGAGATACGGCAAGGCCTTTCTCAAATGCAGGTATCAACCATTGCAGTGCCAGGTATTGTATCCAGATCACAAACACGTAATGCACGAGGTAGATTCCGTACGCATTTGCACTCAGGCTGTCCGCCCATCGCGAGGAGCGCACAAAGCGAACCACCAGCGCGGTCACAAACAGGCTCGATGCTGCGCACGAGAATGCAAACCCAATCCTCCCGGCCGTCCCATTCCCGCTTCGCACACACCATATCGTGAACGTGAACATGACCGCAGAAAGCAGACACCAACCCCACCATTGGCGTGCCAGCCGTCCCGTTCGCTCAAAAAACTCGCCCAGCCCTCCGGAGGCACCCAGGCACACACCGGCCGCGAAGTAGATGAAGTAATGCAGCACGCGGCTGGTCTGTACTGCGAAGGGTCCCCATCCCCACCAGGTCAGCGATCCGAAGTGCATGGACAGCGGTGCATAGACGACCCATGACATCGTGCCGAGCAACAAGAACAGTCGCATCGGCCGTTGGCTCATCCTGCCCACGAAACGCGCGATTGCTTCTACAATCCGCGGGAACGTCGTGAAACTGATCGCGACAATGCAATCGAAGACCAGCAGCACCCAAAGAAACCACATCGGCCCTGCAGGCCATGCGCCCAACCCCAACCAGGAGCTTGTGTAGCTGCCGAGGCTTGGCGCGCCGCCCCGCTCAAGATATGCCGGGTAATAGGCCAGCGGAGCCAGAAGACCTGCGCCGACGGCAAAGGGAACGCCCAGGCGCAACAGGCGCCGCCCAATGTACCGCCCCGCGCCGTATCTCTGCAGCCCCGGCCACACAAAAAGCCCGGAGACGAGAAACATCAGAGCCATGAAGAAAATGTCGTTCCATCCCGCCAGCAAGTCGAAGCCCGGCCACTTTACGCTGTCGCTCACAGGCACTGCTCCCCACCACTGCGGTGGCTTGATCGAGAAGTAGGCAAGCACGGAATGATGGATCACGACCAGCAGCGTCAAAAAAGCGCGAAGGTAGGAGATCTGAAATATCCGTTGCGTTGATTGACTTTGCATATCGTACCGTCCTTTCAGACTGGATATTTTGGAGACACTCGTCCTGTCGCCGCAGACGAGCGTATCCGTCCGCCGCGGTTCTTACCCAGCACAGGGCTAGGTGCGTAGGAGTGAGAAGTTGAGATGTCTAGACGAAATCCTTCTTGCGTGCCTGCACCAGGAACGTGATCGCCAGGATGAGAACAATCAGCGCCAGCTCTGCCGCGAGCAATGTCGTCGCCGTTCGGCTCCATTGCACCGTAGCGCTCCTCATCGTTCCACCGATCTCCGGCAGTCGTACGATGGACCACCCAATAGTGTTCAGGCTAAGTGCCCCCACCTGGGCAGCAGCGACGGTCCAGCCAGTCGACTCGGTGGTGACCGAAACTGCGACGATCAGGCAGGTGCTCATGAGAATCTCAACGGCCATGATCGCGACAAACGGAATCAGGCCATGAGGAATCCCTCGAGACAGAAGAATCGTCGCGACAATATCGCCGACTAGCGCCGCCCACAGCACCAGAAAGATCAGCATGCCGCCCACAACCTTTGCGGTCGTGTACTCCCAGAAGCTGATGGGCAGACTCATCACAAAGGGAAGCGTCTGTTGTTTTCGTTCGTTCGCGGCCGAGATCATCACCATCGCCCCCATGCCGATCAGGATGGTCACGACAACAATCATCCCCAGAATCAATGCGATATCCGAGACATGCATCGCTGCGACCAGCGCCAGCGTTGCCACGCCTCCAATCAGCGAGACCAGTATTCCCGCACTGTTCAGGTACCAGTCCTTCCAGATAAGCCGATTCACCATCGCTATGTTCATAGCGCCCCTCCTTGCCGCTGGCTTTGCACTCTCGCCAGAAAGATCTCTTCCAGCGTCATGACGTCCACCGCCTGCACCGCGATTCCTGCCTCCGTGCAGGCGGCCACCATTTTCGGCTCAAATCGGTTCGTCGTAATCACGGGCAGGCGGCCGCTTCCGTCCACACTCACAACTCCAGAAAGTCCCGGCAGTTTCCTGTTCGGCGGCAGCACCAGCCGCAGTCGCCGCCACCGGTCGAGAAACGCCTCTTTGTCCGACGACTCCAGGATGCGCCCGCGATCGATGAAGGTGATCTGATCGGAAATCTGTTCCACCTCGAGTGTGTTGTGCGACGAGAAGAGCACGGTCCGTTCCCCGTCGGCCAACACCGCCATCAACTCGCCTAGCACCTCTCGGCGAGCAATCGGGTCGAGCCCTGTCGTCGGCTCGTCGAGCACAAGCAGTCGCGGTCGCCGTGCCAGCGCCAGCAACAGTGTCGCTTTCACCCGCTGCCCATGCGACATTCCTTTGATCTTCTGCTGCGGCCTCAGATCGAAGCGGCGCAGCAGATCGTCGGCATATCCGCTATCCCAACTCGGGTAGATCGACCGCACGAAGCCCATATGCCACTCGAACGTTGCGCCGCCATAGAGCCGCATGTCCTCCGACACAAACCCGATGTCTCGCTTCGCCGCCGCCTGGTCCCTGGGCATCGCGTGTCCAAGCACGTGCACCGAGCCCGCATCCTGATGCACCAGGCCCATCAGGATACGCAGGGTTGTCGACTTGCCTGCCCCGTTCGCCCCCACGAAGCCCATGATGCATCCCGTCGGAAGCGAAAGATTCACCTGCTCCAGGGTGAAGTGTTTGTATTGCTTTGTGACTTCGGAGAATTCGACCGCAGTGTCGATCATGATGCCTCCGTTTCCAGTTGCAAAGTTGCGTCTTTCAGTCTTTCCACGATCTCTTCTTCGGTAAGACCGAGCAGCGTCCCGAGCCTCACGACCTGCCGTACATGCTCTTCAAACTCTTTGGCATAAAGTCGCGAGCCCAGGTCGGGATCCGGAGCAACGACGGACCCGATTCCGTGCTGCGTCACGATGACGCCTTCTCGTTCAAGCTCGAGGTAGGCGCGCTTCACTGTAATCACGCTCACCTGCAGCGCCACCGCCATCGCGCGAATGGAAGGAATCTGCTCGCCGGGCTTCCACTCTCCGACAGCCACCCGCTGCCGGATTTGCTCCATGATCTGGAGGTACATTGGCCGGCCATCAGTTTGCGAGATGACAATCGATGCGCTCATCTGTATATACTGAGTATACACAGATAGCGAAGAGCGTCAAGTTTTATTTTTGGGCTTGCTCAAGAACCCCGCCGGCTCAAACACAGGAAAAATGCGGCGCTGCGCCTGCGAAGATCCCCGGCCATTCATGCGACGACTTTGCGTTTCCTCTTCTGGTAGGCAGCAACCTTGAGCTTATTGCCGCAGATGTTCATGCTGCACCAGCGGCGGGAGCCTTTCTTGCTGGTGTCAAGAAAATGCACGACACATGCTTCGCATTGGCGAAGGCGGTCGATCTCCGGTTCGCTCAGCAGATCCGCGGCGCCATCAAAGAAGAGCGCCCAAAGGTCAGTTGGCCGCTCGAGATCAAGCAGTTGCTCCCGAAGAATCCGCCTCTCCTGCTTACGCAGTACTGTGCGTGGCGGATGCTCGAGCAGTCCTCGATTTACCTCCCGGATAAATTCATCCGATGGTGCCGAGCCGCTTTCTATCCGAAGGACAGCTTCCCGCAGCCGTTCCCGGAACGCGATCAGATCCTTGAGAAACTGGGGCGCCTTCGGCGAATGCCGCCAGCCTTGTATAAGACGTTTCGTCTTAGCCGAGTTCGCGATGCCCGAAGCGATCAGCCAGCGTTCCAGGGCAGAAACGTTGGGGAGAAGTTCGGTGGGGCCATCTGCGAGGACCGGGCGGGTATTCAAGAAATCGAGAATAGGCCTGTTGCCGACGAACAGAAAACCGTCGACCCATTCGCCGGCATCCTTGGTAGAAGCGCCCATCCATCCTCCCCATGACAAAAATAATTGAAGAAAAATTTGACACCAATATTGACATGTTTAACGGTGTTGTCTACTCTCTCCTCATTGGCGCCCCAGTCGCCTAAGGATTCGATTCAGAGGGAGAGACGATGTCAACATTTCAACACGCCACCATTCGCGGCCTCAAGATGTTTTACCGTGAGGCTGGGTCCAAAGAGTCTCCAACCATCGTACTGTTACACGGTTTTCCAAGCTCCTCCCATATGTTCCGCGATCTGATTCCGCAACTCGCGGACAGTTTTCATATCATCGCACCGGATTACATCGGGTTCGGCTACAGCGATGCCCCGGCCGTGAACGAGTTCGAATACACCTTCGACAATCTGGCAACCTACGTCGACGCTCTGCTCTTCGACGCTCTCGGCCTGAAGAAATTCAGCATTTACGTGCAGGATTACGGCGCGCCCGTCGGTTACCGCATTGCGTTCAAGCACCAGGATGCAATCGAAGGCATCATCGTGCAGAACGGAAACGCCTACGCGGAGGGCATCGGCGGCGCGTTCGACCCGATGAAACCGTTCTGGGCCAATCGAACAGCGGAGACGGAAAAGCCGGTGCGCGGGCTGCTTACGCTCCAGATGACGATTTTCCAGTATACGCACGGAGTAAAGGACGCAAGCCGCATCAGTCCGGATGCCTGGACCATGGATCAGCATTTTTTGGATCGTCCAGGCAACGATGGTATCCAATTGAACCTGCTGCACAACTACCAGGCTAATCTGACGCACTACGAAGAATGGCACGAGTTCTTCCGCAACAAACAACCGAAGACGCTGATCGTGTGGGGCAAGAACGATCCCTTCTTCACCGTCGAAGGCGCGCAGGCGTATCTACGTGACATTCCGAAAGCTGAGCTGAACCTGCTCGACACAGGTCACTTCGCACTGGAGGACCACGGCGATGTCATTGCGGAGAAGATCGTGAGCTTCCTCGCCTGATCTTTCGGCCAATCGAGTAGCGCTGTTTCCAGCAAGACACCAGGAAAGGAGAAACATCATGCCGCATTTGATCAACGCCACGGTTGTTGTGATCCACGGCGCATGGGCCGATGGATCGAGTTGGGAGCCGGTGATTCGCATGCTGCACAACGAAGGGTTGAATGTCGTGGCCGCACCCATCCCCCTGACTTCGCTAAGCGACGACGCCGCGGCGCTGAGACGGACGATCGCCCGCAGCCAGGGCCCCGTTATCGTTGCGGGACACGCTTACGCGGGGGCTGTGGTGGGAACCGCAAGCGACGAGCGCGTGAAAGCTCTCGTCTATATCGCGGCCCTCGCTCCGGATAAGGGAGAGACAGTGGCGCAGGTCTTCTACCGGGATGAACCGCATCCGAAGGCGCCGCAACTTGCCCCGGATGCGGATGGATTCATCTGGATGCCCGATGAAAGCTTCGAGGAAGCCTTCGCGCAGAATGCCACCCCAGAGCAAATCGCCTTGTGCCGCGCAGTCCAGCGGCCAATCTCGGTAAAGAGCATTCAGGAGCCGGTTGCTGCTCCGGCTTGGAAGACAAAGCCCGCCTGGTATCTGCTCGCGGAAGAGGACCGGATGATCAATCCGAAGACGCAGCGATTCATGGCTGAGCGCATGAACGCCACGATCCGCTCATTCGCCGTCGACCACACGCCGCTCTTGACCGCGCCGGACAAGGCCGCCGGCATCATCCTCGAAGCGGTGAAGGCGACATTGAGCTGAAAGAGCCGGCCGTGTGCCTTCATTCATCTTTTTGAGAATGGAGTAACGACTATGAACAAATCCGTAGCAATCGTAACCGGAGCCAGTCAAGGCATTGGCCGCTCCACCGCAATTCGTCTGGCGAAAGATTTCGGTGCCGTCGCCCTTGTTGCCAGGAATGGGGAAGCCCTGGTAGAGGTCGCGGATGCCGTTCGTGCGACGGGAGCCGAACCGCTCAGCATTGCCCTCGATCTGAGCCGGGTCGAATCGCCGGAAACCGTGCTCAAAACAACATTCGACCATTTCGGCCGCGTCGACGCGCTTCTCAATATCGCCGGCGCCGTGCCGCAGATTGACCTCTTCGAAATGACCGATGATCAGTGGTATGGGGGCATGGAGCTGAAACTTCACGGAGCCCGCAGGCTGACCATCCGCGCTTGGGATGCACTCAAAGCCAGCAAAGGCTCGGTTGTGTTCATGTCCGGCAGCGCGGCGCTCGATCCCAAGCCGGGCTTTGCCGCAGTCGCAGCCACAAACGCGGCCATCATTGCCATGGCCAAAGCATTTGCGGAGCAGGGAATAAAGGATGGCGTGCAGGTCAATAGCATCGTGCCGGGAGCGGTAATGACGGGGAGACGCCGCTCGTTCCTGGAGAAATGGGCTCCGGCGCACAATATGAGCGTCGACGAGGCCACCGGGAAGTTTCCAGAAGAGGCCGGTATCAGCCGCTATGGACAACCGGAAGAAATCGCGGAGTTGTTGGCGTTCATGGTTTCACCTGCGGCAAAGTGGATGATAGGAAGCTGCGTGCGCATGGATGGTGGTGAGGTGAAGGGGATTTGACAGGCGTGTTTTGAAGCGCCAGGCATCAAAATGAATACGATGGCTTCAAGGAGGTAACCGTGACAGACAGCAATTCGACAGCGCTTATCACCGGAGGAACGAGCGGAATTGGTTTTGCTACAGCGATGAAACTGGCTCAGCTTGGTATTCGTGTTCTGGTCGTCGGGCGAAATGCGGAACGCGGGAAGAAGGCGGTCGAAGAGATTCGCGCCGTCGGAGGCAAAGCAGATTTTATATCCGCCGATCTTCAAGACGCAGCTAGCGCTCGTGAAGTGGCGAAGAGAGCGAACGAACTTGGAAATGGCCAAGTCGATATTCTCATTAACAATGAAGGGATCTTTCCCTTCGGCCCGACTCATGAAATGACGGAGGAGCAGTTCGACCGCGTTTTTTCCATCAATGTAAAGGCGCCCTATTTCCTCGTCGCGGAGCTTGCCCCTTTGATGGCTAAGAGAGGCAAAGGGGCAATCGTGAACCTTTCAACGATGGTTGCCGATTACGGAGCGCCCGGAATGAGCCTCTACGGTTCGAGCAAGGCTGCCATCAATCTGCTGACGAAGGCCTGGGCTGCCGAGTATGGACCTAAGGGTGTCCGCGTCAACACGGTGAGTCCCGGGCCAACGCGCACCGAAGGCACGGAAGCGATGGGCGAGGGTCTCGAACAACTAGCTGCCCAGGCCCCCGCCGGTCGTCCGGCATCGGCCGATGAAATTGCCGAAGCAATTATCTTCCTTGCCACGGACCGTGCCAGCTTCATTCACGGCGCGAAACTCGCCGTAGACGGTGGACGCACCGCCATCTGAACGGCAATCGGCAAGGGGAGCAGGCCTGATGGTAAGTCTTCAAAGAGAACCTGAAGAATACGATGTGAAACGGGTCTCTGTTAACTGCGGATTGCCTCGGGAAACTGTGTGGCACGGAAAAACGTAAATCACGTCGATCTAACCATCGACTGCACCAAACCTTCCTATTGACTGTCTATGAGAGCCCTGCTACTCTCTTATAGAGGCCCTATAGGATTCGACCATGACAGCAGCGCAATTCGATCTTGTGCAAGGCACACTTGATGTTCTGATTTTGAAAGCCCTTGCGCTTCAACAATTGCACGGCATGGGCATCTCCCGCCGAATCTCGCAGATGACCAATGGCACCTTCGATGTGAAGGCGGGCTCTCTGTTTCCTGCACTTCACCGAATGGAGCAGATCGGTTGGCTCACATCCATGTGGGGCGAGTCGGAGACCAATCGGCGAGCGAAGTTCTATTGCTTGACGAGGGCCGGCAAGAAGCAACTGCAGGCCGAGACCGAACGATGGGAGCGGATATCGCTTGCCATGGCGGCAGCCCTCGGGACCAGTTAGGAGGATTCCTTGATCGATCGCCTTCGCGCACTCTGGAATAGCGTTTTTCGGAGAGATCAGCTGAATGATGATCTGGATCGGGAACTCTCCGCTTACGTGGACCTGGTATCAACCGAAAAGGTGAGACTGGGAATGTCGCCCGAGGAGGCATATCGCGATACCCATCTTGAAATGGGAGGAATGGATCAAGTGAGACAGCGCGTTCGTGACATCCGGGCGGGAATATTCCTGGAGAGGCTCGCACAGGACATTCGATATGCTATTCGAACCTTTGCAAAGAACCCCGCTTTCACTTTTATCGCGGTGATCACGCTGGGGCTTGGCGTCGGCGCAAGTGCAGCCATCTTTTCCGTAGTCAACGCGGTTCTGCTACGGCCGCTGCCCTATTCCGACCCCGGCCGATTGGTCGACATGTCGGAAAACCAGCCGCAAGAGGGAATCACGGGCGTGGGCCTGTCCTGGCCGGCCTTCACCATCCTCCATGATGGCAACCGCTCTTTCAGCGCTATCGCCGGCATTGCCAACCATGCGCTCACCCTTACAGGCCGGGGTGAGCCGGCTGATGTGAGCACGGTGGCCGTAACCTCCGACTTCTTCGCGCTCTTTGGCACACCGCCCTTGCTGGGTCGAAGCCTCATTGCCGACGACGGAAAGGAGAACGCAGCGCCGGTGGTTGTGCTGAGTGAAAATCTGTGGCGCAACCGAATGGGAGCCGACCCGAATATCGTGGGCCGCACGGTCGCGCTCGATCAACGCAGCTACACAGTGGCAGGGGTCATGCCGGCAAGTTTCCGCACGCCATTTATCGGCCAGAACGAGCAGATGTGGGTCCCTTTGCCGCAAGATCCGCTGTTCCGGTACTGGAGGACGCGGCCGCCACAGACGCACTGGCTCGCACTCATTGCGCGTATGCAACCTGGCGTCACCATCGATCAGGCGCAGGCAGAGTTGCAGGCCATCGGCGTTGCTATCGAGCACCAGTTTCCCGAAGAGCGCGGCTGGAAGATTCGCATCAAACCATTGCAGCAGGCCATCGATGGAGACGTGAAGACGCCGCTGATCATGCTGCTGTGCGCGGTGGGTCTGCTACTTTTGATTGCGTGTGTCAACATCGCGAACCTGCTGTTGGCGCGCGCCATTGGGCGTTCGAAAGAGATGGCACTGCGCCTGGCGCTGGGAGCGAACCGGCGACGCATTGCCGGCCAGTTGCTGGTCGAGAGCGTTCTCTTAGGCTTGCTGGGCGGAGCCGCAGGAAGCCTGCTGGCATGGGTGAGCGTCGCCGTATTTGGTTCGGCTGTGCCCTCGGGAGTTCCGCAGTATCGCCCCATTCACGTGGACCTGACGGTGCTGGGATTCTCTCTCGCGCTATCCCTCGTGGCGAGCCTGGCATTCGGCCTGGCGCCCATGCTCTACACGGTTCGCTCCTGCCCGCAGACTAATCTTCGCGACGGCTTCCGTGCCGGCGAGAGCAGAGGCACTCAACATGCGCGCAACTTTCTGGCAGCTGCTGAGGTCACCGTGGCCATGGTGCTGCTGATCGGTGCCGGGTTGCTTTTGCGCAGCTTCGCCCACATTCTCGCCGTTAACCCAGGGTTCGAGACCGAGCACCTGGTAAAGGCTGAAGTCTCGCTGCCGCGCTATCAATATGCGAAGCCGGCACAATGGCGTGCTTTTGCTGAACAGTTGATGACGCGTCTCGAGGCAGAGCGCGGTCTGGAGAAGTCGGCCATCGGCCTTCCGCTTCCGATCCTCGACAACCAGGTCAACCTGCCTTTTGCCATCTCCGGCAACCCACCGTTGCCTCCGGGCAAATCAGACACCGCAGACTACGTTTCGGCCAGCCCGCAGTTTTTCCCGGTGATGGGCATATCCCTGCTCCGAGGCCGGCTGTTCTCGCAGGATGACACCACCATGACACGGCCGGTGGCACTGATCAACGAAGCGCTGGCACTGCGGTATTTTCCCCACGAGAATCCGCTCGGTCGCCAACTCGTCTTCGGATTCCCGCCCAATGGCAATGTCTCGCGTGAGATCGTTGGCGTCGTCGCCGACGTCCACAACGTTTCCCTTGCCAAGGAACCTGGGCCGATGATGTTTGTCCCGTTCGCGCAGGAGCCGTTCTGGGGCGCGGAGGTGGTCGTCCGCAGCACTCTCAGTCCCGAGGATGTGGAGGGAGCGATTCGGGCCCAAATACACAACATCGATCCAAGTTTGCCGGTGACGAACGTCGAAACACTCTCTCAGGGGCTACATTCTTCCGTGGCCGAACCACGGTTTCGAACTCTGCTCCTGGCGATTTTTGGCGCGATTGCACTCCTGCTGGCCACAGTCGGAATTTATGGCGTCATCTCTTACTCCGTCTCACGCCGCACCCGGGAAATCGGTGTACGAATCGCCCTCGGAGCAACGCGCGCGAACCTTTGCCGCCTGGTGCTTGTGGATTCGGCGAAGTTGGCGCTCTTTGGCTTGACTGCAGGCATTCCAGCGGCCCTTCTGTCAATGCGCTTTCTCTCAACTCTGCTTTTCGCCGTCGGGCCCGCCGATCCGCTCACTTTCATTGGCGTTGCAGTCTTGCTCACAGTGGTAGCGCTCGCGGCCGGATTCTTTCCGGCGCGGCGCGCGATGCGCGTCGATGCCATGACAGCTCTGCGTTGCGAGTAATTGTGATCTAATCTGCCAGGCCGCCAGCCAGCTGGACGAGCGAGTTTTCACCAAATCACTCGGCGACGGCAGATTGGTCCTGACTAGTCAGCTTATCGTCGAGCAAACTGTTGAATTCTCGCATTTCCTTTCGTGAACTTCGGTTTCCGACCAAGAGATCCCCGCTCGCCTCACACGTTCAGAGACCTCAGCTAAGGCACACTCAGCGGCATCAGCGATGGATCCTCTTCAAGTTCAACGAAGTAGTTCTTTACGCCACCTGTCTTTGCGGCGGTAAATACTGCCTTCCAATCCACGACGCCCTTGCCCAAAGGAACCTGGCGGAAGCCGGACTTGGTGGAGGGGTCCTTCACCCAGTCCTGACAATGCATGGAGAGAAAGCGGCCGGCGTACTTCTCGAAGTAGGTCACTGGATCGTAGCCCTGCTGCAAGGTGGAGACCTGAAACTGCAGCCTGGTGGTGGCGGGATTGAGGTCGGCGATCATCATGTCGTAGACCGGCTTGCCATCGATGTGTTCGGAGACGAAGCCTTCATTGTGCAGCAATGCAATGATGCCTGCGGCGTGTGCTTTTTCGGCGAAGGCGTTGAAAGGCTCGACGTAGCGCTTCACATCGTCGACGGTCTCCGTCGTCCTCGGGCTCCAGGGCCCGAGCGCGGCAATCGCCATCTGCGTCATACCGAACTCCTTCGCATAGGCGATGCTCTGATCCGCCCTTTGAAAGAGCTCATCTGCCGACCAGTGCGCGGAGACGCAGCCGAGTCCCCAATCTTCCAGCATGCGACGCAACTCCTGTGGCTTGTATTTCTGGAGGCTGGAAAAGTCGTCGTAGCCGTATGGCGAGCACAGCTCAATCTGCGTGAACCCGGCGGCACGTAATCCCTTCATGGTACCCGCGAAGTCCGTACCGATCGACTTGCGCACAGGATAGGTCTGGCAGCCGATCGGCAGACCAAGCGGATCAGCGAATAGATTTCGCGTGCCGGACAGAAGAGCCGAAGCAGCAGCCCCTCCCATGAGAAACATCCTCCGATTCATCGTGTACATAACCCCATCGTAGAGCGATGGAAGAAACTATAGCATCCGTGTGGCGAGAATGCTGCGTCCGTCGCGCGCTGCAGCTTCGGGGCACATAGGGAGCGTCTACTTCCTGGACTGGCTGTATCTTCAACCCTCAACGCCGTCAGTCCGGAGCGCCGCAGACCGCCTCCCAGGAGAATGGCGAGCGTGGCCTAGTCTCGCTTGCCCCAGGAGACTGCCAACGTCTACCGTCCGCAGAAGACGCTTTCCCTGTTCCGCGGAAAGCTAATTGTCAACCGGCATACCCAGTCGTTTGGCGCCCTTCGTGCGTCGAATCCCAGCCGCCCGATCGGCGCTAAGAAGCCCGCAATCAGCTGCCTCGCACGCAAGTCCTCGCACTGCTGCGAGCCGCAGATTGATGGTGGTAGATGCATAATGCTGCTGTTCGAGTGAGATCCGGTGCCGGGTAACCACTTAGGTGTTGAAGGTCATTGAATAAGCAAGGCTTAGTGGTGGGCCCGGAGGGATTCGAACCCCCAACCAAGGGATTATGAGTCCCCTGCTCTAACCGTTGAGCTACAGGCCCTTCAATGACTTACGGCGACTGCTCTCCCGACCGTAGGGAGATTTCTAGGGACCCCGCTCTCATCTCCCCGGCAGTTCCCGAGAAAAGCTGAAGCCGCTCGAAAGCCGGTTCAACTGCTTCCGGTGTGGGGTGGGCATAGCTCCGCGAGACGGCGACACAGCTGTGCCCCGCGATGTGCATGATGGTGAAGACGTCCACTCCCGATTTCCCCAGTCTAGTAAGCATTGTATGTTCGCCTCCACCAGCCGGCAAATTGCGTCGGTAACCGAAACACGTAACGCAGCTTCCTGCTCCGAAAGAACATCTCCATGGGCCAGATCGGCTGATCCTCCGCCCCGCAATCCAATTTGGCCCCAGTGTCTCGCGCAGGATCTGTCCGCAGTTGAAGTCAAGGTCCGAACTGCGGGCAACGAACATGCGTAGTGGATCGGCGTCGTTGGCGGTGAAGATCGCGGCTGTTCGGGGGCAGCTGCACTGGCAGACTCAAGAGGACTAATCAATCTCATTCTTCCATCGGAAAGACTGAAATGCAGGGAAAGGGAAGAGGCGCACTAAGGGGATCTTGCTCACCAGGGCTCCAGCGAGTGTATTCTGTTGGGTGTCGAAACCATCCCAAATATCGCTCTCACTGAAATCTCCTGAAACCACCTTGCTCTCGCGTATTGACCGCCGTAAATTCATCAAATCGAGTTCTCTGGCCGCCGGTGCGCTCGCTTTTGGCGTGCCGGCGCTCTTGCGCGGACAGAATCTCAACAGCAGGTTGAACATCGCCTGCATCGGAATCGGCGGTAAGGGCCGGAGCGACACCGATGCCTGCGCCGGCGAGAACATTGTCGCGTTGTGCGACGTGGATTCCGGCTCAGAAGCTTACGAGACCCAGACGAAAAAATATCCGAGCGCGAAGTTTTACAGAGATTTCCGCCAGATGCTGGACCAGATGGGCAATCAGATCGATGCGGTGACGGTCTCGACTCCGGATCATATGCACGCGATTGTGGCGTCGGCGGCCATGAAGAGGAACAAGGCTGTCTTTTGCCAGAAACCGCTGACGCAGACCATCTACGAGGCGCGCTATCTGCGGAAAATGGCCACGGAGAGGAAGCTCGTCACGCAGATGGGCAATCAGGGCAGCGCCGCCGACGGTTTGCGCCGCGCGGTGGAGACCATTCAAGACGGTCTCATCGGACAAGTGCATGAAATTCACGTCTGGACCAACCGTCCGGTCTGGCCGCAGGCAATGGATCGTCCACCCGGAGAAGATCCGGTTCCTGCCACATTGGAGTGGGATGTTTGGATTGGACCGGCTCCCATGCGGCCGTACATGGGCAGCCACGATCCCGATGTCCGGGACGGAATTTACGAGCCGTTTAACTGGCGCGGCTGGCAGGATTTCGGCTGCGGCGCGCTGGGTGACATGGCGTGCCACACCGTCAACATGCCGTTTCGCGCTTTGAGTCTCGAGTCCCCGACGGTAATTGAAGCGACGCCGCTCGGCCCGATGAACAAGGAATCGTATCCCATAGGTTCCAAAATTCGCTTCGACTTTCCCAGGCGCAAAGCGCACATTGCCCTCGAACATCCGCATCTTTTCCACCACTACAGAAAGATCGAGCACGATGCGGCGACAGTGTGGTGGTACGACGGCGGCCAACCTGACGCCGCAGCCCGCGGCGGCCACGATCTGAGCAACAAGCCGCCAGTCGAACTCACCGCCGACATCGTCGCGCTGCAAGGCGAGGTTCCCGATAGCGGTTGTCTGCTCGTTGGCGACAGTGGCACGGTCTTTTCTCCGGACGATTATGGAACCAGTTTCTTCGTGAAGCTGAAGGGCGATCAAAAGTTCCTCCATTACACCAAAAGGAAAACAAGCCGGAGATCTGCTACTCGCGTTTTGACATCGCCGCGCGCCTCACGGAAACCATGCTGCTGGGCTGCGTGTCCTTGCGCGCGGGCCAGAAGATCGAGTGGGACGGACACAAGATGCTTGCTAAGAACTGTCCTCAGGCAGCGCAGTTCATTCGACGGCAAGACCGTTCCGGCTGGGCTCTTTCCTGAAAGGTATACCGCGGGCAAAGCCGAACAGGCGTTAACCTACCGGATGCAGCCGCACTGCGGTTATGCCTGGCGTCCAGGCAGATACTGCTCCAGAAAACGTCGCGCCAGGATAAACCCGTCTTTGCGCGGCTGTGGGAAATCGGGAAGGTCCGCGGTGCCCGGTACATCCCAGAATTGGTCTTCGTGCTCCACCGCAATGCCGCCGTTGAAGCGGACCTGCAGCAGCACCGTGAGGAATGCCGCCCAGTTGACAATCCCTTGTCCGGGGATCCGATAACGCCACCATCCCTGCCCGGCGATGCCCACCTGCTGCAGTACCGGCTGAATGATCTCCGTATCCTTGGCATGCACCGCGAGGATACGGTCTTTGAACTGCCAGGCCGCACTGACCGGATCAATGTACTGCCGCACGAAATGCGAGGGATCGAATTCCAGCCCCAGCCGCTTGCTCGGGACGCGGTCGAAAACGGCCTGCATCGCTGCCGGAGAGGTCGCGAAATTGATACCGGTAGGATAGTTCTCCCATCCCATCCCAACGTCGAGCTTCTCGCAGACAGGCAGGTATTTTTCGTTGAAGACATCGGCGAAGGCGGCGGCCTGATCCTCCATCCGGACGCCCGGCTGCCCGCCGCTGAAGGTACCGACAAACTTGCAGCCCAGACGATGGCAAAGTTCCAGGGCGCGAATGAAATCGGCCTGCGCGGCCGCGCGCTTGCCCGCATCGGGATCCGTGTGGTTGGGCGCGAAGTACTCAATGCTGACGATGCGAATGCCCGCGGTCCGCGCCGTCGCCAGAATCTGATCGATCGCGCTGTCGC
Organism: Occallatibacter sp.; assembly: GCA_049513795.1. GTDB lineage: Bacteria > Acidobacteriota > Terriglobia > Terriglobales > Acidobacteriaceae > Telmatobacter. The sequence goes on along the minus strand of JBEKVS010000033.1, from coordinate 8,747 downwards.
TCAGGTTCGGATTGAAGTCCCTACCCGGCGTCACCACGACGCCTTCGTAACCGGCCTGTGCGGCAAAGGCGAGCTTCTGCGGCGAGTACGGCGTGATGATGGAGAGCTTGGGATAGGGTGTATCCGGCGGCGTACCCGCAGTCGCTTGCTCAGCCTGTATCGGGACAGCCGCCGTCTCCGCCAAGCCCAGAGCCGCCACGGATGTGCCGCCTACCTTCAAAAAATCCCGCCGGTTCCAAAACGAGTTTTCGCTCTCCATAATCTTCCGTTATTCCAGCATAGCGCACATGGCAGCGTGTGCTGCTGTTCCCTTATTGACGCTCTATAAGAGCTGTGCTACCGTCTTATAGACAGACAATAGGAGGACTCTTGCCCGTTCCTCAATCCGATCTGCTGCAAGGCACACTCGATCTCCTGATCCTGAAGGCTCTTACCCTCCAGCAACTGCATGGAATGGGCATATCGCGCAGAATCGCGCAGATGACCGATGGAACCTTCGACGTCAAAGCCGGCTCTCTTTTTCCCGCCCTGCACCGCATGGAACAGGCCGGTTGGCTCACATCCTCCTGGGGCGAATCGGAAACCAACCGGCGCGCGAAATTCTACGCGTTGACCAAGGCCGGCAAGAAGCAACTGCACACCGAGTCAGAACGGTGGGAGCGAATATCTCTTGCCATGGCAACCGCCTTGCGCACCACATAGGAGGCTCTGTGATCAGTCGACTCCGCGCGCTGTGGAACAACCTGTTCCGCAGAAAACAACTCGATCGCGACTTCGATGAGGAACTCCAGGCCTTTGTGGAGCTGATGTCGGCTGAAAGCGTGCGGGCCGGTGTGAACCCCGAGGAGGCGCAGCGTGACACCCACCGGGCAATGGGCGGGGCACAGCAGGTAATACAGAGCGTTCGCGACGTTCGCGCAGGAGTGTGGCTGGAAAGGCTCGCGCTGGATGTGTCGTACGGAGTTCGAACGCTCGCCAAGAATCCTGCTTTCACGCTGGTTGCAATGGCCACGCTGGCGCTCGGGATCGGCGCCAACACTGCGATGTTCAGCCTGCTCGATCAGGTTGTGCTGCGGCTCTTGCCCGTGCGTGACCCTGAAAAGGTCGTGATCGTTCGCGAGACCGGCAACCATTACGGCAACAGTTACGGCCCAAACACCATCTCCTGGCCGATGTTTGAAGATCTGCGCGATCACAATCAAGTCTTCTCCGGGATGTTCTGCCGGTTTCCAGCCACTGTAGACATCGGCTACGGTGACCGAACCGCGCAAATTTCCGCAGAACTGGTCTCTGGCTCGTACTTCTCGATCCTCGGTGTGGGGACGGCGTTGGGCCGCACCATCGCTCCCGACGACGACGCGGTTCCCGATAGCAAGCCCGTCGTGGTCCTCAGCTACAGCTTCTGGCGCAGCTACTTCAATGGCGACCGCACCATCGTCGGCCGCACGATCGGCCTCAACAGGCTCGCGATGACGGTGATCGGAGTCGCACAGCCTGGCTTTGACGGCGTGGAACTGGGCGTCCCAGCGAAAGTATTCGTTCCCATCATGATGAAGACTGAGATGACGCCTCGCTCGGATGGCCTCAAAGACAGGCCCCGTAGACTGAGTTGGGTCACCGCGTACGGGCGCCTCAAGCCCGGCGTCAGCCTCGAGCAGGCGCAACTTTCTCTGCAGCCCCTCATGCACAGCATTCTTGAAATGGAGTCTGTGCAGCCTGAATTCACAAGAAACGCGACAGCCGAAGATCGGGAACTGCTTCTCCGGAATCGCGTTGAACTCTTGCCCGGCGCCGAGAACGGGCTTCGCGAGTACATGCGCAAGCCGCTGCTTCTTCTCGTCGCGCTCACCGGAGCAGTGCTTCTGCTTGCCTGCGCCAATCTGGCCAACCTGCTGCTGGCACGAGCCACTGCGCGCGAGCGGGAATTCGCTGTGCGCCTCGCCATCGGCGCTGGCAGGGCCCGCATTGTTCGCCAGTTGTTGCTGGAAAGTTTGCTTCTGGCGGGCGCAGGCACGATCCTGGGGCTGGCGCTGGCCTTTTTGGCGGATCGCATTCTCCTGCGCATTTATCTGCCCGCGGATGCGGCTGCAGAATTTGCTGTCTCTCCCATTCCAGACGGGCGCGTGCTGGCCTTCGTCGTGGGAATCATGCTCCTGACCTCACTGGTCTTTGGTCTCCTTCCTTCCGTTCGCGGCTCGCGCACAGAGATTACTCTTGCGCTTAAAGACAGGTCCAGCGCTCTTTCGGCCGGCGGCATCTCTCTTCGCCGCTTGCTGGTCGGCGTTCAGGTGTCTTTGTCCCTGGTGCTGCTGTTTGGCGCGGGCCTGTTTGTCCGCACTTTGCGCAACCTCGAGAACCTGGGGCCAGGGTTTCCCACCGATCGACTCCTCACATTCACCATCAACCCATCGCTCAGCGGATACACCGACGAACAAACCGAATCGTTCTTTGAACGCTTGAACGTCAACCTCGAAACCATGCCCGGTGTTACGTCGGTTGGACTCTCCGCCATGTCGCTCCTGAAGGGCTATGCCTGGCAGAACGCAATTGTGGGCAAGGATTTCGAAGGAGCGCCCATCGAGCAACAACCGGTTCTTAACAATGTCAGCCCGGACTACTTTGCTACGCTCGGAATTCCCCTTCTCGCCGGCCGTGCCATCACCCCGCGAGACCATGCGTCGCTCAAATACACAGTCGCCGTTATCAATGAGAGTTTTGCCAGAAAATATTTCCCGGGCCGAAATCCGATCGGGCAGCGATTCGGGCTGGTGAACGACACACAGACAGTCACGCCGGATATTGAAGTCATTGGAGTGATTCCGGACAGGAAATATCGGGATCTGCGCGAGACGCCGCCGCCGCAGGCCTACTTTCCGTACTACGAAGACATCAAATTCCGTGGCATGACCATCTATCTGCGTACGCAGGCCGATCCGCACCTGTTCGAGGATGCGCTTCGCGAGCGCATGCGCCAGTTCGACCCGCATGTGCCGGTGGTTGACCTTGAAACCGTGAATGAACAGATCGGATTCTCGCTGCGGACCGAACGCTTGGTCGCCAGCCTTTCCGCGGTCTTTGGAGGAGTAGCCACGCTGCTCGCCGTGATTGGTCTCTACGGCGTGATGGCCTACGCAGTCTCGCGGCGCGAGCGCGAAATTGGCATTCGGATGGCGCTCGGCGCATTGCGCGGCCACGTGATCGGGATGGTGATGCGCGAAGTGTTCATTCTTATCGGAGCCGGTCTGGCTGCCGGGTTCTTGCTGGCGCTGGCCCTCGCCGATCTGATCCGGAGCCAGCTTTTCGGATTGAACCCGCGCGATCCGTTCACCCTCTTCGGCTCGGCAATTGTTCTTACTGTCGCTGCGGGATTGGCGGGTTTCATTCCTGCCTTGCGTGCAAGCGGGGTGGATCCGACAACCGCATTGCGGCAGGAATGATTTAGTTCGAGGTGGGCGCTGTGCCGGCCGCGCAAGCGTTTCATCTACGATTCGATCAACGCCGCGACTTCAGGACCGTGACGCCAAGCATGCAAATATCTGCCGATAAAACTCGGGATGCGATTGCCAGGTCTGCCCGGTGACCATCCGTCCATCCCGAACGGCCTGCTGGTCTACAAATGTTCCTCCAGCTTGCTCCGCTTCGAAGCGGACGTGCTGATAGCAGGTAATGCGCTTGCCTCTCGTGAGGTCTGCGGCGGCGAGTACCTGGATGCCATGGCAGATGGCGAAGATCCATTTTTTCTGCACGTCGAATTCGCGGACTATGTCGAGCAACCGCCGATCATTGCGGAGGTACTCAGGAGCGCGGCCGCCGAGAATGAGAATGGCGTCATAATCACCCACATCGACTTGGTCAAACGAGAGGTCGGCCTCCAGACCGTAGCCGGGACGCTCGACGTAGGTATCCCACCCTGGCTCAAAGTCGTGCATTACCAGATGTAAGCGGCGAATCGAGGGAGCAGCAACGCTTACGCGCCAGTCCTCCTCTCGAAACCGATGAACCGCGTAAAGCGCTTCGTAGGATTCGCCTGCATCCCCGGTAACAATCAATATCTGTGGCATTCTTAGCGGCCAGTCTATCATCCGAGAGCTTCGGTTCGGCCCGATCAAACTTCGAATCCGGAGCGAACTTGAGACCCTGTCGGAGGAGCTGGCTTCCGACCTGCGCTTTCATGGAGGCACGAATGAGGAAAGGCCGCGACCAGGACTGAGAGCCAATCAAGAGAAGTTCCCCTTCGCGGTCTCTCGCGAAGGGGAATGCGTACTGCGGCAAGGTGAAAGCCGAAGATGGCGAAAATGATCCGGTCGCTACAACCAGCGGCGTGGGCCGTGGCAGCTGCTGAAGCCCTTGTCGCTATAACCACCATTCGCATTCGGCGCAGGAAATGTAGGACCGTTGATTGAAACTAAACCTGCAGGACCTGCCAGTGCCGACTCATAATCCCACGCGTAGCCGTTCGGATAGAGCGTCAGGCCCATCACGCCCCAGTAGTCCCCGCTATACGCCTGGAGGTTCTGTGCGTTGAAATTCACGTTGCCGCTGGGGTCCTCCTGGTTGGTTTCGGGGGTCGCGCTGGTGGCCTGGGCGGACGTCACAGGGGTTAAGGCGATCGGATCGAGTGTCTCGCCTCCGGTGCCCACGATGAATTCCCGTATGCCCCACCGTGGATCGGGCGTCCCATTGGGTTCAAGGGGTTGGTAGCGGGCATAGAGATGGTCGTGTCCGTTCAGCACCAGGTCGGCTCCGTACTGGTAGAGCAGTTGCCAAAAGGCCTGAGAGGTCACGCCCTCCTGGGTGATGCCGTTCGTAGCGCTGAACGTGGGCTGATGCCAGTAGGCGACTGTGCAAGCGGCGTGGTTTTCTTCGAGATCCTTTTGCAGCCATGCGAGTTCGGCGGCAAACCAGGAGCCTGTGTTCGAGCAGCCCCCCGGCTGCGTCGAGCACTCTATATTGAGCGAAATAAGATGCCAGGAGCCCAGATTGTACGAGTACCAGCCATCTCCGACTCCGACTCCGCCGTCCGGCTCCTCAAAGTGCCCCGCCTGGCCGTCCGCCCGTGGAACGGGTTGGGGGTTGGGAGTGGTAGCGCCCGGATAGCCGCACGGGCTCGCCGGAGCGGACGGCGGGTTCGGCGGGTTCGGGTCGTCCCAGACCAGGGTTGGTGGACACGGGTCCGTTATCGTGGCCGTCAATGGAGCGCCTGCGGTATTGATCTGGAAGCCGTTGAAGTAGGAGAAGTAGCCGTATCCGGCAACGCCGGTCGCGCCATGCTCGTCATAAAACTCGTGGTTGCCAGGCGCGGGCCGCTGGAGAAATTTAAAGGCGCCATACGTCAAATCGAACGATCCTTCAAAGTCCGAATATTGGCCTACCTGGTATTGCAGATCTCCGAGGAGCGCGACGGCGGCAGGCTGCATAGCCTCAATCTGATTCGCAGTGGCCTCCTGGGATTGCCACAGAGAGGTGCTGGTGTAGGGGGACTTGGGGTTGATGCAGCTTTCACTCCCCTTCTCACCAGAGGGTTCCGTCTCGCCTGGCTGGCAGGCGACGTCGCCGACCACCGCGAGCAGAGTCCCAGAGAAGACGCCGCCCTCCGTTGCGTAAGGCCACGTATTGTTGTTTGGATTCTGCGCCGGTACTCCAATTGCAAATGCCAGCACCGAGCCCACGAGCACAGCCGCTCGAAATCTTCCTTGGATCGTCTTCATGCAGTTCCTCCGGTTCGAATTTTTGGAAAGGGTCTCGCCAGCCGGATTTTTAGCCGTCAATATTTCGCTTGCATTTCGAACGTGTTAATAAAATGCAAAAATTACCGGAGAATCCGATCCCCGTACGGAAATGCTCGCCGAGGAATGTGTGTTGCGTTCCCAGGACCTGGAAGGGAGCTTGCCTTCGGCGGGGCCGGAGTCGATGCACGACACTGAGGCACGACACGACGGCTCTAACAACGTGTTTAAGGACTCGTTTGGGAGGTAGGTCCGGGCTTCAGCCCGGACATTAACGCAGAATAATCGAGCGGGGCTTTAGCCCCTGCGGCTTGGCTTTGGGCAGAAGGACACGCCACAGGGCCTAAAGGCCGGCATCTTTTTCGCTTCCTGATTGTCAGGGCTGAAGCCCTGACCGACCACACCTCTCGTTCCAGCCGAGTTCTTAAACAGGTTCTAAGCTGTGCCGCTGAACGAGCGCACAAGCATGTTTGCAGCATCGCAAATCGCCCTGTTTGCAACCGATGCGGCGCTCAGGCGTAGCGGAACAGCGCCATGAAACCAAAGTCCATGTGCTGCTGGATATGGCAGTGAAACAGCGTCAGGCCCGGCTGGTCGGCGACCAGATCCACCGTGGCGCGTCCAAATGCGGGAACGATCACCGTGTCCTTCTTGATGCCGGCAGTCGGCTTGCCGTTGATTTCGACGAGCTCGAACAGGTGCCGGTGGATATGCAAAGGGTGCGAATCGTCACTGCGATTGTGAAACACCAGCCGGTAGCGGCCTCCCTGCCGGAACACGAATTCCCGTTCATGCGGATATTCTTTGCCGTTGACGAGCCAGTGATTAATGCCGTTGAGTCCGCCTGGCACTTTTTCAAAGACCATGTCAATGGTCTGGTCGGGCGCGGGATGCGGCGTGGTCGTGCCAAAACCCGTCGTGCCAAAACCGGTGCCAAAAATGGTGTAGTCCCAGCGCGACTTCGGAGGCGGAGTCCATCGCGCGCGCTGCTGTTGATCGGCGTATTCCACCACGATGCCCATGCCCGATTGCCGCGCAATATCGCGGAGTTCCCCAAGAATCCAGACGCCGGGGTTATTCATCTCCACAACCGCATCCACGCGCTCGCCCGGGGCGATCTCAATCACGTCGACCGGCTGAGGCGTGGGCACGGGATTGCCGTCGAGAGCGATCACCTGAAACTTGTGGCCGGGCAAAGCCAGACGATGAATTTGGGCGGCGCTCGCGTTGAGCAGGTGCATCAGCACGCGCTGACCGGGCTTCACGCGTAGAGGATCCCCCGCCCCAAGCATTTTGTCGTTAATCGAATAAAGAGGAGCGCTGACCTCGAGTCCGTTCGGACGCCGGTCTGGAGTGGCGGGTTTTTCGGGCATTGGGTCGCTGGGATCCGCCGCCATCTCGTCCGGATCCATCGTAGACAGAAAATATTCCCATTCACGCAGCGCCAGAAAGACTTCCTGGTCGTAGTGTCCAGGGCCATTCGCAGAATCAATCATCAAAAAACCGAACTGGCCGGTGTAGCTGCCTCGATGCAGATCCATCATGGCCGCAGTGTGCGAGTGGTACCATCGCGAACCCGCCGGCTTGGCCACGAATTGATAACGACGTCTGCCGTGTGGCGGAACCGGGGGAGTGCCTTCTTCCTCCGCTCCATCCACATCCGAGGGGACGAACAGGCCATGCCAATGCACAAACTCCGGAACGTCTGTGTGGTTCACAACGTCGATAATGACGGGCTGGCCCTCGCGCATCCGGAGGAGGGGACCGGGGACTTTATTGTTGTAGCCGATTGTGCTCAACACAACCTGCGGGGCCAGCTCGACCAGCATGGGCGCGATTTGCAGGGTGAAATCCGCCCCATGCTCGGTGGTCTTCGGTTCCGACGCCTTCGGTTCCAACGGCGCCATCGAATGCCGGGTCGGCCCCGGATCCTGCCGGAGGTCTGGCGGCTTCCCAAAAGCGGGCCGCAGCTTGCCTGCCCCGGTCGCGATCATGGTGGCGCATCCAAGCCGAACAAAATCCCTTCGCTTCACGCGATCCTCATCCTGGCTGCGAATGCGGCCACCCGGACGAGTGTCTCCATGGGCAATGTCGACCTAAAGGCTCTCCTGATCGTTCTTGTATTCACGCAGTTCCCTCCGCTTGTGGTTGTTGGGCAAAATTATGGTACGTGACTTCACCAGGGGGACAAGCAGGCGACGTTCCGGAAAAGGATGGTGCTCGCCATAGTTTTCTCGTTGAATCTGACTGGCAAGCAGTGCGGTTTCTGGGACTCAACCCGTTCCCTGGCTGCGCGCAATCGGCGCATCGGCCTGCACAGCGGGCACCTCACCCTAGCCTGCCGAAGCTTCCGCCATGAACGGGTCTCAGCATAGGGCGCAGCCCAGTTTCCCTCGTTTGCTTCAGCGGACTGCTTATTTTACCGAGGGGCTGTCGTCCGCTTGCAGTTCGCCCAGCGCGTATTGAATCCCGGCTCGAATGTGTTCCAGCATCGGCGTCATGGCATACACACGATCGCTGTGGCCGTGCCCTTCGTAGAACACCCGCCCCTTCCCCTCGCGGCGAATGTAGCTCAGTGCATAATCGCCATCGGTGCGCGGACGCTCTTCCTTGGCCTTATCTGCAGCGCTCATCTTGTCGTAGTCGATGCTCGTCAATACATGCACATTCCGGCGCGAAAACGAATCCTGCTCGAATGTGTATGTTTCGTCATGGATCTCGAACTCCTGGCCATGGAACATCGCCGTCAAAGGGCTGCTCGGATCATCGATCTTGACATGAATCAGCTGCGGATCGGGCCAGTGAAATTTGAAGTAACCGCCAATCAGCGTGTTGAACTCCGGCCATTGCAGCACAGGCTTCGCATCCAGGCCCAACCGGCGCATATCGAGCGGGGGTAACAACGCATTGAAATGCGCCACAAAATCGGCGCGGGTGACCTCTCCCGTATGGCCCGTATCCAGCTTTTGGAACCAATCGTCCGCAAGGGCGGCCCACTCCTGCCGGCTGACGGATTCGTCG